>JARFRG010000012.1 GCA_029287375.1 Boseongicola sp. | reverse complement strand
CAGGTAATTTTGCAGCGACCTATGTAATGAAGCCGGGCGGCAATCCGGGCACCGCGGCGCTTCGGTCCTTTTCGGCGGCGAATGCTTTGTTCGAGGCGTTGGCGTTGAAAATCGACAGGGACAAACTGTCGTTGAAATGGCCCAATGATGTCTTGTTGAATGGCGGAAAAGTTGCCGGTATTTTGCTGGAAAGCACGGGACGGGGCGGTGTGATTGACTGGCTCTCCGTTGGCATCGGGGTGAACCTTAAGACCGTGCCCGCGGACATTGGACGCACCGACTTTCCGGCTGTTTCCCTTGAGGGGGAGGGCGGTGAAGCCACGGATCAGGATGAGTTTTTGTCGCTATTGGCCTCGAATTTTGCCACGGAAGAACGGTTGTTTCAGGAATTCGGCTTTGCCCATATCCGCGAGAAGTGGCTTCGGAATGCTGCCCGACTGGGCGAGGTGATAACGGCGCGCACTGCAAGGGGCGAGGTCACCGGCACCTTTGACACCGTGGATGCGTCGGGACACCTTGTACTTGAAACGGCGACAGGTCGGGTCACGATCCCGGCGGCGGACGTATATTTTTAAGAAGGGAGGGCGCAGATGCTCCTCTGTATCGACACTGGCAATACGAACACGGTTTTTTCCATCTGGGATGGAGCGGGCTTTCTCGGGACGTGGCGGGCTTCGACCGAACATCAGCGCACGGCAGATCAGTATTACGTCTGGTTGTCGACTTTGATGGCGGCGCAGGGACTTGGGGATGTTGTGATCGACGAGGTGGTGATTTCGTCGACTGTGCCGCGTGTTGTGTTCAATCTGCGCGTGCTGTGTGACCGCTATTTCGGCTGCCGCCCTTTGGTGGTGGGCAAGCCCGAATGCCGACTTCCTGTGCCGCCGCGCGTCGACGAGGGTGTACGACCGGGGCCGGACCGTTTGGCAAATGCCGCCGGGGCATTTGATCGCCACGGGGGGGACGTGGTTGTGGTGGATTTCGGCACGGCCACAAATTTTGACGTTGTAGCGGCAGACGGGGCTTATGTGGGCGGTGTGATTTCGCCCGGCGTGAATCTGTCGCTGGAGGCACTTGCCGCGGGCGCTGCCGCCTTGCCGCATGTGGACATTACGCAACCCGAGAAGGTCATTGGCACCAATACGGTGGAATGCATTCAATCCGGGGTGTTCTGGGGCTATACGGGCCTCATCGAAGGCATTACAGCACGGATCAAGGCAGAATACGGCGCGCCAATGAAGGTGATCGGCACCGGAGGATTGGCCCCGCTATTTGCGCAGGGTGACGCGTTGTTCGATGTTATCGAAGCAGATTTGACGATGCACGGGTTGACCGTGATCCATCGCTTTAACAAGGAAATTCAATGAGTAACGAGCGGCTGATTTACCTGCCTTTGGGCGGTGCCGGCGAGATTGGGATGAACGCCTATGTCTCTGGATGGGGCGCGCCTGACAACGACCGCCTGATCGTTGTGGACCTTGGCGTGACTGTCCCCGAGATGGAGGGTTCGCCGGGTGTCGATCTGATTTTCGCGGATGTCGAATGGCTTGAGGCGCGCGCGGATCGGATCGAGGGTGTGTTCATCACCCACGCGCACGAAGATCACGTCGGTGCAGTTGGGCATCTTTGGCACCGGCTGCGCGCGCCGATTTATGCGCGCAAGTTCACCGCGCACCATGCGGCGCGCAAGCTGTCGGAACATGGCGGCGACGAGAAAGCGATCAAGGTTGTGGACGTCTGGCCCGCGACAACCAAAGTTGGACCCTTTACGGTCGGCTTTGCGCCGATCAGCCATTCGATCCCGGAAAGCTCGTCTTTGGTCATCGACACACCTGCGGGCCGCATTGTGCATACGGGTGATTTCAAGCTGGATAAGACGCCGCTTGTCGGGGAGGCTTGGGATCCTGAGTTGTGGGCAGGGATTGCCAAAGACGGTGTGAAGGCTTTGGTTTGCGATTCAACGAATGTGTTTTCGCCCCATGCCGGCCGGTCTGAAATCACAGTTGGGCCAGAGATCACAAAACTGGTGAGCGCGGCCAAGGGCATGGTCATCGCAACGACGTTTGCCTCGAACGTGGCGCGCGTGAAGACACTGGCAGAAGCCGGGCAGGCTGCGGGTCGATCCGTGTGCCTGTTGGGGCGCGCGATGAAGCGGATGGTTGAGGCTTCGATCACAACCGGCGTTCTGACGGATTTTCCGGTCACGGTCAGCCCGGAAGAAGCGGGCGATATACCGCGCGAGAACCTGATGCTTTTGGTGACAGGCAGTCAGGGCGAACGGCGCGCGGCCTCGGCTGGTCTGAGCCGTGGCAAATATCTGGGACTTGAGGCGAAGGAGGGCGATCTGTTCCTGTTTTCGTCCAAGACCATCCCCGGAAACGAACGGGGTGTGAACCGGATCATCAATGCGTTTTCTGAAAAGGGCGTGGATGTGGTGGACGACAGTCAGGGGCATTACCACGTTTCCGGCCATGCCAACCGGCCTGATCTGGACGAGATGCACCGCGTTATTCAGCCGCAGATCGTGATCCCGATGCACGGCGAGCATCGCCATTTGCGCGAACACGCAAAGCTGGCGGCATCCAACGGGATTGCCAGTGTCGTGGCCCCCAATGGCACGATGGTCGAATTGACCGGGAACAAGCCGAAAGTCGTTGAGTACATCGAAGCGGGCCGCACTTATCTGGACGGCTCTGTGCAGATCGGCGCGATGGACGGTGTTGTGCGCGACCGTATTCGCATGGCGATCAACGGGCATGTGCTTGTGACGCTGATCATGGAAGACAATGACGTGCTGGGTGACCCTTGGGTTGAGATTTCGGGGTTGCCAGAGACGGGTCGGTCCAAGTCAGCTCTGGTGGATGTCCTGGAAGAAGATCTGGGACAACTCGTCGGTCGTGCCAAGCGCAGGACTTTGTCGAACGACGAGGCGTTGGAAAAGGAAATGAGGCAGGTCGTGCGCAAGACCGCTCAGGATGAGATCGGGAAAAAGCCAGAAGTAACCGTGGTCATTTCGCGGTTATCCGCCTGATGACCCCTGTTGTATTCGACCTGGACGGGACGCTGATTGACAGCCTGCCGGACGTGACAAAGGCGGTGAACCTTCTTTTGACAGAAGAAGGACAACCGCTGTTGGACGCCTCGGTGGTGAACACTTTTGTCGGAAGTGGCGAGCAGGTCTTGATGCAACGCCTGATCGCTGCGACGGCGTTCGAACCGGGCGATCATGAACGATTGATGCCGCGGTTCATTGCGCACTACAAAGTCGCGGCCTTGGATACCAAGCTGTTTCCGGGGGCGCGTGCAGCCTTGGACCGCTTGCGTGCGGCCGGGGTTCCGATCGGGCTTTGCACCAACAAACCGCGCGCGCCTTTGATCCCGACACTTGAGGCCGCAGGGCTGGATGACGTGTTCGGTGTTGTTGTCGCGGGGGATGACCTGCCAAAACGCAAGCCGGATCCCGCACCGTTATTTCATTGTTTTCAGGCGCTTGGTGTGGAAACGGGCGTCTATGTCGGTGACAGCGAAGTGGATGCAGAAACCGCCCAGCGGGCTGGTGTGCCGTTCGTGATTTACGCGCATGGGATCCGGGTCAAGCCGATTGCGGAGATTCCACATGATGTGGTGTTTGACGATTTCGGCGCGCTTGATGGGATCTTGGCGGCGTTGTGAAGGGGGCTTGAAGGGCGGTTTTTAGCTGGAAGCAGACAAAGCTTGGAGCGTTCTGCCGATAGCAATATTAGCCAAAGTAGCCTTGGTCTGTTCTATGTTTATTCTGCATTAGTGGCGTCGACCAGCCCAACGAAGACAAGCGACCGGAGGTACCTGCCTGCGCCTTTTCTTTCGGATGAGACCCATATTTGTGCTAAGATAATACAATGGTTTACCGTTCTCAATCGCTCCGTCGCGTTGGCGTTGTGGCGCTGGCGCTGGCGGC
>JARFRG010000275.1 GCA_029287375.1 Boseongicola sp. | reverse complement strand
TTCGATCTCTCGATGAGACGCTTTGCGCCAACTTTCCGAGTGGGACGCATTTTATGTGGCATATTCTCAATGGAATCATGCTTGGCTGGATGATCGAAGTATGGCGGCGTCACAAAACGAACGCGGCATAAAAGGGGATTGAGATCATCGACAACAGGGTTTGGTAGAGCAAAATGTCCGCGTAAAGTTCTGTGTCTCCGCCCATTGCGCGGGCGACGACATATCCGTTCGATGCTGCCGGAACAGCCGTCACCAAAAGACCGGCGAGCGTTTCGGCGGGTGTCAATCCAAAGGTCGCGGCAAGACCCAGAAACACGAGCGGCAGACCGATGGGACGCAGCAATGCCCCAATGAAGACAGGTGCTGAAAAGCGCGCAAGACGTCGCCACGATATTCCGGCGCCGACCACTAATAAGCCTATCCCAAGGGCCGCGCGCCCAATAATATCCAGTGTCTCGTAAATCGCATCGGGCAATTCAAACGGGGCAGCGTTTAGCGATAGGCCAATTGCACAACCGATGACCAGCGGGTTGGTCACAACGGTGCGCACCACTCGCCGGGGGCCGGTCGTGCCAGAGCAGAGCCATGCCAGAACCAGAATATTGCTGACATTGATTAGGGGGATCAATACGGACATGCCGACAGCGATCAATAGCAAGACCTCGGGGCCGCCTAGTAGTTCCGCAGCGGATAGGGAAATGAAGGCGTTCCAACGGGTTGTCGTCTGAAACAATGTTGAAAGGGATGGCCCGGGCAGGCGGTCTGCGGAGATCAACAGCCGTACGCCCAAGCCCAGGATGCCTGCGATGACCACCATGCTGACCAACGCTGCGGCTAATGGGCCAATTCGGTCTGATGACAGATCCGCATTGGCAATGGAATTGATGAGAATCGCGGGGATCAGCACCCGGAAACTGAGGAGTTCGATGCCAGCCCAATGCTCGGGCTTCAAAAGCCCCGTTGCTTTCGCAGTCCAGCCCGCGAGGAATGCCAGCGCAATAGGAAGGATCGCAATTGCAAATGTCATTACGCTTGGTCCGAGGGGTAATTGAGAGCAGGTCCGGTCACCCTAGTCGCTTGACGTCTATTGGCAAGCCAGCCGCTTCTTGCGGGCGGTCTCTCCACGGGGTACATGATCCGCGTTCACAGACGGAGAGACACCAGCATGTCGATCGATACCGAAACAGCCCGCCGCGTGGCCAAGCTTGCACGCATCAGAGTCGAGGACGCGGATTTGCCTGCGTTGGCTCAGGACTTCAATCGCATCCTTGGATTCGTCGAGCAGCTGAACGAGGTGGATGTTGAGGGCATAGAGCCAATGACGTCGGTTACGCCAATGCGGCTTAAGCGGCGTGTAGACGAGGTCACCGACGGCAATCAGCAGGCCAAGGTTTTGTCGAATGCACCAGATGCCCGCGAGGGCTTTTTCGCAGTCCCGAAAGTGGTGGAGTAACCCATGTCCGAGCTGAACGCCCTGACTATCGCAGATGCGCGTAAAAAACTGCGTGCCAAAGAGATCACAGCGGTCGAGTTGACCGAGGCTTGTCTTAAGGCTGCCGATGCGGCGAAAGCGTTGAATGCCGTTGTGCATCCGACCCCGGAAATTGCCCTGGAGCAGGCCAAGTCTGCGGATGCGCGCCTTGCGTCGGGCGACGCACCTGACATGTGCGGTATCCCGCTTGGGATCAAAGACTTGTTCTGTACCAAGGGCGTCGCCAGTCAGGCGGCCAGCGGAATTTTGGAGGGATTCAAGCCAGAATACGAATCCACTGTCACCAGCCAACTTTTTGATTCGGGCGCGGTGATGATCGGCAAGCTGAACATGGACGAATTTGCCATGGGCTCGTCAAACGAGACATCCGTCTACGGCAATGTGATCAACCCTTGGCGACGCGGCAATGACGAGGCGGCTTTGACACCGGGTGGATCGTCGGGTGGTTCTGCGTCTGCCGTGGCGGCTGATCTGTGCCTTGCGGCGACCGGAACAGACACCGGCGGTTCGATCCGCCAGCCCGCCGCATTTGTCGGCATCACCGGCCTCAAGCCGACCTACGGTCGCGTGTCGCGCTGGGGTGTTGTGGCGTTTGCCTCGTCGCTGGATCAGGCCGGACCGATGGGAAAATCGGTGCGCGATTGTGCGATCATGCTGGGTGCGATGTCTGGTCATGATCCCAAGGATTCCACCAGCGCAGATTTGGCTGTTCCTGATTTTGAGGCGATGCTCACCGGCGATATTAAAGGTCAGACCATTGGTATTCCTAAAGAATACCGCATGGACGGAATGTCGGAAGAGATTGAAGATCTATGGGCGACGGGCCGCGCTATGCTGGAAGATGCGGGTGCGAAGATCGTCGATATCTCATTGCCACATACAAAGTACGCGCTGCCGGCCTATTACGTGATTGCCCCGGCTGAGGCGTCATCCAACCTCGCGCGATATGATGGTGTTCGGTATGGGCATCGGGCGAAGCTGGCGCACGGCGATGGTATTACCGAGATGTACGAAAAGACCCGGGCTGAGGGTTTTGGCGACGAGGTCAAGCGGCGCGTAATGATCGGCACCTACGTATTGTCCGCAGGTTTTTACGACGCCTACTACAATCGTGCGCGTCGGGTGCG
This sequence comes from Boseongicola sp., assembly GCA_029287375.1. Taxonomy (GTDB): domain Bacteria; phylum Pseudomonadota; class Alphaproteobacteria; order Rhodobacterales; family Rhodobacteraceae; genus Boseongicola. The sequence goes on along the minus strand of JARFRG010000275.1, from coordinate 3,750 downwards.
TGCGTTGATCAAAAAGGACTTTGACGATGCGTTTGCATCGGGCGTCGATGCGATTTTGACTCCGGCAACACCGTCGTCAGCGTTTGAGTTGGGGCAGGAGTTCGATGATCCGGTTCAGATGTATTTGAATGACGTGTTCACGGTGACCGTAAACCTTGCTGGCCTTCCTGGAATTGCTGTTCCGGCAGGACTTGATCGTCAAGGGTTGCCGCTTGGGCTGCAAGTGATTGGCAAGCCGTGGGAAGAGGGCGCGTTGATGAATGTCGCACAGGTCATAGAGGATCGCGCGGGCTTTGTTTCCAAGCCGTCGAAATGGTGGTAATCTCTGTCAAAACGTCAAATCAAATTGGCAGAGCAGAGCATGATGACCCGAATTCTAATACTTGGCACGATCGCTTTTCTGACGGCGTGCGCGGCCGAAGTCCCTGATAGCAATCCTAATTCCGGGGTTGGCTTCAACGATTACGATGCCTTTTCAACGGAGCGTGCGCGACGCGATGCCGAACTTCAGGCTATGCGTCCACGTGCGGTGCCAGACGGCCCGGCTATTGCGTCCGAGACGCTGACAGTTCTGGGTGCGCCACAAACCGTTGGGGGAGTTTCACCTGTGGGTGGTGTCGGTGGATCGACCGCGACCGGCACATTGGGGACCGCGACGATCCCGACACCCGTGGAAACTGCAACGCTTGATGCAACGCCGCCGCCGCCGAACAACCCGACGATTTCAGATGAGCAGAACTTTGACGCTGTTGCCTCGCGCGAGTCTATCGAAAGCGATGCAGAGCGGATCGAACGGAACCGCGAAGTGTACGAAGTTGTGGCACCAACCGCTGTTCCCGAGCGCTCCAGCACGGGCAGACCCAACGTGGTGGCTTTTGCTCTTGCGACCTCGCATCCCCTCGGAACGCAGGTCTATCGCCGCACGGGTGGCGCAAATGTGAATCGTTTCAATCGTGAGTGCGCCCGTTATCAATCAGCGGATCGCGCTCAAGAAGCCTTTCTTTCCGGGGGAGGTCCACAACGGGATCGCCGCGGCATGGACCCCGATGGGGACGGCTATGCGTGCTTCTGGAACCCCGCTCCGTTCCGCACTGCGCGCGGGGGCTAGTTGATGGAGATTGAGGACCGCCTTTCGCCGAATTACAACGCGCGTAAGGGCGGTCTGGCGCCGACATCGGTGGTCTTGCACTATACCGCGATGGAGAGTGCAGAGGCGGCGCTGGAGAGGCTCTGCGATGAAGCGTCCGAGGTTTCGGCGCATTATCTCATTTCTCGCGAGGGGGCAATTTTCAAGCTTGTCGATGAAACGCACCGGGCGTGGCATGCGGGCGAGGGGCGCTGGGCGGGGCGTGAGGATATGAACTCGCGTTCAATTGGAATCGAATTGGACAATGACGGGGCTTGCGGCTTTGACGAGCCATTGATGGAGGCGCTGGAACGACTATTGGCGGATATATTGAAGCGTCACGCGTTACCGCCAAAAGCTGTGTTGGCGCATTCGGATTTTGCGCCAGAGCGCAAGGCAGATCCGGGGCGCAAGTTTCCATGGCAACGCCTTGCGAAAAAAGGACTTTCTGTGTGGCCGGACGCGTCACTTGAGGGCGATTTTATGCGGCAGGCCGCGTCCTTCGGTTATCCTATAGAGCTTGGCGAGAAGCTTGTTCTTGAGGCGTTTCGCCAACGATTTCGCCCGACGGCGAGCGGTCCGATTGATCCCGCGGACCGCGCGATGATGTCCGGTTTGGCGCGCCAGTTTCCGGCGGATGTTACAGAGCGATTTGCCCGTCGCACCCCATCACGCCCGATAGGCCTTGAAAGCTGATCCTTGACGGCTGGGTCGCGGCGGCTTACCGGGTGAGCCGCGCGGAGAGCCGGATGGCCGCTTGGCGAGGTCTTCGGATCTTGTCGGGAGGAAAGTCCGGACTCCATGAGACAACGGTGCCGGGTAACGCCCGGCCGGGGTAACCCGAGGGATAGCGCCACAGAGAACAGACGGCCCTGCATGCAGGGTCAAGGTGAAACGGTGGGGTAAGAGCCCACCGCGGACCTGGTAACAGGGACGGCACGGCAAGCCCCACCGGGAGCAATGCCAAATAGGGGTCTCGTGCGGGGATCGGTCCCGCAAGGGATACCGCCACGCAGGGTCGTTTCAGCCCGAGAGGCCCGGGTTGGCAGCTAGATTCCCGTCGGCAACGGCGGGGCCAGAGGAATGGTCATCGAACCGTGGCAACACGGGGAACAATATCCGGCTTATAGGCTCTCCGCGCATCCTTTTGTCTTCTTCCGGGCCGACCCAGAGAGGGCATCCTAGTCGCAATGCCCCATGGAGTATTGCTTTCTAACAAGAATGGTAGACCCAATTGGTGGGAATTGGGTTGACAGGGGCCGGGTGATCGCTAGAAGGCGGACTTCAAGGATTTTCGGGCTACTGCCTTATCGTTAGGTGTGGCCATTCAGGAGACGACTTATGGCGAAGCCAACCACGATCAAAATTCGTCTGAACTCGACCGCGGACACGGGCCATTTTTATGTGGCCAAGAAAAACGCGCGTACGATGACCGAAAAGATGGTTATGCGCAAATATGACCCGGTTGTGCGCAAGCATGTCGAATACAAGGAAGGCAAAATTAAATAATTTTGCTTAAGATTTCGGAAATGGGCCGTGCCATGAGCGCGGCCTTTTCTGTTTTGCGGCCCTTTTTGGGTTAGTATGACGCTATCCGGTGTGAAAAGGATTGCTGAATGACGCAGCGTGGTTTTGTTGTGCGGTCCGCGACGGCGAACGACATTGCAGGTATCGATGCCTTGTTGGCGAGATCATACCCGGTGATTTTGAAGGCCGACTATGCGCCTTCGGTTTTGGTCACGGCGATCCCCCTTATTTCCAAGGCTCAACCACGGTTGGTGACGTCAGGCACTTACTTTGTTGTGCTCGACGTCGACGGAGAAATGGTCGGGGCCGGGGGTTGGACGCGGGGGGCACCTGGAGGCGCGAGTGGCATGCAACAGGGCGTGGCGCATATTCGCCATGTCGTCACAGATCATCGGCGGTTGCGGCAGGGGATCGGGTTGCGGTTGATGCGCCATATTTTTGAAACCGCGCGCGCCGATGGCGTTGAACAACTTGAATGTTTCTCGACGCTTACGGCGGTGCCGTTTTACGCCGCTTGCGGATTTTTGGAGTTGGGGGCGATGACAGTTTCGTTGCGAGCGGGTATCGACTTTCCAGCCGTACATATGCGACGGTTTACCGAACCGCTTTGACTGAGGGATTTTGGGATATGAAAAAAACACTTTTGTTTCTGGGCGTTGCAGTGATTGCCGCTGGATGTTCGCAGCCGCGTGGTGTGGGGCTTGGGCCTTTGGGAAGTGACACCTCTGATTTGCCACAAAACACGCGGACAGAATTCGAGATGGTTGGACTGACGCCTTTGCCGGTTTATCGCTTTGATTTTGCCGATGCGGCGACTCCGGCGGATGCTTTGAACGCCGGCGGAAATCGGTTGCGCCAGGCCGAGCAAAACCTTGAAATTATTCAGGAAAGCCGGACATATTTTATGCGCCAGGTTGAGCTGAACAGCAATATTTACGTCGTGTCCGAGGGCGATGCCCCTGTGGCGTCTTTGGTGAGCGTTATTCGTGCGCGAACGGGATGTTTGGTTGATCCGCAGCCATTGCGGTCGGAAGATGCGGCCGTTTATACGCTCGATTGCTCCTGATTTAACAAAAGCTTACGCAACGATCTTTATC
>JARFRG010000274.1 GCA_029287375.1 Boseongicola sp. | reverse complement strand
AAGCAGGTCATAGGTTGTGACCTGACGGTCCACCGGATCGATTCCGAGGCCCGTTGATGCGTTTCCTTGCGGATCCAGATCAACAATAAGGACATTGAACCCTTCGTCTGCCAGGGCTGCGCCGAGATTTATTGTCGTCGTAGTTTTGCCCACCCCGCCCTTCTGGTTCACGATCGATATGATACGAGGGCCCGTGGGGCGAGTTGGATCAGACACGCTTGATCTCTCCGATCTTAAGAATGGCGGCTTGCGGGTCCGTCATGCTTGGATAGCTTTGGATTGTGAAGGACCATGTTTTCCGGGCCAATTCAACCTCGGATGCAGCGTTAGCGCCTTTTGGAAGGATCGCGATTCCGTGTTTGTTTAGGTGGGTTGCGGCGTAGCCCAAAAGCTCTGGCAAGGGAGCAAGGGCGCGCGCAGAGACGACGTCGCATGCCATTGGATCAAGCGATTCAACGCGTCTGTCGATGACGTCATAAGGTGCTGATGTTTCGCGGGAAAGTGCGCGCAAGAAGGCCGCCTTGCGTTGATCGGATTCAACCAATGTGACCTTAAGGTTTGGGCGCGAGGCCCTGGCAAGAATGGCGATGACAGCCCCCGGAAACCCGCCCCCGCTTCCTAAGTCGGCCCAGGATTGTGAGCTATCTGGGGAAATATCTAAAATTTGAGCCGAATCCGCGAAGTGTCGCGTCCATAGGGCGTCAAGGGATCGCGGCGAAACAAGGTTGATGCGCCTATTCCACTTAACCAAGAGCAACTCGTAGGCATCGAGCGCGTCCATTGTTTCACGTGAAACATCGAAATTGGCCGCAAATGCTGCGCGCCCCTCTTTCATGCAGAACGTCTTTGTGTCTGGCGCAGCTTTGCAAGAATGAGCGTCAAGGCCGCCGGCGTCATTCCCTCAACGCGCCCGGCCTGCCCAAGGGTTGCGGGGCGAACCCTGCTGAGCTTTTGGCGCAGCTCGTTCGACAAGCCCGAAAGTGCCCTATAGTCGAAGCTGGCTGGAATGAGGTGCGCCTCGTCTTTCTTGAGTGCCGCTACGTCTTTTTTCTGTCGTTCTATATAGTTCGCGTAGAGCGCGTCACGCTTTAGTTGAGTTTTCGTGTCTTCATCCAGTCCAGCTACTTCTGGGCGAAGTGCCTCTAGGTGCGAGAATTCGACGTCGGCGAAAGCCAAAAGGTCGAGTCCATTGCGTCGCGTGCCGTCCTCTGCAATTCGAATGCCTACCCCGGCAGCTTCAGACGCCGTAATTGAAACTGTCTCCAAGACAGCCTTGCCGGAGTCAAGTGCATCGGCCTTTTTTTCATAGGTTTTCTGGCGGTTCTCGCCTACACAGCCGATGCTGACACCAAACGGTGTCAGGCGTTGATCCGCATTATCGGCCCTTAGCGATAGCCGAAACTCTGCCCGCGATGTGAACATTCGATATGGCTCTGTCACGCCGCGCGTGATCAGATCATCGACCATCACCCCTATATAGGAAGTGTCTCGGGAGAACTTGACGCCTTCCAGGCCGAGAGCGTCCCCCGCTGCATTCAGGCCAGCGACCAACCCCTGCGCGGCCGCCTCTTCGTATCCTGTCGTTCCGTTAATCTGGCCGGCAAGATAAAGACCCTCAACGTCTTTTAGGCGCAAGGTCGACAAGAGAGATCGTGGATCAACATAATCGTATTCTATAGCATAGCCGGGCTGAACAATCTCGGCTTGTTCGAGTCCCTTAATTGAATGGACATAGTCGTGTTGAACTGTCTCTGGCAGCGAGGTCGATATTCCATTGGGATAAACATGGTCGCTGCTAAGACTTTCTGGCTCAAGGAAAATCTGGTGCGACGCCTTGTTTGCAAAGCGAACAACCTTGTCTTCTATCGACGGGCAATATCTTGGACCAACGCCGTCTATCTGACCGCCATACATCGCAGACTTAGATAGATTCTCTCTAATTATGTCGTGAGTCGCCTCATTCGTATGCGTGATTCCGCATGAAACCTGCCGGGCCGAAGGGGCCTTTGACATGAAAGAAAACAGGACCGGGACATCATCCCCCGGCTGTTCCTCCAAGACATCCCAATTAATGGTTGAAGATTTGAGCCGTGGCGGTGTCCCGGTCTTCAGCCGCCCCAAGGGGAGGCCAAAGCTGTCAATGCGTTCCGCCAAAAGAATAGACGGTCGATCCCCAATGCGTCCGCCAGCGTGTGAGACGTCACCGATATGTATGACGCCTCGCAGGAATGTTCCTGTTGTAAGCACGGTCGCTGGCGCCGAGATTTCGCTGCCGTCAGCAAGAATGACACCAGCCACCCGATTGCCAGACATGACAAAGTCCGTCACCTCGCCCTCAACGATTGTGATCTGGGGCTGGCTTTCGATCTCGCGTAACATCTCGGATCGATAGATTGCGCGATCTGCTTGCGCGCGAGGGCCTTGAACGGCCGGCCCCTTTCGGCGGTTCAAAAGACGAAACTGAATGCCTGCTTTGTCGGCAACCCGGCCCATAACGCCGTCAAGAGCGTCAATCTCTCGCACAAGATGGCCTTTACCGAGACCCCCGATTGCGGGGTTGCACGACATGACGCCAATGCCGTCGCGCTTTAGGGTGACCAGACAAACACGTGCGCCGCGCCGCGCGGCCGCATGCGCAGCATCGGCTCCGGCATGGCCGCCGCCAACAACTATTACGTCTGTGTCCCAATGTTTCACGTGAAACAGCCCTACTTACCGATGCAAAAGCTTGAAAAGATTTCGTCAAGGATATGCTCTACATCAACCCGACCGACAAGGGCGTCAAGGGCGCGCACCGCCGTTCGCAGATCTTCGGCGGTCAATTCCGCAAGCTCTGGAGAGGCTTTCATGCGAGACGCAGCGTCTGCAAGCGACGCAGCGGCGATCTGCATTGCGATGCGGTGTCTGTCCCGAATTGCCACTGAGGATTGCGCAGCGCGCATCTGAAAGATCGACGTGACGGAGAAAATCAAGCCCTCGATGCCCTGCCCTGTCGTCGCGGAGAAATCGCCATCTGAATTAAGGTCTGCCTTGCTGACAACCACCAGGTCTTCGTCCTGTGGTACTACAGTTGGTGGTTCATCAGGCCTTGATAGCAATATAATGCGGAGGTCAGCTGCATCTGCACGTTTGCGTGCGCGTTCAATACCAAGCGATTCAACATGGTCATCGGTGGCTCTGAGGCCCGCTGTGTCCAAAAACGTAACGGGCAGGCCTGAGAGATCCATGTGAACCTCGATTATGTCACGCGTTGTGCCTGCAACGTCGGATGTGATTGCGGCGTCACGCCCCGCCAGAGCATTGAGGAGCGAGGACTTGCCCACGTTCGGTGGACCAACAATCGCCACCTCAAAACCTTCCCGAATACGTTCCGATACGGCCACGCCAGCAATTTCGCTGGTCAACTCGCGGGCAACTGTGTCCAGCAGCGACAAAACCTCTGGGGCTACATTGACGGGTACGTCTTCGTCCGCGAAATCGATCGTGGCTTCCAGCAAGGCCGCAGCGCGGATCAACGACCCGCGCCATCCCTCGGCTTTTTCGCCAAGTGCGCCGGACAAAACACGAAGCGCCTGGCGCCTTTGCGCTTCGGTTTCGGCCTCAATCAGGTCTGACAAGCCCTCAACCTGCGCAAGGTCGAGCCGCTCATTCTCTAAAGCGCGTCGGGTAAACTCTCCTGCTTCGGCAAGGCGAAGGCCTGGCAACTTCGAGAGAGATCGCAGTACCGCGTCCACTGTTGCAATGGCCCCATGGAGGTGTAGTTCCACTGTATCCTCGCCAGTGAAGCTGTTTGGGCCGGGAAACGACAAAACGACGGCCTCATCAAGGACGAGACCGTCGCTCTTGAGCGTTCTGAGGCTGGCTGTTCTGGGTGTGACCGGCGTGGGGCTCAGGCAGGACAGCGCTTTGAGCGCCGCCGGGCCTGATATCCGCACGACAGCAACGCCAGACTTTCCCCGCGCTGATGCAAGGGCAAAAATCGTATCCATACCATTTAACCTACTGATTTATTTCAGTAAATTACGTATTCATCGAATCGAAGAAGTCCGCGTTCGTCTTCGTCTGTTTCAGCTTCGAGATCAGAAATTCGATAGCGTCGGTCGTACCCATCGGATTGAGGATGCGGCGCAGCACGAAGGTCTTCGCAAGATCGCCTTTGTCCACAAGCAATTCTTCTTTTCGAGTACCAGACTTGAGAACGTCCATGGCCGGGTAAACGCGCTTGTCCGAAACCTTGCGGTCAAGAACGATTTCGCTGTTACCTGTGCCTTTGAATTCTTCGAAGATGACTTCGTCCATGCGGCTGCCAGTGTCGATCAGAGCGGTTGCAATGATCGTCAGTGATCCGCCCTCTTCAATGTTACGGGCAGCGCCGAAGAAGCGCTTAGGACGCTGGAGCGCGTTGGCGTCTACGCCACCAGTCAGGACTTTGCCTGACGACGGCACCACCGTGTTGAAAGCACGGCCGAGACGGGTGATCGAATCGAGTAGGAT
>JARFRG010000240.1 GCA_029287375.1 Boseongicola sp. | reverse complement strand
GGAATGGTATTTGCCGGCTCTGATCCTGATCTTGCTGGGGGCCTTTACCAAGTCCGCGCAGTTCCCGTTCCACTTTTGGTTGCCGCACGCGATGGCTGCACCGACACCGGTGTCGGCCTATTTGCATTCGGCAACGATGGTGAAGGCGGGTATCTTCTTGATGGCCCGGATGTGGCCGGTTTTGTCGGGGACAGACGCGTGGTTTTACATTGTCTCAACGACGGGGCTCGTCACCATGGTACTGGGTGCGCTGATTGCGTTGTTCAAAGATGACTTGAAGGCACTATTGGCCTTTTCGACCGTGAGCCACCTTGGCCTTTTGACGATGCTGCTCGGCTTTGGAACACATGCCGCAGCCGTTGCCGCGATGTTCCACATCGTGAACCACCTGACGTTCAAGGCCGCGCTTTTCATGACTGCGGGGATCGTTGATCACGAGACCCACACGCGAGACATCAAGCGTCTTGGAGGTCTGCGCCACCTCATGCCCATCACGTTTTTGATCGGGACCGTGGCGGCATTATCGATGGCAGGCATTCCGCTTTTGAACGGGTTCTTGTCGAAAGAAATGATGTTGGAAGAAGCCTCGCATACCGATTGGTTCGGCAGTCACTACGCTGTTCCCGTCGCAGCCACCATCGGCGCGCTCTTGTCCGTGGCCTATTCGTTCCGCTTTGTCGTGCATGTCTTTTTTGGTCCCAAACGTGACGACTACCCGCAGCAGCCCCACGATCCGCCCTTCGGTATGTGGGCCGCGCCGGCGCTTTTGGTCGTCCTTGTGGTTTTCATCGGCGTTGCCCCGTTTCTTGCAGAGGGGATTGTGACTGCGGCGGCGAATGCTGTGACGGGTGCTGACTTGCATCCTCATCTGAAAATCTGGCACGGGGTCACACCCGCGCTCTGGATGTCTATTATCGCCGTGGGCGGCGGTGCGGTTTTGCTTTCACTCCACCGTCCACTTGCAAGGATGTGGAACGAAGCGCCGCGTCCCGAGGCAAAGGTGATATTTGATCGAATGGTCGCGAGCGTCGTGTCGCTGACACGCACCATCACTGATATCACGCATAACGGAGCCATCAGCCGCTATCTTGCTATTTTTACCGTTGCTTCTGTCGGGTTGGGCTGGATTGCATATTCCGGCAGCGGCCTGTCAGCCCCCACCAGAGACTTGCTACCGATCCCACCGGTTATTGCCGTAGTCTGGGTGATGCTGGTGGTTGCGACGGCCCTTGTTGTCATCATGCATCACCAGCGGTTCATCGCTTTGGTCTTGATCGGCGTTATCGGCTTGTCGATTTCGGCAGGATTTGCGTACCTTTCAGCGCCCGATTTGGCGCTCACCCAAATCTCAGTCGAAACCGTGACGATCATGCTCCTTCTTCTGGCTCTGCATTTCATGCCAAAGGTGACCCCTCAGGAAAGCTCAATGGGTCGCAAGTTGCGCGACGGCCTGATCGCGGTTACAGCCGGAGGAGGGGTGGGCGCGCTCGCCTTTGCTTTCCTGATGCGGGATATCGATACAATCTCGGATTACCACATTGCCAATAGCTATGAAGGCGGCGGTGGAACCAATGTCGTCAATGTTATTCTCGTCGATTTCCGCGGCTATGACACCTACGGCGAAATCATCGTTTTGGGGATTGCGGGTCTCGTTATTTATGCGCTGATGCACGCGCTTCTGGACGGTCCGGCCGGCCGGCGATTGAAGAACGTCGACTACTCTCAGGACCGATCCCGTGATCGTCACCCGTTAATGATGGTCGTCGTAACCCGGGTATTGATGCCCATCGCAATTGTCGTTGGCATTTATATTTTCCTGCGTGGTCACAATGAGCCGGGAGGCGGTTTCGTTGCCGGTCTAGTCATCGCGATTGCCCTTTTGATGCAATATATGGCCTCGGGATTTGCCTGGACCCAGGAGCGCAAAAGGATCGAATACCACACGATGATTGGCCTTGGTGTCGTGATCGCAGGGTTGACCGGGGCTGGAGCTTGGTTGGCAGGTAAACCCTTCCTCACAAGCGCCTTCACCTATGTGCATCTGCCGCCCATAGAGGAATTTGAACTGGCCACGGCCATGCTTTTCGATCTTGGCGTGTTCCTGACGGTCTTGGGCGCGGTCATGCTCATGCTCTACAGCCTCTCTCGGATCGCGCGCTTTGCCGGTGAAACGGTGAACATTGAGGCGATGGATTACGACCCCGGCGAAAAATCCGGCGGCGAAAAGGCGGAGACCTGAGATGGAGATCATCGTTGCAAGCACGGTTTCTGTCCTGACGGCGGGGGGGGTCTACCTGATCCTAAGGCTGAGGACTTTTCCAGTGATCCTCGGCCTCGCGCTGTTGTCCTATGCTGTCAATGTGTTCCTGTTTGCCAGTGGGCGGCTGGCCATCGATCTGTCACCGATCTTGTCCAAGTATGGCAATGCAGGTTACACAGACCCACTGCCGCAAGCACTTGTTCTGACGGCGATCGTAATTTCCTTCGGGATGACCGCAGTTCTTGTGATGATCGCGCTTGGCGCATTCCTTGAAGCTGACAGCGACCGCATTGATCTCGATGCCCCGGACGAAGATGTTCAGGCTGGGAAGGACACACAGGCATGATGCACTGGGTTATTCTTCCTGTTCTGCTACCGGCCCTTTTGGCGCCGCTCATCGGATTTGTCATGCGCCACGACATGACCCTGGCACGCGCAGCCTCGGTATCCGGCACGGTCATTCTTTTTGTGATTGCAATCGGGCTTGCGGTTTTGGCGGCGGACGGCACGACTCATGTTTACCGCCTTGGCGACTGGCCTGCGCCCTTCGGGATTGTCCTGGTCCTTGATCGGCTTTCTGCGCTGATGGTGCTTTTGACCGCCGCCCTTGCTCTGATCGTTCTGATGCATGCCATTGCGACGGGTTGGGACGCGCGTGGGAGGCATTTTCATGCCCTTTTCCAATTCCAGCTCATGGGTATTTGCGGCGCGTTTTTGACAGGTGATATCTTTAATCTGTTCGTGTTCTTCGAGGTGCTCTTGATCGCCTCGTATGGACTGATGATCCATTCTGGTGGACGTGATCGGATGCAGGCCGGTCTGCAATATGTGGTTATGAACCTCGCAGGCTCGACACTGTTCCTGTTCGCGCTTGGAACGCTTTACGCTTCGACCGGCACACTCAACATCGCGGATCTCGCCGTACGGATTTCTGAGATCCCGGCAGAAGAAGCGGCCCTCGTCCGAGTGGCAGCGATGCTTTTGATGATCGTTTTTGCGGTCAAGGCGGCGCTTTTCCCGGTCCAGTTTTGGCTACCGGCCACATACGCAAACGCACCGGCACCAGTGGCTGCGCTTTTCGCGATCATGACCAAAGTCGGTGCCTACGCCATACTGCGCATTCACACGACGGCCTTTGGACCCGGCATCCCGGCCACCGAAGGGCTGGCCGGAACCTGGCTATTCCCGGCTGCCATTGTGACTATAGCGGTGGGTGCATTCGGCGTGCTCGGGACGCGACGGCTGATGCCGCTTATTGCCTTTTCTGTTATCGGGTCGATGGGGACGCTGCTTGTGGCGGTCGCGGCATTTTCCCCCACGGCAACCTCTGCTGCATTGTATTATATGGTGCATTCGACTTTCGCCGCTGCGTGCCTTTTCCTGATTGCGGATCTCGTGGTCACTCAACGTGGTGCTGATACGTTGAACCCGACATCCGCGACTGTGCAAAACGGCCTGTTCGCGGCGCTTTTCTTTGCCGCCGCAATCGGAATGGCAGGAATGCCACCGCTTAGCGGGTTTTTAGGCAAGCTCCTTGTTCTCGATGCAATCCGCGAGCC
>JARFRG010000210.1 GCA_029287375.1 Boseongicola sp. | reverse complement strand
TTGCATGCCGATCAAAAGCGCCGAATACATCCATGACTATCTGGATGCAAAAGACGTTGATATTATCGAAAGTTTTGACTTTTTTGACAGCAATTGGATCAAGACCGGGTTCCGAGAAGAACGACTTATCTACCGCCATGTTTTCAACGAGCGCACCCAACCGAAACGATACTATGCCGCTCTCAAGGTGCAGGAGCGACTTGGGTTGAAACGCCGGATTCCTTACGATGTCCGCATGATGATTGGTTCGCAATGGTGGTGTCTGCGGCGCCAATCCGTCGCACAGGTTCTAAGTTTTCTCGATTCCCGAAAAGACGTGGAGAGGTTCTTTAAGACGACCTGGATTCCCGACGAAACCTGCTTTCAAACGCTGATTCGCCACCTGGTGCCTGATATTGAAATCGACAGCCGCACGCCAACATTCTTGATGTTTTCCGATTACGGAATGCCGGTGAGTTTTTACAATGATCATTTTGACTTGCTCGTCGGGCAGGATTTTCTGTTTGCCCGAAAAATCAGCCCTGAGGCGGATGATCTGAAGGAAAAGCTGGGAGCTCTCTATGCCCAAGAAGGCCGGACCTTTGTGGTTTCGGATGAAGGGCGCAGGTTGCACGGGTTTTTGACGGGGCGAGGACGGATCGGCGAGCGATTTGCGCCGCGGTTCTGGGAAAAAGACTCGACCATTGGACGAGAGCGGCTCTTGATGATTGTGACGTGCAAAAAATGGCACGTGGCCAAACGCCTTTTGCATCCGGTGGGGTCGGCCACCAACGTGCCGGCGATCGAATTTCTCTTTGATGAAGACGCCACGCCTCTCCCCGATCTGGGGGGTATTCAGGTCAATCTGTCCAAGCGCAGTCGTCATCGACGCGCCATGATGCGGATGCTCTTCGACTATTTTGAAACGGACAAGATGATCATTTGCCTTGATCCTTCAAATATCGAATTGTTCCGAGATTTTTATGCCGACCGAAGCGAAACCCGGCTGCTTGAGATCGATTGCCACTATACAGACACCTATCTCAAGGGGCACGCGGGCCGGGTTGGTCTGGCCAGCGAAACCACAACCGACGCGAATTTCGAAGGTATGCTTCCCTCAATCCGAAACGACCTTGCGCGTGAAATCGAAACTTTGCGTGACCAATCTTTCCCCGAATACCACCGTATCCGCGAGAACTCTGCACCGGACAACAACGCGGGGCCTCTTGCGAAATTTCTGGGGATCGAGCGCGACAAAGCGCTTGAAATTGTCCGTTCCTCCCACCTGTTTGCTGACTAAGGAAAACCATGTCTTACGCGTATGACGACACCAATATTTTCGCGATGATCTTGCGAGGCGATATCCCGAACGCAACCGTCACCGAAACGGATCACAGCCTTGCTTTCCGGGATATCAACCCGCAGGCGCCTGTGCATGTCCTTTTGATTCCGAAAGGCGCGTACGTCACAATCGATGATTTTGCGGCCAATGCGAGCGTCGAGGAAACGGCCGACTTCTGGGCAACTTTTGCGTCGATCATCGAAAGCGAGGGCCTTGCGCCAGGTGGCTTCAGGGTGATTTCCAACGCAGGAGAGCATGGACTGCAAGAAGTTCCGCATTTTCATCTGCATATTCTTGGCGGTCGGTCGCTTGGGCCAATCCTTACAGGATAGATGCACCTTGGGGCAGCGCGCCCGAAAAAATTGTTGTGGTCAAAATGGTGCGTCGCCCCTTGTTCACAGGCACGGCATAGATAAGATGCGCCGACACCTTTCAAAGCGAGACGCCCCTCATGTCCGACACAACTCTGGTTGCTGGCAATCCGCCACCTGAAACCGAAATAGTGACGCAAACGCGCATTGCCTGCGACGGAAGCGAAGGGGCGTTGGGTCATCCACGGGTCTGGCTTCAGATTGATCCAAAAACTGGCTGGGTGGAATGCGGTTACTGCGATAAGCGTTTTGTTCTGGATGAAAGCGCGACCTAAGCACTGCGCCTACGCCTGCTCCTCTATTCTTGTCGGCCTCGATTTCCCACGTCGGTTTTGCATGCGTGGGTGAAATAATGTGTTGCGCAGTCCCAATACCCGGCCAGCGCTTGACTTTCAGTCCGCGCGTCTAAACTCTGATGTATCGTTATTTATGTCAGGGAGACATTCACATGGCAGTTCGCCACCTACTTATTGCAGCCTCTGCGCTGGCCCTTGTCGCTGGATCAGCTTCGGCTGAGACTCTGCGCTGGGCGCGTGCAGGAGACGCTTTGACGCTTGATCCTCATGCTCAAAACGAGGGACCAACGCACACAATCCGTCACCAGATGTATGAGCCTCTCATCATCCGCGACACTACCGGAGCATTCGAGCCTGCGCTGGCGACCGACTGGGGTCCGTCCGCTGATGATCCGAACGTCTGGGTGTTCAACTTGCGTCAGGGCGTGAAATTCCACGACGGCGCCGATTTCACTGCCGAAGACGTCGTGTTCAGCTTTGAGCGCGCCAAACAGCCGAACTCGGATATGAAAGAGCTGATCGGCTCGATCACCGAAGTGCGTGCAGTTGGTGACTATCAGGTCGAGATCGTCACAAGCGGTCCTAACCCAATTCTGCCGTCCAACCTCACCAACCTGTTCATGATGGACAAGGGCTGGTCCGAGGCGAACAACACGGTCAACGTGCAGGACTTTGAAGGTGGTGAGCTGACGTATGCTACGACCAACGCCAATGGCACCGGACCATATGTGCTGACAAGCCGCGAGCCGGACGTCAAAACTGTGATGACCCGGAACGAAAGCTATTGGGGTCGCGATCAGTTCCCGCTGGAAGTGTCCGAAATCGTCTACACACCAATCCAAAACGCAGCGACGCGTGTTGCGGCGCTTTTGTCGGGTGAGGTCGACTTCCTTCAGGATATGCCGGTTCAAGACCTCGAGCGCGTGAACAGCGTCGATGGTCTTGTCGTCAAGAAAGCCCCGCAGAACCGGGTGATCTTCTTTGGTATGAACCAGGGTTCCGATGACATCGAGGCAGACAACGTCGACGGCAAGAACCCACTGGCCGATGCCCGTGTGCGCAAGGCCATGTCGATGTCGATCAATCGCGACGCGATCCAGCAGGTTGTGATGCGTGACCAGTCGATCCCGGCTGGCATGATCGCACCACCGTTCGTGAACGGCTGGACTGCCGAGATGGATGCGGAAAGCTCAACCGATATCGAAGCTGCGAAGGCACTCATGGCCGAAGCTGGTTACGGTGACGGCTTCTCGATCCGTCTTGATTGCCCGAACGACCGTTACATCAACGACGAAGCGATCTGTCAGGCGGCCGTCGGCATGATGGCGCAGGTTGGCGTAACAGTGAATCTCGACGCCAAGCCAAAGGCTCAGCACTTCCCGCTCATCACCGACGGAAAGACTGACTTCTACATGCTGGGTTGGGGCGTTCCGACATACGATTCCGAGTACATCTTCAACTTCCTCGTCCATGGACGGGAAAGCGATATCGGAACGTGGAACGGCACTGGTTTTGACAACGACGCGCTTGATGCGAAAATCAAGTCGCTGGCGTCAAACACCGATCTGGCAGCCCGCAACCAGGATATTGCAGATATCTGGCGTGTTGTTCAGGACGAGACACTCTACATCCCGATCCACCATCAGGTTCTGAACTGGGGTATGACCGACGGTGTCGGCATCGAGGTCGATCCGGAGGATCAGCCCAAGGTGAAATACTTCACCATGAACTAATCAAGTTGGGCGGGTGTATTTGTATGCACTCGCCCAATTTCTGCGCTCTTCGCCTAGAAATCTGCGGATCTCCGAGCTTTCCCGCGTCTTTTCCGCACTGGCGATCCATTTGGCACAAAGTTACAAAATGATCGCGTCCAACGGGCGGGTTTATCACCTGCCATGCTTGGAGGTCGCAAGGAGCGACCTGGCATTGCGAGGTTTTGAGCCATGGGAGGCGAAAGTTCCAACTATGGCCCCGACCGCTTTGATCTTGAAGATCTCGGGCTCCTGATCGGATCTACAGAACGCGAGTACGACATAATCACGCGCAATGCCGGAATGCTTCTTCATACGTCGGCTGCTATGTTCTGTGTTCTGGACGAAGGCCAATCCTCTGTATTTGTGCGATCACGTTTCATGCCTCGGTGCAGAGATCTCTTGCCCGACAGGTTCGACCGTGACGGGTCGATGTTTGCAAGAATGATCGAAAAATCCGAGCCTGTCCGCTTGATCGACCTGAGCGAACATCACGAATACGAGGGCTCTTTCGAGCCGTCGGTAATCCCTTTCAAAAGCGTTCTTTCCAGTCCGGTTTACGGCCCCGCACGCGAGACAATCGGCGCATTGGTTGTGCTTTGCAGTATCCCACGCAGATGGTCAGATCTTGAGCAGCAGGAGCTTGCAGACCTTGCGCATCTTGTTTCGCGTCACGTGATGTTGCGCGCATCGCTGGAGACTCTCAAGCGCATGTCACGAGAGCGCGAGGCCCTGTTCGATGTGCCGCGCTTTCGAAATTAGGCTGACATTCCCTCACATTTCCTTGAGTTCCCTGTTACTTTTGTCTGCTTGGCGATAGGACACGGTAGGATACAAGCGGCCGCACGCGTCGCATTTCTCGGGGAGCACCATAATGACTCGTTATTTCACGACCGCCGCTGCGATTGCAGTGCTGGCCACTCAAGTTGCCGCTGCGGACTTCCGCTGGGCCGGTAAGACCGATCCGCAAACGATGGACCCGCATGCGGTAAGCTCGGCTCCGGTGCTGGGTTTTCTGAACAACCTTTATGATGGGCTGGTGCGCATGTCGAAAGACATGACCCTCGAGCCGTCCCTTGCGACGTCATGGGAACCCATTGGAGCGGGCGAAGGGTGGCGGTTCACGTTGCGCGAAGGCGTTACTTTCCACGATGGTGCTGCCTTCAACGCGGAAGACGTGCTGTTCTCCTACGAGCGCGCATCGTCCGAATCGGCGGACGTACGCAGTTGGTTTGCCTCAGTGACAGACGTCAAAGTCATCGATGACTTTACGGTAGAGATTTACACATCTGCCCCCAACCCGCTGTTTCCAGCGTCCATTGCGAACTGGATGATGATGGACAAAGGGTGGTCCGAAGCCAACAACGCCGCGCGACCTGACAAAGAAAGCGGAAATTTCGCCTCTTTGAATGTTAATGGCACGGGCGCTTTCAAAATTCAGGACCGTCAGCCCGGACTTTCAACCACGTTGGTGCCAAACGAGACTTTCTGGGACGAGGTCGAGCATAACATCACGTCTGCCACATTCACGCCGATCCAGAATTCCGCAACGGCTGTTGCAGCCCTCTTGTCGGGTGATGTCGATTTTGTCGAGCCAGTGCCGATCCAGGACGCCGCGCGCCTTGAAGCAAGCGATGGCATTAACATCATTCGCGGCATCGAAACCCGCGTGATCATGCTTGGGTTCGCGCATGGAGCTGAGGCACTGAAATACGGCGCAAATGCCGGAGATCCCAACCCGTTCCAAGACGTGCGCGTCCGCGAAGCTGTCGCCAAGGCCATCAATGTTGATGCAATTCTGCAGACGATCTGGCGCGGAAACGCGGCCGCTGCCAGCCAGTTGGTGACGCCCGCTATGAGCGGATATTCTGCAGCGAACGACGCGCGTACCGCGCTTGATATAGAAGGCGCGCGCGCATTGCTCGCCGAAGCTGGTTACGCTGACGGGTTCTCGTTTGGATTGAAATGCCCGAATGACCGCTATCCGAATGACGAGTCGGTCTGTCAGGCAGTGACCTCGATGCTGGCTCAGATCGGCATATCGGTCGAGTTGGATGCGATGCCGGTTTCGACTTATTGGCCCGAGCTGCGCGAGGACAATTTTGATATGTATCTTCTGGGCTGGTCGCCAGGCGGGTCGATGGATCATGAGCATCCATTGCGTTTCCTGGCATCGACACCAAATTCCGAAAAGCGTTTGGGATCGTGGAATTTTGGCGATTATTCGAATGCGCGACTCGACGAATTGCTACCTATGATCCAGTCCGAACTTGATCCCGCGTCCCGTCAGGCGATGATTGATGAGGTCGTCGGCCTTTATCAGTCCGAGCATGCCTATGTGCCGCTTTACGTGCAGCCATTGGTCTGGGGTACGCA
>JARFRG010000184.1 GCA_029287375.1 Boseongicola sp. | reverse complement strand
GTATCACCGCAGATCCCGGCGCCATATTGGTGATCAACCCGTCAGAGCCAAGAATGACCTCGTGCGCCTCGTCGCCCTTCATCACCATGACAAAGACCGCAGAACTTGCGCGTCCGATCTCGCCGACGCTGCCAGCGTGGCCACCCATCCCGGCAAACGCCGCCATCCGATCGGGTTTGAGATC
The DNA here is from genome assembly GCA_029287375.1 of Boseongicola sp. GTDB lineage: Bacteria > Pseudomonadota > Alphaproteobacteria > Rhodobacterales > Rhodobacteraceae > Boseongicola. The sequence goes on along the minus strand of JARFRG010000184.1, from coordinate 2,584 downwards.
AAATCCCCAAACCTCAAATCCATTCTTGATAAGGTTCAGCGCAAGCCCGCTCCCCATATCCCCAAGCCCAACGACACCAACGGTTTTCATGATCCAAATTCCCCGCGTTTCAGCATCCGACTCATAGCCTGATGCACTTCGAAATTAACGACCCAAAGGGCCATCGGTTCCGCGGGGATTTCACGCGTCGCACGCGACGTCGGGCGGGTCCATAAGACACCCCGCTGCCCGGTTAGGTGCCACAAGGTTAGCACCCAGAGTTTGTCGCAGGCAAGTGTGTGAAAGAGATGGAATTCGCTATTTGGACGGCGGCTTTCAAGGCGAAAATGCGCTTCGGGACTCTGACCAGTCAAAGTCTTTGAGACCCCGTGTGAACCCGGCAAAGCTTTACTTTGGGGCAGCTTGACCTGAGCTTGGGATGAGAGGGGCAGCAGAATTCCAGTAAATTGATGCCCAGTTGTAAGGAGAGGGACACATGACAGATATTTCAATTCTTGGCCTTGGAGCCATGGGCTCCGCGCTCGCTCGGGCGCAAATTGCGGCAGGCCACTCAGTGACGGTTTGGAACCGGAACCCGGAAAAGGCCGAGCCTTTGGTGGCTGAAGGCGCAACCGCCGCCGCCACCGCATCCGAAGCGATAGAGGCCAGCCCAATAACGATAACGTGCGTCAAATCGCACCCACAAACGATGGGCATCTTGCAGAACGCGGCGAACGCGCTGCCGGGCAAAACAATCATTGAACTTTCCACTGGCGGCGCAACCCAAGCCGAAGACCTGGCTCGCTTTTTGGAGGGCGCTGGGGCAGAGTGGATGTTTGGTATCATCAACGCGTACCCGCACATGATTGGCAACGAAGATGTTGTGCTCTCAGTCGTCGGCACGGAAGACCAATGGGTCTCGCACAGTCCTATTATCAAGGCGATGGGCGGTAGTTCGGTCCATGTTGGTGATCAGGCGGGGATGCTTGCGGCCCTATTCGCAGGGCTATTCACTGTTCGCCAAGGGTTCATGTGGGGCATGATCTATGGCGCGCTGGCTTGTAAAAAGGCTGGAATTTCCATGCAGGCTTTTTCGGACCTCGTTCCGATTTCAATGGGCATGATGAAACCCTATTATGAATACTTTGCGGCAACTGCGCCAAACGCCACCTATGATAATCCGCCAGCGACGATGCAGACCTACGCAGCCGCACTTGAGGACGTGCTTGCAAGCTTCGAGGCGCTTGGTGCGCGAGACGAGTTACCGCGATTGTTCGTGGACATGGCCAACAAAGGTATGGCGGCCGGATACGAAGACAAAGCGCTCACAGCCGTCATAGATGTGTTGGCGCGAGACCGTGTCGATTAAAACGCGGGCAGTGATTGCTGGTCATTCGCCCTTGATTTGACGCTCGAGGTCTCCTGCGTCAAAGAAACCTTTGCAGCGTTTGACGTGCATATCATCGTCGAGTTCCCACTCGTGCCAACCGGGTAGAGACACAAAATTCCCGGTTTCTGCATGATTGCCCTCGAGGGTCCAAATAAATACGGCTTTATCTCCGGCGTGGCGCGTTCCGCGGCAATGCACCACCAATCCGGGGAAGGTTGCCAGCAATTCTTTGGCATTTTCCCTGATTGCAGCACGACCCACATGCGGCGCTCCACCATTGACGGAAATTGTCCCCATTTCCGCAAACAGTTCTGCTATCTTGTCAGAGGCCCCTTCGCTCCAGGCAATCGCGTGCTCTACCGCCATCTTCTCGATTTTTTGGGCTCTTTGCGTTGTCATTCGCGTCTCCAGACTCCTGATTGTCCTTTTGTCAGTACACCAAAGGGATTGGGGCCAAAATTGGATAAAAAACTGACACCTGCGCAAGAACTCTTGTGATTGAGGTTCAGATCAAAGCGCTGTTGGCGTTTCCACGGCGGGAACGTGGGCGACAGGGTTGCGGGGGGCATGCCCTGAAAAAAGCCCGCGTCGCCCAGGTCTGATCGTGACGTCGCATCCAAAGCGACAGCTTCATCTCAGGTCGTTGACAGGAACCGCATCCACAGAACGAAGCGCTATAATCAACGCGGAATTTGGCTTGTGTAGGTGTCATTCATCAGTGCCAGCGTCTCCTCGCGGTTCGGCGCGCCAAAGCGTCCGCCGGCTACTGTGCATTTGAGCGCCGCAGCCGCGCTGGCAAAGCGGATCGCTTGCGTCTCGCACTGTCCTTCCGCCAAGGCCAATGTGAAAGCGCCGTGAAAGACATCTCCGGCTGCGTTGGTATCAACGGCTTTGATTTTTGGCGGCGAAATAGAATGTAAGTCACAGCCCGGAGCGGTCCAAACAGTTCCTGCAGCCCCGTTTGTGATACAGGTAAAGCACCCAAAGCAGTCCCGGATCGTTGTTGCCGCGGTCTCAATCTCGGACGTCTCGGACAGAATGGCGGCCCCTGCCAAAGACGCGACGATATGTGTAGCGCAGCTGGCCAGATCCAGCAGGACTTCGGGTGCGGCCACATCGGCATCAAGGATTGCTGGCCGTCCGGCGTCGCGTGCCGCCAATAGGGCAAGTCTCGCGGCGCCGGGCCATCTCGTGTCCGCCAGAACCGCGCTAAAT
>JARFRG010000101.1 GCA_029287375.1 Boseongicola sp. | reverse complement strand
GATTATGGCTCCGGCCAACTGCTGATCATTGGAGCGCGCAAGGGCTTCAATCAACAACGATCCCGCTTCTGTCAGCGTCAAGATCAGCGCCACGATGGGAAGCTCGTTGAAAATCCGGTTCAGATCGAAGCCAAGCGAGTTAATGATCGGACTGAGAGCATGCCGGGCAGGATAGCGCATCAACAGCCGACGCCCGGAAACACCGCGCGCGGCGGCGGCGGTGACATAAAGCTTGCTGATTTCATCCGACATCAGCGCGCGCACCGTTTGAATAGCAAACGCGGTGGCGGACCAGCCAAGAATGAAAACCGGCAACCAGACGTGACCCAAAAAGTCTTTAATGCGGGCGGCGTCCCAAGGTGCATCGCGAAACTCGGGCGAAAACAAACCCGTGAGGCTGTTGCCAAACATGATTGTCGAAAACAGCATGATCATCAGAGCCAAAAGAAAGTTCGGCAGGGCAAGACCCAGATAGCTCACCAGACGCAGACCATTGTTAAGGAACGGGTTACGCGACGTAGCGGCGATAATCCCAACTGGGATCGCGATGGCGTAGGCCAGTGCAAGCGATCCAAGGCAAATGCCGATGCTCAGCCAAACTTTCTGACCCAGAAGTTGATTGATATCCAGTCGCAGTATGCAACTGTCGCCGAATTCGCCCTGAAAGGCGTTGAATATCCACTTCACCCAACGCTCAAAAAAGGGCCTGTCCAGCCCCAGTCGCACGCGTTCGGCCTCGATGTCGGCAATAGAAATCTGCGCGCCCTGCGAGTTCTTGAAGGCAAGATAGCGTTCGGCGCAGTCGCCGGGGACCAACTCCATCAGTGTGAACACGATGAATGAAACCAGGCAGAGTGTTATGAAAGCAAGTGCTGCACGGATGCCCGCAAATCGAAGAAACTGAACCATCAGACTTTGCGCCCCGTAGCTGATACGACCCTAACCGGGTCAGTCATGTTGTGTCGCGGGCCAAATCAATGGCCCGCGACCTGAGTCTCAGGGTGTGTGCTTATTCGTCCAGGAACCACTGCGACGGACGGTAAGGGTACGTCCGATAGTAGGCGTAGGACGCCGTTCTGAACTGTGTGAAGTTCTTAAGCGCAGCATTGTGGTAGATAGGCTTTTGCTCTTTCACAGTGCCGATAAACAACAGGTTACCTGTCATGTTCTCGACCAGTTTCAGACCCAGCGCATCAGACTCCGGTGTTCCAACCGGCGTTGCCTGAAACGCCTTGATATCGACCATCATCTCTTTTGCGAAAGCCGGTGGCTCAATACCGGAGGCACCGTTCGAGTCCACCCATTCGCCCCAAAGCATCGCGGTGCGCATGTTGAAGTAGTTGTCGTATGGCGGAATGAAGATTTCACCATTTCCAAGTACAACGGCCAGTGGAACGCTCTTTTCGAACATCGTCACGTCCAGCTGGTTCGACGATTGCGACGAGCGGTATTCGTCCGTCGTAACCTCTTTAACCGTGTTGTTGATGCCGACATCGCGCCAGCTCTGACCAACAAGTTCCACGATCTTGATCGAGATGCCTTGCGTTGCGACCTGCAGGTTCAGAACCAGCGGATCACCATTTGGCAATTCGCGCATGCCGTCGCCATCTGTGTCAACAACACCGATTTCGTCCAGCAATGCTTTGGCCATATCCGGGTCATGCTGCGCGAAATGCTGCTCCCATTCCGGGGTCACAAAGTCGGGCGTCGGAGAAAAGCCAATATACTGCTGAGGCGTTCCAAGACCGAACATTGCAACTTCGTTGATCTCGTCGCGATTCATAGCGACAGACATCGCCTGACGGAACTTCAGATCGCCAAAGACTTTACGCTTTTCCAAATCCTCCGAAGTGACGTTGAAAGCAAACGTCGGCATCGTGATGTCAGGTTTCAGATCGACAACAAAGCCGGCCTTCTCCTGATTTTCCATCAACAGCGGCACATAGTCGATCTGCAAAGCCTGCGCCTTGTAGTCCACTTCGCCATTGACCAACTTCAGCAAGCGCACTTCGCTCTCGCCAACAAAGATCTCGTCCATCTCGTTGATGTAGGGCAACTGATTGCCTGCCGTATCCACCATGTAGAAGTACGGATTGGCGACAAACTGACGGCCTTCTGTGGTCTCAGAAATTACGATGTGGCTTTCCAACGTGGGAGCCGCATCAAGTGGCAGGTTTGCGACCTTGTCGGGATGGGCCAGCATTGGCGTGGGCGTGTCCATCCAGTCGGAACTGCCATAATAGGCTTTGACCAGATCGTAGCCATTTTCAAACCCAAGCGACTGTGCCAGCGCATCCGCGTCTGGATTGATGTCGGGGTGATACTGACCAAGAAAATGCTTAGGCTGAAAGCCCTGCGCATAATGGTTGGCAAAATGCGCGAGGAAGCCTGGCTTCGGAGACGGCATATTAAAGCGCACGGTTTGCGCATCAAGCACGTCAACCGTCATGGCTTCGCCACCTGCAAGAACATAATCTTTCGGACTCTCGATCACGTTTGAATCAAGCGCAAGATTCTCGTACCAGAACTCGACATCCTCGGCACCGAAAGGCGCGCCGTCGGACCATTTGTGCCCTTCGCGCAAAACAAACGTCAGCTGAGTGAAATCATCATTCCAAGACCAGCTTTTGGCGACGTTTGGCACAATTGTCGTCAGGTCATCGGCATAACGCACCAAATTGACGTGCCGCACCGACATAAAGTCAGACGTACCGGCTTCTGTCGCATTGGACAGCGCATTGAAGGTACCGCCATAACTCCCGATCATATCGTAAGGGGCGACCACCAACGGCTCGGATGGTAGACGCATCGCCAGGGCGGGCATATCGGGGTTGCCACGGATCCGCGCATTCATCGCAGCGATATCCGGGTTCTCAGACATTTCCAGTGTGCAATTGGCAAGACCTTGGAATTCGGCCAGTTCAAATTGCTGGGGGAATGCCCCGGCACCGACGCCCATCGGGTCCGCCACGGTCACTGCAGGACAGGCGGCCGATGCGGCCCCCGCAAGCACAGTGAACGCGACACTGGATAACAGGATCTTCTTCATAGGTGTCTCCTTGTTGGTTGTTCTTTGCGTATCCAAGAGAAGGACCGCGCAGGCGTTTTGCCCATTTTTCAATTCTGGTTGCCGCCTAAGGTTGCCGGCATAGTAAGTTGCTGTAGAAGTTTTGTGACAAGACCGCACATCGGCGCTGCAGTTTCGTGTGTTAAGCGGGTTATTGCGTTCCCTGTGCAGGCATTCATGCGCATCTAGTGTTCGGGCCCCCAGTGAACGGATTCCGATAGCTCCAAACGTGCGCGCAAAGTAATTGTCATCGATTGTCCCCACCGGTCAGATGAATTTAGTAATATTACTTTCACCGAGTCAATGAATTACGTTTTTCTTGCAAAACCCCATAAACCAGTGTCCTTTGGTCTCGGCGGCCTGTTTTTTGAGCATGCGCCCCTGAAAGGCATCTTTTTTGATCCATGATTTCTTAATTATCGGAGGCGGAATTGCCGGGGCGTCCGCCGCTTTTGAACTTGCACCCTATGGAAACGTGCTGCTGCTCGAGGCTGAAGACGCTGCGGGATATCACGCCACCGGACGCTCGGCAGCCTTGTTCACACGAAATTACGGCGGTCCGGTCGTTCGCCAGATCAACGCAAGCAGCGCCGCCTTCTTCCGGTCGCCGCCGCCCGCATTTAGCCAAACGCCCCTTCTCACACCGCGCGGCTGTCTGACTGTCTCAAATCAAGAGCAATCGCATGATCTTGATGCCCTTCTGGCCATGTCGGAACCAGGAGAGGAAGTCATTGAAATCGATGTCAAAGAAGCCTGTGCCTTGGTCCCCTTTTTGCGGCCCGATCGGATAAAGCGTGCAGTCATCGAGGCCAATGTCGCGGACATCGACGTGGCGACCCTGCACGCCTCTTACCTTAAGGGCGCAAAGGCCCGCGGAGCGCAGATTGTCTTGAAACAATCCGTCAAAGAGCTGTCCTGGTCTGGCACGACCTGGACTGCTCAGACGTCTCACGACACGTTTCAGGCGACCCATGTGGTCAATGCCGCTGGGGCTTGGGCGGACCAGATTGGAACATTGGCCGGGGCCCGTTCCATTGGCCTCGTGCCAAAGCGGCGTACAGCGATCATCATAAAGGCGCCCGAGGACATCAATTGCTCTGCCCTTCCGGCTTTGGATTTTGCTGAATCAGAGGCCTATCTCAAACCCGACGGCGGCAGGCTGATGGCTTCACCCGGTGACGCGACACCGATGGATCCGCACGACGCGTGGGCCGATGACATGGATATCGCGGTGCTTGCGGACTGGATTGAGCGCGAGACCACGCTCAAAGTTGAAAAAATCGAGCACAGTTGGGCAGGATTGCGCAGCTTCGCGCCGGATGAGGCGCCTGTGGTTGGCTTTGACGCCGAGGTGCCAAATTTTTTCTGGCTGGCCGGACAGGGTGGTTACGGGATCATGATGGCCGCTGCATTGGCCATTTTGACTGCTGAATTGATCTTTGGCGGCAAACCAGGCGCCCAGTCGGCGGGATTTGCAGACGCCTTATCGCCTGAGCGATTACAAGGTTCTAAGCCGCCTACATAATAGAATCGGGAGGAGTTTATGTCAAAATCACTACGTGAACGCCTGACCGATGCTGTTCAATCGGCCTCAAAAGCGGACCGCGCTCTGGCGACCTATATGCTGGCGGAATATGGCAACCTTCCTTTTGAAACCGCGGCCAGTCTGGCCACCAAAGTTGCTGTCAGCGAGCCGACGGTCGGCCGCTTTTGCCGCGCAATCGGCTACAATGGCTTCAAAGACCTCAAGAACAACTTGCGCAGCGACATGGGCGACCAACCCTGGCTGATAAAAGACAGATTGCGCGACCTTCAAGAACGCACTCTGGCGGGTGAAGATCAACTGACGCGTGGGTTGGAACTGGAGATGGCTGCTCTGTTCGCCGTCTATGAAATGGCGCACACGCCCGAATGGGACCGCGTCGTGAAACGACTGGCCGCGGCACCTTCGGTTTTTGTTGTCGGGTTTCAGACCGAGCGCGGAATCGCGGAAATTTTTGTGCATCAGCTGCAATATCTCAGAGACAAAGTGCATCTTCTTGATCTTGCCAGCGGAAACTTCGCCGAATTACTCGCGACCGACGAAAGCGACGTAGCCCTCGTGATTTTTGAGGCGCGCAGGTACTCGAAGAACGCATTGCTGTTGGCCGAAGAGGCGAAAGAAGCGGGCATTCCCGTGACGCTCATCACCGATCCCTATTGCGACTGGGGTCACAAGGTTGCCGATGAAATTTTCGTCGTGCCGACGTCGTTCAATCTGTTCTGGGAATCGACCGCGCAGATGGCCAGCCTCGCGAACCTTCTCGTCAACGGCGTGTTTCTTGAGTTGGGACCACAGGTCGAAGAACGTATGAACGACATCGCTCGGCTTTATGGGAAATTCACCGGCCACGTAGATCAAACCGCGGTTCAAAAACCAAAGGCCTAAAGGAATATCTACCTTGAGTTTCAAAGTTCTGAGCGCCGAGATTGCCCACGAGACCAACACCTTCAACGTCCGACCAACGACGCTGAAAAGCTTTCAGGACCGCTACCTGCTGGAAGGAGAGGCAGCCTGTGCCGCGAGGGGTGACAAAAACACAGAACTCGCCGGCGCACTTGATGTTGCGCGGGACTACGGCTGGGCAATAAATCACGTCATCAGCGCCGCCGCCGGACCGGGTGGCAAGGTGACGCGCGCTGCGTTTGAGGCACTGAGTACAGCCCTCATCAGTGCCGCCGATGACCACTGGGACGGCATCATCTTGATGCTACACGGTGCAATGGTCACCGAATTTTGCGAGGATGGCGAAGGCGAATTGCTGCAACGACTACGCGCCGTTGTGGGGCCGGATCTTCCCATCGCGGTGACCTTGGATCCGCATGCAAATGTCACGGCGGCCATGTGCGATCTTGCTCAGATTTTGGTATCGTTCACCACCTATCCCCACGTGGATCTGCGCGCCACGGGGCAGCGCGCCGCCGAACTTTTGCAGCGCTGCATGTCGGGCGACATCCGCCCCAGAACGCTAAGATTTCACCGCCCCATGTTGGAAGAAGCCAATGGCGGAAGAACGGACATCGGCCCCATGATCGAACGCCACGCACTGGCCCGCGCATTTGAGGCGCGAAAAGGCGTTTATGCCATCAGCATCAACGGCGGGTTCCCTTGCGCAGATATCGCCGAAGTCGGGCCAACGGTCTTGGTAACCTGCGACGGGGACAAGGCCGAACATCACGCCATCGGCGATACGCTGGCCGACGACATCTGGGAACGGCGGCACGAAGCAATAAACTCTTATATGACCAGTGCGCAGGCCGCGCATGTTGCCAAGACCTGGAACGGTAGTGCGGGTCCGCTCATCGTAGCCGACTACGCAGACAACCCCGGCTCGGGTGCCTACGGGGATGCCACCGACCTTTTATCAGCCTTGCTGGACGCGGATGTGCAAAATGCCTGCTTTGGTCCTCTGATCGATCCGGACGCTGCTGCATATTTACAATCGCAGCCCCTCGGGGCTGAGGTTTCGCTGGCCATTGGCGGGAAGACAGCGCCAGATTTTGGTGGCGGGCCGATAGACGTGACCGGTGTGGTGACATGGTCGGGCGATGGCCGTGTTGTGGGCAGCGGCCCTATCTTGGGTGGATTGGAGCGCAGTTTCGGCCCAACGGCTGTGTTGCGCGTCGCAGGG
>JARFRG010000077.1 GCA_029287375.1 Boseongicola sp. | reverse complement strand
GGCGCAAACCAAAGTCTGCTGAGCGGGACAAAACGGACTTTTGCAGATGCGGCACGATCCGTCGCTCCGGCGAATATGCCGTTACATGCTGCGCGCCGCTTTGCAGCGCAACTTCCCGAAAGCGGACGTTCAAGCCGGGTTGAATACCATCGACCGGAACCAGTCATTCGCAGCAGGCGCACCGCAGGTCCGAGTTGCGGACTAAGCGGCTTTTTGACCACGCCGCGACTGCTCCCGCAGCATAAGTACCTCCGCGATGAGGCGAATTTCCCCGAACAGGCCGTTCAATTACGTCACAACAGGTGGAATCCGAACTAACCTTTCGCTTCGGCCTGCCTCAACAATCGAGACGCGGTGTGGTTACAGCGGGCCGCTGCAACATAGGCCTCGAATTTCTCTGCTGGAGTTTCGCCCAGCTAAGACAACGCCTTTAAATCTGTCAGAATTTGGCGATCATCACCGCGTCGCATAGCGCGCCTGCATGCGCAAGCTTCAGCCTGGGCGCAATACGTCCAGCCCAACCAAGATTTCGCGGGGTGCATGCTTGCGCCACACAGACTGGTAACACTCGATGACGTTTGACCGCGTCACCGCTAGGCCCGGCAGCGCGACCCAGTCCGGACAGGGGCGGCCAAGCAAGGCGGTGATCGTCGTCTTTGCGATAGCCTCACCTTGTTGGAACGGGCGTTGACCTGCGATGCCGACAACAGCGCCGCCTTTCGCAAGATTTTCCGTCACCTCTTGTCCAAGGTCCACGGTCGTGATGGGCAAAGTCAGTTTCAGCTCCGAAACCATCCGGATGACGTCGATACAAGGGGTATCCCAGACGACGAATAGACCTGCGACGTCCGGATAATCGGCCAGCATACGCCGCGTTTGTTCACCGGCATCATCGAGGGATGAGAATCTTGCCGTTCTGACCGTAACATCCGGGCGGTTGCGCTCCATCGATTGGCTGAACGCGATTTCGCGCTCGTTGACGGCAAAGAAATCTGCATCATAGCCCAGCAACCCGGTCGATGCGTTGGCAGGTAGATGATCTGACAGCAGCTCTGCCGCGATCTTGCCCAGACCGTAATTGTCCACAGAAACAAGTGCGGCGTAGTCCTTTCCCGGCAACATGCCGGTGGGAACATTGTCGATCAGCACCAGCTTAATACCGGCATTGGACACAGCGATATGGTCTTGGGCCACTGTCGTGTTGTCGACGGGAAGGGAAACGATTGCATCTGGCTTTTCATCACAAAGCCTACGAAGAGCTGCGATTTGCGCTTCTGGCGAAAAACTGCAGTCAACGACGTCGATCACAATCGCCCCGCATTCTCCCATCATGCCGACGACGCCCTGCACAAGATGGCGCGACCAGTCACTTTCCAACGTATGCATGACGAGCGCGATGCGCAGCCCTTTTGCACGAGCGGCTGCTATATCCTGTGGCAGCAACGTGACCCGCTCAGGAGGGGAGGCGCGCTCGCCATGTGGCCCAAGACCGATGATAGTCATGTGGTTGTCCTTGATATCTTTGGCGGCGGTGGCGGCGTTTCGCCAGACTGCAGAGAGGACGATCCCAAAGCGGCCAGACTCTGCACGAAATCCGGGTTGCGGGTCGGGGTGCCAAGACCGATCCATTCTTTCAGGAAAATCGGATCGAACAGCGCCTCTGCGGCAATGCTGGCGGCGCCCAAAAGGGCCGCGGAATTGCTCATTTGAGATCTGAGGATGCGAAGATCGCGTGTGACGAGGGGGTGGGATGCGCCGTAGACCGTTTCGCGAATACTGGCCAGAAGAATATCGTTGGTTTGCGCAATGGACCCGGCCAACACAATAAGTTGGGGGTTCAGCATATTCGCCAATGTTGCAACAACCCCGCCGATCAAGCGGCCGCTTTGCATCAGGATTTCAACGCATGCACCGTCGCCCATTTGCGCCGCCTGGCATACGTCTATGGCTGTCAAATCACCACCACGCGCAAGTGTATCGTCCAGATGGGGGCTGCCCCCGCTTTTAGCTGCTTCCAGTCCGCGGGCCCTGATCATCTCTGCCCCGGCCATGGCATCCAGCGTTCCCGTGCTGTCGCGATAGGTGACAGGAAGTTGACCAATAAGGCCCACCGCACCTGCGGCGCCATGGTAGGGATGGCCATCGCTGACAAGTCCGGCGCCAATGCGTTGACCCACCTTGACGAAAAGCATGGACTGCAAGCCAATCCCGGCACCGCCATGTAGTTCCCCCATCGTCATCGTCTCAACGTTGGAATGAATCCAGACAAGCGTCTGAAATCGATCTGTCAGGGTCTCCACCAGCCCGGAACTATCCCAATTAGGCAGGAAGTCAGGGGTTTTCAGTAGGAAAGACGTGCCAGGATTGGCGAGAACCGGCCCGGGCACAGAAATGGAAATACCCCACAGATCGGGCGCGTCCAGTTGCCGTGTAAGGAGCCAGTTGATCAAGGCACAGATGCGGTCGACGGTGGCAGACTGATCAGAGATATCGATCATTTCGTGGTGCTCTGACAGCAATTTGCCGCTCAGGTCAGCCAATCCAACACCAACAGCTGATTGGTCTAGCGTGACAGAGACAAGGCGGGCGCGGTCTTTCATGAATTGGACAAGTCGCGGCGCGCGCCCCCCCGTGGCTACACCGGTCGCGTTTTCATCAACGAGGCCCAAATCTTTCAGGGTGGCTAGCCTGTCGGCGACGATTGCACGTCCGTACTCTCCGACACGCTCTAGCTCCTGACGGGTTCCCGCATGCCCTAGGCGGACAAGATTCAGCACGTCGACAAGACTTGCCGTGGCCGCCTCGCTGCTACGTGGGCGTCCATTGCCTGTTGAACGATTCGTTGCGGATTGGCCTTTTTTCACAAAAATCTTCTCTTCGTCGTGACTGGATTCAACAGTAGTTCGGCAATTTAAGCATGGCAAGCGTCTAGTTTTGCAGATTAAATGCAAAAGAATACATACTTATGCATAAAATATGTTGACCACTGCTCATTATAGCCCTTACAAAATGTGTGACCGGCGCCAAATGCCGGAGGAGGAAAACCAATGAGTGACTGGAAACTGGCCTATCAGGCGAATTGCTGGGGTGAGCTTGGCGGCAATGCAGAAGGTGTGACGTCGATTACGCAACTGAGCTATCGCACCTTCGGGGACATGGACCGGGCCTGCGCCGAAATCGCGGCAGCTGGCTACACGGGGGTTGAATTGTTTGACGGCAACTTGCTGGACTATGACGCGGCAGATTTTCGGACCTTGCTGGCAAACAATGGTCTGACGCTGGTTGCGGCCTATTCCGGCGCCAACTTCATTTTTGATGAAATTCTTCCAGATGAACTGGCGCGGATTACCCGTGCGGCGGACCGCGCTGAAGAACTTGACGCCCCACATCTGGTCGTGGGGGGCGGGGCCAAACGGTTCGATGGTGTTCGGACAACCGACTATGACAAACTTGGCGCAGCGCTCGACAGGGTCAAGGAACTGGCCGAGGACCGTGGACTGAAGGCGCATTATCACCCGCATCTGTCCACGATCGTGGAGGGCCCCAAAGAGGTGCGGCGTATCTTTGACCTGACGTCGATCGATTTCTGCCCTGACACGGCCCATTTGGCTGCTGCTGGCGGGGACCCCGCGCAGATGATCCGCGAACACGCAAAGCGGATTTCATATATCCACCTCAAGGGGTTCCAAAAAGACCCCTTTGCATTCACGCCGCTTGACCGCGGCGATGTGCCGACCGACCCGATCATCGCTGCGATGCGCGATACGAATTTCGCGGGCTGGGTCTGCACTGAACTTGATGCCTGGAACGACCCCGCAGCCGGGGCACGCGCCAGCATGGACTATCTCAATCAGGCCTAATTTGGCCATTTTAACGGGGCTTACGCCCCATCTTCTGGGAGGAAGACCTATGTCTACACGTTCCATACTTATGGGGTCCATCGCCGCCGCAGTGATTGCACTTGGCGCTGTTCCGGCCATTGCCGATCCCGCCGCTGCCTTGGCCGCATTGCAGGAAAACGTCCTGTCCAAGGGCCCCAACGGCGAGGACCCAAGCCCGGCAGCAGACCTGTCGCTGACTGCGGCCGAGATCGACCAGATCAAAGCCATGAACGCCACCGCCGCGATCGTCATGCATTATGGCGGCAACGACTGGTCGCGGGCGCAGATCGAAGGATTGAGGTTCCAATTTGGTGAGTTGGGCATCGAAGTCATTGCGGTGACGGATGCAGGGTTCAAACCCGAAAAGCAGGTCGCGGATATCGAAACCGTTATGGCGCGCCAGCCCGACATCATCGTGTCCGTTCCGACCGACCCCGCCGCAACCGCAGCAGCCTATATGGCCGCTGCCAATGCGGGCGTTAAGATTGTTTTCATGGAAAATACCCCTCCGGGCATGACTGCTGGTGAGGATTATGTTTCTGTCGTTTCAGCCGATAACTATGGCAACGGCGTTGCTGCCGCACACTTGATGGCGCAGGCGCTTGGCGAGGATGGTGGCCAGATTGGGCTTGTCTATCACGCCGCTGACTTCTTTGTGACCCGCCAACGCTATGACGCCTTCAAGGCGACGACCGAGGAAAACTATCCCAATGTCGAGATCGTTGCCGAACAGGGTATCGGCGGACCGGACTTCACTGGCGACGCCGAAAAGGTCGCGTCGGCAATGCTGACGTCCAACCCTGGCCTTGATGGCATCTGGGCCGTTTGGGACGTACCGGCCGAAGGCGTGATCTCGGCGGCACGCGTTGCGGGACGCGACGACCTGATCATCACCACGATTGACCTTGGCGAGAACGTTGCGATCAACATGGCCCAAGGCGGCTTCGTGAAAGGTCTGGGGGCGCAGCGCCCATTCGATCAGGGCGTCGCCGAAGCCACTTTGGCGGGCTATGGCCTTTTGGGCAAAGAGGCACCGGCCTTTGTGGCCCTGCCAGCCCTGCCAGTGAACAGGGAAAACCTGCTGGAGGCATGGCAGACCGTTTACCGGACCGAAGCCACGCAGAATATCCAGCGGAGCATGAACTGATCATGCGCAGGTCCCGCAGCTCCTCCCTGGTTGCGGGACCACCCATCTTTCATTTCCAGTACGGAGAGTATCGTGATGACCAAGACCCTCAATGTGGCCATGATAGGCGGCGGTTTCATGGGCAAGGCCCACGCCATGGCCTATGCTGCCATGCCGATGTTTTTCTGGCCCGCCCCCGCAATCCCTCGCCGCAAGACGGTGGTCGATCTGACGGATGCGGCCGCCGAAACCGCACGCGACCGGTTCGGCTTTGACGAAGCTTCCAGTGATTGGAAGGCGACAGTCAACCGCGCCGACATCGACATTGTCGATATCTGCACCCCCAACAACTCCCATGCCGAGATCGCGATTGAAGCGCTCAAAGCAGGCAAGCACGTGATCTGCGAAAAGCCACTTGCCCGGACGCTTGAAGAATCCGTGGCGATGGTCGAGGCCGCGCGCGCCAGCAAGTCCGTCACGATGGTTGCGTTCAACTATCGTCGGACACCTGCTGTCGCGCTGGCCAAGAAATTCATCGAAGACGGCAAGATCGGCGACGTGATCAATTTCCGGGGCACATACTTGCAGGACTGGTCGGCAGATCCGAACGGGCCGCTGTCGTGGAGGTTCCAGAAGGATATCGCGGGTTCCGGTGCAGTGGGTGACATCGGCACGCATGTCGTAGATATGGCGCATTACCTCGTCGGGCCGATTGACACGGTTCAGGCGATCACCTCGACCTACGTAAAGACGCGTCCTATTCAACAAGGGGGCGTCGACAAGCTAGGAGCGTCCGAAAAGTCTGCGGATTCAGAGCGGGCAGAGGTTGATGTAGACGACGAGGTCATGTCAATGGTCCGGTTCAAGTCCGGTGCCGTGGGCAGCATCGAAGCCACCCGAAATGCATGGGGCCGCAACAACTTCATCACGCTGGAAATCCACGGGACCAAAGGGTCGATCCTGTTCAACTATGAACGTCGCGACGAATTGCAGGTGATGTTCGCTGATGATCCCGGCGATGCGCGAGGGTTCCGCACCATCTACACCGGTCCGGCGCATCCTTATGGCGAAGGTTTATGGCCGATACCAGCCCTTGGCATTGGCTACGGTGAGACAAAGATCATCGAATGCTTCGATTTCTGCAAAGCGATCGTGGAGGGAACCCAGCCTTCACCAAACTTCGAAGAGGCGCTTTTGACCGAAAAGGTCGCGGATGCCTTGCTGCGTTCAGGCGAAACCCACGCCTGGGAGCAAGTGTAATGGCACCCGTTGCTGTCCGCATGAAGGGAATATCCAAACACTTTGGTGGGGTCAAAGCGCTGGATAACGTGGATCTTGAGGTTCTGGCCGGTGAGGTCCACGCGCTTCTGGGCGGCAACGGGGCGGGAAAATCCACAATTCTAAAGGTGTTGAACGGGGTACATGTGCCCTCTGCCGGTACCATCGAAGTCGCGGGCGTTCCGCTGACCACGCATAGTCCTGCGGCCTCCCGAGCTGCAGGCATCGCGATGAACTATCAAGAAATGAGCCTCATCCCGACGTTGACCGTGGCCCAGAATGTGTTTCTGACACGCGAGGCGAAGTCGGGCGGACTGATCGACGACACCGAGGCAGAACGCAGGGCGGCAGAGCTATTTGCGATGCTCGAGGTCGAGATTGATCCGCGCGCCATTGTGGGCGATCTGGGAGCGGGGCAAAAGCAACTGACCGAAATCGTCAAAGCAATATCGCAGGACGCGCGCGTTCTCGTGCTCGATGAGCCGTCCACGGCACTGGCCGTTTCGGATGTGGATCGTCTGTTTACCTTCCTGCGCAAACTTAAAACTCAAGGCGTCGCGATCATCTATGTGAGCCACCGGATGGATGAAATCGCCCGCATCGCCGATCGCGCTACGATCTTGCGGGATGGACAAAACGTGACCACCGCCGATATCGCAGATCTGCCAGTGGACGTGATGATCGAACATATTGTAGGAAAACGCTCGCTTGGTCTTGCGGATGTCGCACGCAACGTTGCCGTGCAGGGTGATGTCGCGCTGGAACTGCGCAATGTGTCCGGCCGCAATAAGCCAAAGGACATTTCACTGAAGGTCCACAAGGGCGAGGTCGTAGGGCTGGCCGGTCTGCTGGGGTCAGGGCGCACGTCGCTTGCTAAGCTTATCGCCGGAATTGAACCCATAACCGCGGGCGAAATCCGCATCAACGACCGCCCGGTACACATTCGCCGCCCAAGTGATGCAATTGCAGCAGGCGTGGCATTGGTGCCCGAGGCTCGGGCCACACAGGGCATCATCCCGTCCCAGTCGGTGGCGGACAACGCGACCCTTGCCGTGCTTGATAAGCTGTCAAAATTCGGGTTCGTGGACGCGGCCAAAATGCGGGCCACCACTGATGCACAGATCGAACGGTTGTCGATCAAGACCGCGAGCCGTGATCACGCAGTCAGCACCTTATCGGGTGGCAATCAGCAAAAGGTCGTTATCGGAAAATGGCTGGCGTCTGATCCGGATGTCTTTGTTCTCGACGAACCGACTGCGGGCATCGACATCGGATCCAAATCCGAAATCATCCAGATGGTCCGCGACCTTGCTGCCAGCGGCAAGGCAATCCTGATGATATCATCTGAACTGTCTGAGCTTTTAACCGCCTGCGACCGCATCATCGTGATGGCCGAAGGACGAAGCCACGCAGATATCCCACATGCGAATCTAGAAGACCCCGCGGACGTTAATACGAATGCCGCGCACCGTGTTCAGGTCGCAGAACAGCGCCTGCAAATTGCCATCCAGAACGCCCTAAAGTCAGAGCAGGAGATTTCCAATGACCTTCACTGATACGAAAGATCGCACCAGAAATGCCTTAGGCGGCTTTCTCGGCAACTGGCGCCAGAATATCATTTACATCGGGTTCGCGGCGATCTTCGTGATCTTCGCGCTGACATTGAATGACCGGGGGTTCCTGAATCCCAACAACCTTCTTAACATTGTGCGGCAGACCACAATGATTGCCGTCATGGCCGTTGCCATGACATTCGTACTGTCAGCGGGCGAGATCGACTTGTCTGTGGGCGCGGTCGCCGGACTTGCAAGTGTGACGGTGGCCATGGCAATTGCCGTAGCCGGGCCCTTTGCGGGGATCATGGCAGGGCTTGCGACTGGCGTTGCCGTGGGTGTCTTCAACGGCTGGCTGACGACAAAAATCGGTATCCCGTCTTTCCTGACCACGCTGGCGATGATGGGCATCGCCAAGGGCGTTGCCATGTGGATTTCGGGCACGTCAGCAGTGCCGATCCTGTCGCCCGGCTATTCATGGTGGTTTGGCGGCGGCTCGATCGGCCACGTTCCGGTTCTGTTGTTTTGGATGTTGATTTTCGGTGTTGTCGGGCAAGTTGTCTTGCGGCGCACCAGCTTTGGCCGCCGGGTACTGGCAACGGGTGGCGGCGAACAGGCGGCCAGTTATTCGGGGATCAATACGTCGCGGGTTAAATTCCGGGTGCTGGTGATATCCTCAACCGCGGCAGCCGTTGCTGGTATGCTCTATGCGGGTCGTCTTCAATCGGGGCGGTTTCAGCTAGGGGAAGGCGACGAACTCTCAGTGATTGCGGCGGCTGTCTTGGGCGGTACATCCCTCTTCGGAGGCAAGGGGACAGTGATCGGCACCATCGTCGGGGCGCTGATGATCGGCCTGATCAACAACGGTTTGATCCTGATGGGGCTTGAGTTCAGCCAGCAGCTGATCGCGCGCGGTGGTATAATCATCCTTGCCGTGGCCCTGAGCCAGAAAAGGGTCTGAACCATGGCCCATGTCACTATCATTGGAACGGTTACAGCCAAACCCGAAACGCGCGCTGAATTGTTTGACCTGCTTACAAGGCAGGTCGCCCCTACCCGTCAGGAGAAGGGCTGCATCAACTATGACTTTCATGTTGATGCAAGCGATCCTTGTTGCTTTGTCTTCTATGAAAACTGGCGCACGCAAGCTGATTTAGATGCTCATCTCGAGATGCCCCATCTGAAGCCATTGTTTTTACAGCTTGATCGTTTGTTGGCCTGTACGGTCGATATCCGGCACTTGACCATGCTCAGCGAGATGGCCTGATGACGGCATCACGCAAGCGGCTGCGTCTGGGGATGGTTGGAGGAGGCAAAGGTTCCTTCATCGGCGGCGTGCACCGCATTGCCAGTCGTATTGATGACCGGTTTGAACTGGTTGCGGGTGTGCTTTCCTCCGATCCAATGCGCGCGGCTGAAAGCGCGGCGGATCTGGGCATCGTGCCGGCTCGGGCCTATGTCGATTTCAAGGTCATGGCCAAGGCCGAAGCAAAACGCGCCGACGGGATCGAAGTCGTCGCGATCGTGACGCCAAACCATATGCATGCCGCGCCAATCATCGCCTTTCTTCAGGCCGGAATTCACGTGATCTGTGACAAGCCATTATGTGCCACCATGGCTGAAGCCCAAATGATTTCGGAAGCAGTGAAAGCCTCTGATGCGCATTTCGTGTTGACGCACACCTACACCGGCTACCCCTTGATCCGTCAGGCCCGCAAGATGATTGCCGATGGTGAATTGGGTCAAATGCGTGTGATTCAAGTCGAATACGCGCAAGACTGGCTGACACAAACTATCGAACAGGATGGTCAAAAACAGGCAGACTGGCGGACCGATCCGGCAAAGTCCGGTGGCGGTGGCGCAATCGGCGACATAGGAACCCATGCCGTTGACCTTTTGTGTTTTGTGACTGGGCTGAAGCCTGAGGCGCTCTTGGCCGACCTACACCGTTTCGGCGACGGGCGTCGTTTGGACGATAACGCTCATATCCTGCTGCACATGCAGGGTGGTGCGAAGGCGATGCTCTGGGCGTCACAGATTGCAGTTGGGAATGAAAACGGGCTGCGCCTGCGTGTTTATGGTGACCGAGGCGGTTTGGAATGGTCGCAGGAAAACCCAAACAAGATGTGTCTGACAATCGACAGCGAAGCAAAACGTATCCTCACACGCGGCGGGGTCGGATCAGGCGGAGCCATGACAGATTGGACGCGGATCCCTGCCGGCCACCCGGAAGGTTACCTTGAAAGCTTTGCCAACATTTATACCGACACAGCAGACCTGATCGAAAGAAAGGGCGGGGGAGCCCTTCTGGCAGGAATTCGTTCGGGCTTGGAGGGCATGCAGTTCATTGAAGCCTGCGTGAATTCAGCGGGCAGCGGCGGCACATGGGTCCCATTCCAGCAACTTGAGGGTTGAAGATATCCTGGATTCCGTCGGCACATCCTGAAACCATGTGGATTGGGTTTAAAGGACCAAAAAGGGTTTGCTCCGATCATCGCAGAACAAGGAGAGTCAGCTCACACCGTAGATCGTGAGAATCGTCAAAACGATCAAGCTGGTTGGTCAATACGATGTTGTGGCCCATCTGCTGGTAGGCGGCGCACCGCTGCATCATATCGACAATCTGGCTTGGGCTTCTTTGATCGAGGCTGCCGCTCTGGGCGACGGGGTCACGCCGCTACAACATGCCACATCACGCAACTACTCCTAATTGGTCGAGATTCGGAAATAGGCGATATGCTAATGACCCCACCAAAATGTACTATCTTGAAGGCTGCCGTGTCATCAGAGCTCGTTGCACCGTCCCAAAGCCCCAATTGGCGCAACCGCAGCGAAGGTCGGAGATGTCCGCGAGCTGTAAATTCCATGCTTGATCTTTGCTGAGGCCTTTACGAACGACCGGTTTTCTCGCTGCGCGGCTGCAGCAAATCTTTCGTACTTCCCACATTTCCCGCGCTGCGAGCGCACACAGCACGAAATACGAATTTACTGAATGGGCTC
>JARFRG010000045.1 GCA_029287375.1 Boseongicola sp. | reverse complement strand
CGCGTTGTGTGCCGCTGGGGTTTTGTTAATTCTGCCCTCGGTATCCACATTGGCACTCTCTCCTTTACGACACGCCGCGCAAGATTTTTCCAGATATGTTCCCATGCTTCCTGATCTGGCCAAACATCAAGATATCCTCGTACGAAGTGACCGTGCGTATACTATGACAGCGAGAGTCGAGATGGATGTCCCCGGCACGGTCTGGTTCGCCTATCGCGAGCCCGCTGATCGGCCCCTGATTCCGGAATTGGCTGGTGTCGAATTTCCCCAGTGTGAAATAATGGCAGGCTCCTTGGCTTGGATTAATGAGCTGATTTCCGACCTCGAACAGGCTGATTTGCCGCCAAAGACCAAGTTGTTCGTAACCGACATTCTATCGGCTTTCTGGCTCTTTGGTGACTATACGCCGTCGGCAAGGAGTGCGCCCTGGTACTATGGAAATCTCTCCGGTTTAGCGGATACAGATTTTGTTCTCGTACCAAAGTGCAGCTTCGTCACCGAGCTCAGAAACATCCTGATTGGCGAGCTTTCTGAGAGCGGCTATTTGTTGGAGCCAGTGCGCAACAACGAACTCTACGTGCTTTATGAAGTCTCTCAGCCTTGAAAAAAGGCAATGAGAAAATAAAAGACCAAAGACGGTGCCAAAGCCATTCCCATCGGAAATTCCTTGCGCGTCCAGCTTTCCCATTGGGGAACCATGCCGCGTATAGCGGTCGCTTTGGCCGTACGGTGGATAATGAAAGCAGCGATGATCGTTATGCCCAATAGAAACATGAACGGATACCAATCCGAAAGTGCTATGAAAGGTGCCATTGCAGCGGCGAATTTCGCATCTCCTGCCCCCATCACACGCACTAAGTTCAGCAAAAAGGTGATGACCAAAACGACGGCAAAATGCGCCCACCTCCAGAGATAGTCGGCAAATGGAAGCGCGATCAGGCCCAAGACAGCAAAGACGATCAACAGGGCAAGCACTGCCTTGTTCGGGATCTTCATCGTCGACATGTCACTCCATGAAACCCAAATTGCTATCGGAATGACAAAAGGTAGAAACCACGCGGCGGTGGTCCATGTGGTCACCATGACTGGCGCACTCCGTTAGTTTGTGGCATTGTTTTCAAGGGCTTCCAGGCTTCGAACGGCGGCTTCAAAAAATTGCGGGTGCGTGTCAATCGCTTCTTGAAGCAAGCTCTTGCCGGTGTTTATGTCGCCTTGTTTAATCGCAGAGAGAGCAGCCGTATGTATCAGTTGAGCGCGCTCTACCTGGGTCATCGGAACAACGGGCATGTCGTAGCGACGTTGGGCCGCGCGTGCGAGGACTAGATTGTTTTTGGCGGTGAACATGGCCGTGTCATAGGTCAACGCTTCACCAAATAAGCGTTCAGCTTCAACGTAATTGCCGCGCGTCAAATGGCTATAACCCCAATTGTTCAATGTGCCTGATGGTTTGGTCGTCAAGCCAACTGCAATCTCATAAAAGCTGTCCGCCTTCGACCACTCTTTGTTGCTGTCCGCAATCATAGCTTCAAGGCGATAGCGTTTGAATGTCTCATGTGTTGGTGGAATTTTATCCAGTTCCGCCTCGGCACGATCCCATTGATTGGATCGGATCAACGCGTCCGCGTATTCAACGCGGTCATCGTTGTTTGCTCCTTCCATGCCAAGCACATTTGACCAAGCTGATGCGGCGCCGGTGGCTTTCCCCGCGCGCACGAGCGAAACGGCCAAGCCGCGCGCCAAATCAATCCGGTCTGGGTTGACTGCTAATGTACGCTGAAAATAGGACACCGCCTCGTCCGGATCCGCCACGGTCAACATCACGTCGTTCAGGTTGGATTCATCGATAACATTCACGTCTTTCAACGCCTGTGCCAACTCTTCGTCGGATTGACCTTGTGGCCCGCAGGCTGTCAGTAACAGGCCGCTGATGGCCAGAAATGAAATAGTGTACCGGCACATGATGCTCAGGTCCTCTTGCTGCTCGCGTCCGCCTTGCTTGCCCTCTTTATGGGGTCTCGGATGTTTCGAGGATCCGGAAAAAACCAGGCCCGCGACGCACCAGACGAAAGTCGCTCTCGGGTTCAGAATATGTCGGATCGCCCAGTTTTGCGAGTGCTAAGCGTAGATTGTCGCGGATTTCCGCGCTTTCTCCGTTGTCGAGTGCGAATGCGATACGAAAAACATGGCTTGCTTCGCCAAACTCGCCTCGTTCCATAAGAACAACGCCGAGATTGTTCCATGCCGGGGGAAAAGTTTCATCTAGTTCAGTTGCTCGTCGTAGAATTTGCTCGGCTTGATTAAGGCGGCCAAGTTGCAGGTTCGCAGAGCCAATGGCTGAAAGCACGTCTACGTTCACACCTTCTTCCGCAGCGGCACGAAAGTATGCTTTCAAAGCCAGTTCATATTCTCCCGAGGCCATAAGGCGATGACCAACCGTCAGGCCATCCACAAAATCGGCATCTCCCCCTGCTGGGGCAGGCGCAAACGGACTATCAGCAGCCTGTTCAAGGCCGCCGGTCTGCTCACATGCCAACAGAAGAACCAGACTGGCACTCCCGATAATTGTTCTCCCGAGATGCATGTATCCCCTTAGAAGTTTGCCTCTGACAATGTCTGTGCAATGCCGTAAACCGACGGCCCAATCAGAATGATTAGGAGTGGTGGCACAGTCAGCATCATAGTGGCAAGGGTCATCTTGGTAGGCAACTTATTTGCCTTCTCTTCAGCACGCATGACTCGTTTATCGCGCATTTCGCCCGCATAGACCCGCAATGCTTCTGCAATCGATGTGCCAAAGCTTGCAGATTGGATCAGAACTGTGACGAAACTGGCAACATCGGCCACGCCGGCGCGCTCGGACATATCACGAAGAACCTGTTGTTTGTCTTTGCCGGCCTTCATCTCATGCGAGACAATTTCGAACTCGTCAGCCAGTGCGGGAAAGCCCGCACGAATTTCGCCGCTGACCCGAATGATTGACTGGTCAAGAGATTGACCTGCTTCAACACAAACAAGCATCATATCGAGTGCGTCTGGAAAGCCATTTGTGATCTCTTCCTCGCGCGCCGCCTGTCGGCGAGTAACCCAGTATTTGGGCATCATATAGCCAGCCGCTCCTGGGATGATGACAGACATTATAAGCGCCTGCGTAGTTGGTTCGCCGGTTGCGCTGCTATAGATTGCGTAGACAATCCCGAGACACAAAAACAGAATACCAAGTGCAAACTGCAAAAAATGGTAGGTCCGAACTGCGTCCTTAGAACGATAGCCGGCCTGCAACAATTTCAATGCAACGGCAGAATACTCTTGTTCATTCTGAGGCTCGAGAAAGCCGGAGTATTTCTCAAGCTTGTCGCCTTTGCCGTTCTTGCGCCGCAACCTTTTTTTGTCGCCTGCGGTTTCTGCGGCTGTGCTCGCCTGAGCCGCCGCCCGAAGCTTGTCGAGAGGATCGGATTGCTTCTTCAACAGGGTGGGCAAAGTCAGCAGTACAAGGAACAGCCCCAGTACACCGATGACCAATAGCGGACCCAGGTCGCCAAACTGCTCGACCAAGAAGACATTGGCGGTCTCGTAGAGCTCGAAGAATTTTTCCATCTGCTTAAACCTTAATATTCACGAGCGCTTTCATGACGAAAACATTCACCACGAGAAAGCCAGCAACGACCAAACAGGCCGGAATGAAAACAGAGGTTTCTTTGACCTCGTCATAGTAGTTCGGTTGAATCACATTGATCATTACAAGCGCACCGATTGGGAAAACCGACAGAAACATGCCGGACCATTTGGCTTCTGCAGTAATGGCGCGCACACGACGGAACAGTTTGAACCGTGCACGAATCACCTTCGCCAGACCATCAAGGATTTCAGCCAGATTACCGCCGGAGGTTTGCTGGATCGTCACGGCCACAGCGAGAAACCGCAAGTCTTGCATATCAAGGCGTTCGGCCATGTGTTTCAGGGCCTCTCCTATGTCTCGACCATAGGCGGCTTCATCCGAAATAACGCCCATTTCCGACCCAAGTGGATCGGGTACTTCTTTTGCAACGATTTGAAGGGCGGATGAGAACGGGTGTCCGACACGCAGTGATCGAACCATAAGTTCGACCGCGTCGGGCAATTGCTCTTCGATCATGCCAAGACGCTTCTTTGCGGTGTTATTAATCCACACAAAAACGGCGCCGACGCCCATCAAAACCGACAGCACTGCACGAATGACAAAACCAGCAGTGGTGCCAAAACTAAGTAAGACAAACGAAACGACCGTCAAAATTCCCATCACCATGATAAGTTGGCTTGGTGTAAAAGCGATGTTGGCCTTTTGAGCTTTCTCGGCAAGAATCGAATAGAGCGGAATGCTCTTTGATTTCATGTGCTGAGACATCTCTTTGCGGAGTTGCTCCAGCACTTGCTCACGACCGGCGCCGCGGTCCAGCATCTCGAGGCGACGATTGACCCGATTGTTCAGGCTGATCGATTTACCGAAAACCGTTAGATAGATGCCTTGCACGAGGGCAAGGACAGCCATGAAAATAAGGCCATAGATAATCGGTTCTGCACTGATAACCATGTGCTGTTACTCCGCCGCGAAGGGTTCAAAGATGTTGGCGGGCAAATCGTAGCCCCACATGCGGAACCGCTCAGAAAAGTGGCTGCGCACGCCAGTCGCTGTGAAATGACCGATGATTTTGTTGTCTGGCGTCAGACCGACACGCTGATAGCGGAAAATCTCCTGCATCGAAATGACTTCACCTTCCATTCCCGTCACCTCGGTAATCGAGACCATGCGGCGCGAGCCGTCCTGTAGGCGGGAGGCCTGAACGATGAGGTTGACAGCCGAGGAGATCTGGCTTCGGGACGCTTTCAGCGGCATTTCGATACCCGCCATCGAGATCATGTTTTCCAGACGTGATACGCCGTCCCGCGCCGAGTTTGCGTGGATTGTCGTCATCGAACCGTCGTGGCCAGTGTTCATCGCCTGAAGCATGTCGATGACTTCTTCGCCTCGTGTCTCACCAACAATAATGCGATCGGGCCGCATCCTCAGAGCGTTTCGCAAACAGTCGCGCTGCGTCACTGCCCCTTTTCCTTCGACGTTCGGTGGGCGACTTTCCATTCGACCCACGTGTGTCTGCTGAAGCTGCAATTCCGCCGTGTCTTCGATCGTTAGAATGCGTTCGTCGTCGTCGATGAACGAAGAAAGCGCATTGAGCGTTGTCGTTTTACCAGAGCCCGTACCGCCCGAGACGATAATATTCAGTCGGGTTGCAACGGCCGCCTGTAAATAGGCTGCCATTTCTTCGGTGAAGGCACCAAAGTTAACCAGATCATCAATTGACAGCTTTTCTTTCTTGAACTTACGAATAGAGACAAGTGAACCATCAACCGCAATTGGAGGAACCATGGCGTTGAAACGCGATCCATCCGCAAGTCGCGCATCAACGTATGGATTTGACTCGTCCACACGACGGCCAACGGCAGACACGATCTTATCGATAATTCTCAAAAGATGGCGTTCATCCTTGAAAGTTGTGTCCGTGAGTTCGAGTTTGCCGGATCGTTCCACAAAGACCTGTTGTGGACCGTTTACCAGAATATCGTTGATGGTGTCGTCTTTCAAAAGCGGCTCAAGGGGCCCCAGGCCCGTAACCTCATCATAGAGGTCTTGGTTCAGCGTTTGACGTTCCTCGCGATTGAGAACGACGCCCATTTCATCGAGTGCTTCCCCAGAGATCGCAACGATCTCCGCGCGCAGATCGTTTTCGGTGGCAGTTTCAAGCGCACTCAAGTTCAAATTGTCGAGCAAGCGTTTATGGAGCTCAAGTTTGATCTCTCCCAAACGCTCTTTGCGCTTCTTTTCCTTGTCGACCGGCGCAACTTGCGTCGGAATGCGGCTCATCTGGCGACGCTTGACTTGATTGTCCTTCGACGCCGCGACGGGCGCTGACTCTTTAGCGACCGGCAGGTCGGATTGACCACCCGGGATGCTTTTCAATTCTGGCGTGCCGGGTGCCCCACCCTGACCGCCGGTTTTCTTATATTTTGAAAACAACGGCTTGCTCCTTATTCCCTCAAGCGCCTTCGACGGCTTCGAGGTTTGTTTCATGCACGGATTCTGCGAGTTTCTGGAGTTCTTTGCGAAGCGGGTTTTTGGCCGCGACTTCGCTCAAAGGAACTCCGTGATCATTTGACTGAACAACCTGGCGACCACCGTCGGGCATCAAGACCTCAATTTTGATATCAAGGCTTTCAGCCATCCGCTTGACACGGCTTTTACCATTCAAGTCAGTGAATTTGGGTGCGCGATTCAACACATAGCGAAGCTTGTTCACCGGAAGCTCTTCGCCCTTCAAGGCTCGAATCATGCGCAACGTGTTTTGTGCAGACCGCATGTCCAACTCAGTCATTGCAAAATAGACATGTGCAGCGTTGAGAACTGTTTCGGTCCACATCACGACATTATGCGGCATATCAATGACGACATAATCAAAGTTCGTCCGCGCAACTTCGACAAGCTTCTCGACGTCCTCTTGACTGATCATATCAAGCGGAATTAATTCACTTGGCGATGTCAGAACGTGGAGTTTTTCGTTGAACGTCAAAAGGGCCTGCATAAAGCTATCGCTGTCCATCGAAGATGTATCTTGCAATAGCTCGAAAACAGCCTCACGACGCGGGAGGTCAAGATAAGTTGAAACGGAGCCGAATTGCAGATCGAGGTCTAGAAGGCACACGCGAGGGTGTTCTCCGTCAACTTCCAGGTTGGCAAGTTCCCAGGCAAGGTTGACAGCAAATGTTGTGGTCCCAGTTCCGCCCGCAAGTCCTTGAACCGGAAGAACGACTCCGTCACGGTCGCCGGTCGCCTTAATTTTCGTGCGCATCGCGTCAGGCACTTCCTGAGATGCCAGTTCCGCCGCGCGACGCATGCGCTCAAGTGCATCATGAAGTGCGCCATCGGGAAGCGGGTAAGGGACGAATTCGGACGCGCCAAGCTTTAACAACTGGTGCAGGGCGATCGGGCTGACTTCTTCCGCGATAACGATCACGCGGATATTCAGCGAGACTGCGAATTTGACCAGATCCGTGACCGTATCAATATGCGTCTCATCTTCCTGATCAATGGCGATCGCCACGAACTCGAGAGAATCTGCTTCAGGCTGTTTCAGAAACAGCTCAGCATCCTCAAATGAAAGATCACCCCAGCTTTCCCCACACTCAGCTTCCATATCTTCAATCAGAAGATCGAAATTCTGAACATCCCGGCTGATGGTACACGCCCGGATCGGCGCTGGTTCGTCCTGTATTGCCGCGTTGCTCGTCATACCCTACGTCCTTCACTTCCGGCTCGGGTCCGAACCACACGGAACCCACCAATCCGGTTGGAAAATCCGACCCAATAACGGGCGTACAGATCTCCCCTTGCAAAAGACACTGACCATCAATCCGGGCGACATTGTGGCCAAAAAATCGTAATTATTCGGTATTCTGCGACGGTTGAATCAAAAAGGGCGGCCAATGGCCGCCCTTTGAAACAATATTTTGGTCGTTTTAGCCGCCGCCAGCTGCTGCATCGATTGCAGCGAGGCCGCCACCAAGGCTGGAAGGCGTACGTGCACTGCCAACATAGTCACGGAAGATGATCTGAGCGTATTTGCCGTTCAGAACCATAGGTGCATTTTCTACAACACCCGAAACTTCGGTGACTGTACGCCGATTGCGACGTTCGCGGTCATCGGTTGACACAGCAAGCTGCGTTTCGCCGAACGATACCAAAGCCTTTAGACGTGAACGCTGAACGCCCTGGCTAACCAGGTAGTTAACGACAGCATTCGCACGACGCTTCCCAAGAGATTCGTTGTACGCCTGTGAACCAACCGCATCGGTGTGGCCAAAGACGCTAAAGCGAATTTCAGGGAACTGACGGATCCAGTTGGCTTGCTCGCGCAAGATCGCCTGAGCATCCGCATCAAGCCCTGATTTGTCGAACTCGAAAGTTACCATTGTCGGCACTTCAGAAGAAAAACGTTGATTGAGGTTCGCAAGGAACGTCAGGTCACCGTTGTGGATCTGAGTGTTATTCATCGTTGGGTTGCCGAAGCCGCCCTCGTCGATAAATGCGCCTGCTTCAGTATTGAAGCTGTCAAAGGCAGTGCCTTCGCCGCAAGCTGTCAGAGCGAGCACGCTGGCCCCGACCATGAAAGATTTGATCTTAAGGGTCATTGGTCTCACTCCATCACGTAGCCGTAGGAACCACCGAAGTCTTGCTTGGCAACTTCAGCCGCAGCACCGGTGCGAGGTGCACCTGCCGGACGAGCCGTTTGGCCGAACAAGAACAACTCTGATTCAGTCGGGATACGAACACGGTCAGTTGGAAGAACGAGGGCTTCACCACGTGTAGGTGTAACCAAGTGCGGGGTGATGATGACCACCAACTCCGACTGTTCGCGTTCATAGTTCGCGCTGCGGAACAATGCACCAAGAATTGGGATGTCACCCAACCAAGGAACCTGAGCTGCTGCATCCGAGAAGTCGTCCTGCAAAAGTCCTGCAATCGCAAAACTTTGACCGTCAAGCATCTCGACCGTTGTTTGCGTCTCGCGCCGTGTAAAGGCGTTGACCGAGAAGCCTGAGTTTGTAACCGATGTGCCAAGGTCGATAGCAGATACGGCAGCATTCAGCTCCAGATTGATACGATGTCCATCCACGACCCGTGGAATGAAAGAAAGCTGAACACCGAAAGGTTTATAATCGATCGTCACGCCACCATCATCGTCGGTGACCGGGATCGGATACTCACCACCAGCAAGAAAGCTGGCTTCCTGGCCTGAAAGCGCTGTCAGATTAGGTTCTGCAAGCGTACGCACGAGATTTTTGGTCTCAAGCGCTTCAAGCAGAACACCAAAGCCAACACTCCCAACATCAAAGCCGATACCAAACTGCCCGGTCGACGTATTGTCGAGGTTCAGAATAGTAGAAGCCGAGCTGCCAAGCGTTGTGCCAGCAACCAGAGCACCAGAACCGGAAGCTGCAGAAACAACAGCGTCGCTTCCTGCCTGAATAATATTCAGACCAGCAGAAAGATCTTTGATGATGCGACGCTGAACTTCAGCAAAGCGCACCTTCAGCATTACCTGCTGCGTTCCACCTACGACCATCAGGTTCGAGACCCGATCAGGCGCATACCGCTGTGCCAGATCAAGAGCGCGATCTAGTCTTTCGATGGACGACACAACACCCGACAATACAATGCCGTCGTTCGCTGTACGCACTTCGATCGCTTCACCAGGAAGAATTTGGCGAAGACGCTCTTTAAACTCGGCAACGTCAGGAGTGACCTGCACTTCGACGTTCGTGATTAGCCGCCCGTCAGGACCAAGCAGCGTCAAAGTAGTGCGGCCAGGCGCCTTACCCAAAACGTAGATTGTCCGATCCGACAACGTGGAGATATCCGCGATGCCCGGGTTTGCGATTGAAAGTTCGGCGAATGGGTTCTCGGCCTCAACCACCACTGCTCGGTTCATTGGAACCTGAAGTGCGGACGAAACTTCCCCCTGCATCACCGTCAAAGACTGCGCCCCACCTTGGGACACTGCCGCTGTAGTTACGACGAAACTAAGCATCGCCGCTTTTAAGAACCTATTGCATGTCATGTGACCTGCCTTTCCGATCACGCCTCTATTTCCGGGTCTCTTCGCCCGTATGTCGGGCACGATGCGGCAAGCGTTAATTTATTGCAACAATCAGGGCGTTGAATGCGAAAGCTTATGTGGATAACCCGCAACACAACATCCAATGATTGCGCCAAACAACAAACGCGCCACTTCATATGGTGGCGCGTTTTTCTTGTTCTGACAAGAAGTCTGCGTGAATTTTCTAGTTCGTGCAGGGTATCGGGACCTCAACGATCTCTTCGCCGCTGCGACGACGTATCGTACACACCCGTTCGGTTGGCACCTCTACCACGCGCTCTTCTTCGATGCCGAGCAAGTCACGTTGGTCGATTTCCACCTGCTCAGATACTTGCAAGTCGTCTGCACCGACGAGTGAAAGAGACAGCCGCCCGGTTGCTTGTGCCTGCGCCAGGGATGCAACTTGGCGCGGATTGATTTCAACTGTGACAGTTCGCGCGACAACTGGTCCCTTGCTATCTTCGTCTGCAGATTGATTAATCGCAATGATGTCGACGCTTGTGTCGATCAACTTTGTGATGCTTTGGCCACCCAGATTGCCTGTCCAATAAATATCGACCCGGTCGCCTGGGCGCAAAAAGCCCGAGACACCAGCTGTGACGTCTGTCCGGATTGTAAAGGCGCGCATACCGGGGCTCAGGCTAGAGGAAACTCCGGCGTCTTGCCCTGGGCCGGTAACTTTCACAGCCATAATCGCTTCGGTCGGTTCCATGGCGCGTAGAATGGAGCGCGGAACATCGGTTCCTTCGGGGAAAAGCTCTTCCTCCGAGGTGAAAACGCCTTGCGGGAGGCCGGCTTCTGGCCAGCGTACTTTTGCAACATCTTCCAGTGTGAGCGCTTGTCCATAGCGCAACTGCTTGTTGGCGACGTATATTTCGACGGTGGGAACGATCGACTGCTTCGCGCGTTCTGCCTCTGCAAGCTGTGCCTGCTGCTGACCGATATAGTCGCGTGCCAAGTACACCGCTCCACCAGCCAGACCAAGTCCGATCAAAAGGACAAATCCGAACAGTAAACGCATTACTTTTCCTCTCTAGATTTCGGCTAGGTCGCGCTGTACGGCCCTGCCACCCAAGTTGTTCTCAGACGTTTCTGCCGTCAGATTGTGGCGAAACCGTGGATGGAAAAGGGAGATGTCGTGCACTGTCTTGCATTCAGCTCGATCGCAAGACGGTATTAATTATAGGTGGTTGTCACTTCTTCATTCAAAAGGTGACTTCCGAGGCCCGTGGAATGATCAAGCGCACCTCTTGCTACCGTGGTGATAACTGCGACGCCCAATCCGACAATTGCAGCCGTTAAGACAACCCAGTCGACTGTGACAGCCCCGTCTTCATTATTTATAAAGCGTATGGCGAGTGGTGACATCGGGAGATCTCCGTCTTGGTGTAATATTGCGGTCGGCTCTTAGCTTTGCTTTGCAATGTGGCGTTACTAGGGCATTCAATGCAAAAAAGACTTCTTGGTTACCGTGATCCTGTTCCCACGTTATTGAAAAGGGCCGCGTCTACAACGCGGCCCAGATCGTGATCTTTCTTCGAAAGAACAACGAGCTCTTAGTACGTCGAGATAGTCGCATTGGCGAGGTTGCTGGACACTTTGTCAGCAAGCGTGGTTGTGCCGCCGCCGACCGATGTCAGAACTGCGATGCCGAGGCCAACGATAGCCGCGGTCAAGACGACCCAGTCTACGGTTACTGCGCCGGATTCGTCTGCGAAAAATGTGTTAAAAAGTTTCATGTCATATTCTCCAGAATAGATTTATTGACTGACTGCCGTCAGTAGGTTGAGATAGTCGCGTTGGCGAGGTTGCTGGACACTTTGTCAGCAAGTGTAGTTGTGCCGCCGCCGACCGAAGTCAGAACTGCGATGCCGAGGCCAACGATAGCCGCGGTAAGAACAACCCAGTCGACCGTTACGGCACCAGATTCGTCATTAAGAAAAGCGTTGAACAGTTTCATATGTCCCTCCATTCGAGTGTACTCAGTTTCAAACAAACCTTGACGACTGAGCAGACCGGCCTCTCACGTTCGATCCAATGCCGTCTTGGCATGGGCTTATATGGACCCGGAATTGGGGCGAGAGTTTGACCCATGTCGTACAATTTTCGTACGGGAAGGTGAGGGAGTGTGTTTTATGCTAAGGTATTGAAAACATGCAATTAACCTTGTTACAGCGTTTCCACAGGCGACTTAAAACATGCTTGTCTGCACCACTTTTTAGAACTCGAGAACAATCCGCCCAAAAGCGCTGGCGTCCAAGCCGGTCTTTTGCGACATCTTTGTGTACCTGCTAAATGAGAGAGATGAATCTTTTGTTTAATCCACGAGTAATTCTTTGTGCCGCCGCTGTGTTTTGCTCTGATATAGCAGCAGTCGGCGCTCAAACCTCCCAGGCCGGAGGTGATTTCACCTTTCGACGCGTTGGCGTGCCGGGAGGAAGTGATACCTCGCGCATCACTGTTCAAATCGATCCGTCGCAGGAATTGTTTCGCATCACTCCAGGGTCACAGCCTCGGCGCCCAGATGATCCGCGGCCAACCGAAGCAATGCAATTGCCCGCAGGACTTGTTCCTGAAGGCGCTATGGATTTCGCGTGGTACTGGGAAGCCGTCTCGCCCAAGCGGGGCGTCGATGCATCGGAACGCTTCCAGGATGCGTTGATTGCAGTTCAGCGCGGCGCAACAAAAGTCGGAACGCCGCGTTTACAGAAACTGAGGGCGATCTCCGAGCTGCATGGCATCGACATTCTCACCGCAACTATCGGTACTGATGTATCGCCTGCTTTGGTTTTGGCGGTCATCGCTATCGAAAGTGCGGGCCGAACTGATGCAGTCAGTCACGCCGGGGCGGAAGGTTTGATGCAACTTATGCCAGCAACTGCAGCACGGTTTGGTGTCGCAAACAGCAAGGAGCCGCGCGAAAACATCCGTGGCGGCGTGGCGTACCTCGATTGGCTCTTGAAGCGGTTTGATCGCGATCCGGTCCTGACACTGGCGGCGTATAATTCTGGCGAGGGATCAATCGATAAGTACGACGGTGTGCCGCCGTTCGCAGAAACGCGGGGGTACGTTCCAAAGGTTCTCGCGGCGTGGAGCGTCGCTCGGGGTCTGTGTTTGACGCCGCCGGAACTTGTTACGGACGGCTGTGTCTTTGTCGGACCAAGCGTCGTTTCGGCCAATCAATAGAAAATAAAGACGTTAGATTCGAAGCTTCTTAAAGATGCGTTCAGGAATCAAGCGAATGACAGTCATAACCGGCCACCAAATAATGGGTGTATATAGTGTGTCTTTCTGCTTATCAGCGCCACGAAGAATGTCCGACGCGACTTTCTCTGGCCGTGCAAGGAACGGAAGCTTTTCCAGCCCCCATGTCATTGCAGTGTCTACAGTGCCCGGTTTGACAGTCATGACATGAACGCCAGCGCGCCCCAGTCGATTGCGCAAACCTGAAAGATATGTGTGGAATCCGGCCTTCGCCGCCCCGTAGACATAGTTGCCAATGCGACCTCGGTCTCCCGCAACCGAACCGACCCCAATAATCGTGCCGCTGCCACGTTCTTCCAAGAGCGGCGCAATCAGGCCAAGGAATTCCGCAGGGCCTGTGAAACTGTCGATCACAGTGCCATGAATAAGCGAAGGATCGATGTCGATCTGCTCTTGTGGGGGCATCGAGCCAACAAAAATTGCAACGCTTATCGTGCCGCTAATATCTCGTGCGCGTGCCAATATTGGTTTAAAACTTGCGCTGTCGCGTGCATCAAAGGCAATGACTTCGGCCAAAAGCGCGCCGCGCGCGGCGCAATCGGCGGCGGTCGCTGTCATGTCGGCAATATCGCGACCAGCAAGCACAACGCCTTCACCGCGATCGGCCAATTGACGTGCAAAGCATCGGGCGATTGTCGATGTCGCACCGAGAATGATCCAGGTTTGAGCCATTAGGTGCTCCTCAATTCAAGGCGGCGGACGATATCCGTCAAAAAGTGACCATCGGGATCAGCCGCTTTCACGGTTTTTGCCCATTTTGCGCGTTCAGAATACATGGCCCGCACTGTTTCAGGCGCTGCAAGGGCGTCCTTAGCGAGATATATGCGCCCCCCCGCATCTGCTGTTGCACGTTCAAGCTCACTGATCAGTCGATCAGCGCCGTTTCTGTTCGGGAAATCGACTGCAAGTGTATAGCCCTCCATTGGAAAGGACATCATTCCAGCGCGTCCTGGCCCCATGCGCTTGAGTACAGCTAGGGGTGACGCAAGCCCCGATCCAGCGATTCGGTCCAGCATTGTCCGGAGCGCTGCGGAAGCTTCGATTGGCACCACACATTGAAACTGGTGGAATCCAGTTTTGCCATACAGTCGATTCCAGTCGTGAATTTTGTCGAGCGGAAAGAAGAAATCGTCTATCGGCTTTACAACTGTACGTCCCTTATCTGGTACGCGCCGCCAATAGGCCGCGTTAAAAGTGCGCACAATGCCAGGGGACACAGCAAATGCCGGCGCATCCAGCGGTATGCGTTTGCCTCGTTTCGCGGGCGGAACAAGGCCTGCGCCTGTTTCCGCTTCTTCAAGGATGCCGCGGCCCAAAGCATTTCCGCGTGCCGTCGCATCGAGCCAGCCGACCGAATATGTGGCCTCGGACGCATCTAGAAGAGCAAGAAATTCGTCCCACCCTTCAACGCGGCGCTCGGTCACGATCATTACGTCGCCTTTTGCGCGCAACAATTGAACTCGTGCGGATGCAATGGGACCAGTTTGCCCCAGTCCTCCGACGGTCGCTTTGAACAGGGTGGCATTCTTAGAGGGCGACAGCACTTTCGGCCCCTTGGGGGTCATCAGCGTTATTTCAGTCACGTGGCACCCAAACGAACCTGCGCCGTGATGATTCTTGCCATGAACGTCCATCGCAATAGCGCCGCCGACCGTGGCAAACCCCGTCCCCGGCATGACCGGAGGAAGCCAACCTTTGGGAGCAAAAATATTCAGAAGCTGGCCGATTTGCGCTCCGGCCTCGACATGGAGCATGCCCGATTCTGCATCAAAGCCGAGGACACGGTCCAACCGGGTCATGTCAATGGCGCGACCCCCGTCATTTAGACAAGCATCGCCATAGCTGCGACGCATACCAATGGCCGGCGCGGGTGTGTTCTCGACAAGTTGCGCCAGAGCTGAGCGGCGCTCGGGCCGTGCTACTGGGCTATTCGCGTGGTGGACGCGGCCCCAACCAGCATAATCTACTGTTTTCCAGGTCATATCTTACTCATTTTCGAATGTCGTTCGGCCAGCGGGAACACAAGAAACCCGATGAGGATTGCGAACCAGAGAGTTGTAAGGCGGATGATGAGCGTGGCAGGAAGCGCGATTTCTATTGGCACACCATAGCCTAGCAAGAGTGCAACCATTGCGGCTTCGGCACCACCGAGGCCACCGGGCGCACCGGTCAACCCGCCAGCAAGAGTGGCAAAGATGAATATTCCAACAGCGCTCCAGAACCCGATGTCGGCACCCATCCATACCAGCAACAGATGGAATGCCCATCCTTCAGCGAGCCACCCAATCACCCCGAGTGTTCCCGCAGCGACCAGAATTGTTGGCCCCTGAAAGACGCCAAGCGATTTGGCGGCGCGGCGCACACGGGCAAACAAACGTGGAAATCGGCGACCACTCACCCTGTGCCCGCTGTCGCCTACAAGACGAAGCAGGCGGGGACGTGTTGCGATAAAGGCCGCGATCAGAGCGAGGATGGCAACGGGCAGGCCGCCAACAATACCCGTTGTTGAAAACGCAATCGCAAGTGCCAACAAAACCGCCATCGCGGACAGGTCTGACGCACGGTCGACCAGAAAAAGCGGAGCTGTTCGATCAAAGGGCCAGCCTGTTTCACGTTGGATCCAGCGCATTCGGACCAATTCACCGATCCGACCCGGGGTCACTGACATCGCAAAGCCGCCGACGAAATGGCGCAGATTTTGAAGCAGTGTTGTCGTCAGTCCAAGGCGTCCCGCAAATAGATGCCAGCGCAATCCGCGCAGCACGTAGTTGACCAAGCTCAGCGCCAAAAGCGCGATGATTTGCTGAATAGAAAGCCCGCGCATCGCGGCGATTGTCTCTTCCCAACCAGTCGCAACCGCCAGACCGATAAGGCCGATAAGGACCAATCCAACCAGCCCGACCGGGAGCAAAATATCACGCAAACGCCGCGACGACGTCGCGGCGTTGGGGACACGAGGGGAATTCGAAAAGCTGCTCATCGCCATTGGATGCCATCTAGCAACAGAATAGGGCGACAATATGATGCTGTTTCCGAAATATGAACAGTTCTTGCGCAGAAACCGTGCAATCCCTATCGCAAGGATAGCTAGACGGAGAAAACGTCCGCCCATTCGGGGTGGCGCGCGCGTTGAGCATTCACAAACGGGCAAAGCGGGACGATTTTGAAACCTTCGGCCCTTGCATCCGTAACCAACCGTTCAACCAATCTTACACCAGCGCCCGTCCCGCGAAACACGTCCGGGACTGCTGTGTGATCCGCAATGACCAGCGTCGGAGATGCAATCGAAAGCGTCAGTTCGGCCTCTTCGCCATCTTTCGTCAGGACATATCGCGCTTTCGAGCCTGTGACTTCTTTTCGGATATCGTTGCCCACTAAACGATTGTTGCTTCGGTGGCGGCGCGAATGTCGTCGTGTGACACTCCTGGGGCGCATTCAAGGATGTGCAGGCCCTTGTGACCGACTTCGAGAACACCAAGGTTCGTGATGATCACATCGACCACGCTTTTGCCCGTGAGGGGAAGCGTACATTCCTTCAATACCTTGCTTTCGCCGTGTTTGTTTGTGTGATCCATCACGACGATAACGCGGCCAACGCCCGCCACCAGATCCATCGCGCCGCCCATACCTTTGACCAGCTTGCCGGGGATCATCCAATTCGCGAGGTCACCCTTTTCGCTGACTTCCATCGCTCCAAGGATCGCGGCGGCGATCTTACCGCCCCGGATCATGCCAAAGCTCTGCGCGCTATCGAAATATGCCGTGCGGCGCAGTTCAGTAATGGTTTGCTTGCCAGCATTGATCAGATCCGGGTCTTCTTCGCCCTCAAATGGGAAGGGGCCCATGCCAAGCATCCCGTTTTCAGATTGTAGCGTGATGTCTTTGTCGCCCACGTAATTCGCCACCAGTGTCGGAATACCGATACCAAGGTTCACATACATACCGTCTTCGAGTTCTTCTGCGGCACGTGCCGCCATCTGATTGCGATCCCACCCCTTGATTTCGCTGGGCATTATGCGTCCTCCCGCTTGCGTGTCGCCCCGTCAGGGTGCGGTCTGGTTGTGCGTTGTTCGATGCGTTTTTCGTGTTTGCCCTGAACGATACGATGCACATAAATGCCCGGCAGGTGGATCTTGTCGGGGTCGAGGCTGCCGACGGGGACGATCTCTTCGACTTCCGCAACACAGACCTTGCCGCACATTGCGGCGGGCGGATTGAAGTTGCGCGCGGTCTTGCGGAAGATAAGGTTGCCGGTTTCGTCAGCCTTCCAAGCCTTCACAATGGATAGATCCGCGAAGATGCCTTCTTCGAGGATGTAGGTTTCGCCGTTGAAATCTTTGTGCTCTTTGCCTTCGGCAATCACCGTACCCACACCGGTTTTGGTGTAAAAACCCGGAATACCACAGCCTGCGGCGCGCATGCGTTCAGCCAGCGTGCCTTGAGGATTAAACTCAAGCTCAAGCTCGCCCGACAGATATTGGCGCATGAATTCTGCGTTCTCGCCGACGTAGGAGCTGATCATCTTGCGGACCTGCTTTGTCTGCAAAAGAATGCCGATGCCGAAATCGTCGACGCCTGCGTTGTTGGAGGCAAACGTCAGATCCTTGACGCCGCTTTCCTTGATCGCTTGCAACAGCAATTCGGGAATGCCGCAAAGACCGAAGCCGCCAGCGGCGATGAGCATGTCGTCGCGCAAGAGGCCGTCGAGTGCCTCGGAAGCTGAGCCAAAGACTTTTTTCATGAAGATACTCCCTTGCCGCTGTCGCCAAAACATTTGACGCGCAGGCAGCAGAGAGTCAATCGCCGCGGTGCGGCATATTACGAGACCTTTTTCTTGCGCGTTGTCTTTTTCTTTTTGCCTTTAGAGCCGGCTTTTTCGGTGATCAGCTCAACCGCCATCTCGATCGTCACTGATTCCGGATTGGTGTCCTTGGGCAAGGTGGCGTTGACCTTTTCCCATTTGACGTATGGCCCATATTTACCGTCCATAATTGCGACCGCGCCGCCGCTTTCGGGGTGTTCGCCCAGATCCTTCAATATCTTCGCGGCCCCGCCACGTCCCCCGCGAGATGCCACTTTGGCCGCAAGAAGCTCTACGGCGTGGTTCATGCCTACGGTCCAGACTTCTTCGATGCTTTCGAGGTTGGCGTTCGTTCCACCTTTGAACGACGTCGATTCCGCGTGCTTCAGGTAAGGTCCATAGCGCCCAAGGTTCGACCAGATCGCCACACCGTCTTCGGGATGGTCGCCGACTTTTCGGGGCAGCGCGAGAAGTTTAAGGGCCTGCTCCAATTCGACCTCTTCGGGGGCCCAACCTTCGGGGATCGATTGACGCGGTGGTTTTTTGTTGTCTTCAGAGACTTCGCCGCGCTGCGCATAAGGGCCGAAACGGCCTTTATGGATCCAAATCTTGTCACCACCGTCTTCGCCCAGAAGCTTGCCTTCCGGCGGGATCGCACTCTCAGGCTCGGACCCCGGTGGACCGAAGGCGCGCGTGTAGCGGCATTCCGGATAGTTTGAGCAGCCGATGAAGGCGCCTCCCGAGCGAGCCGTGCGCATAGACAAACGTCCCGCACCGCAATTCGGGCAAAGACGTGGATCGCCACCATCTTCGGTCGGCGGAAAGAGGTGAGGTTCGAGAACTTCGTTAATTTTTTCAAGGACTTCGGTGATGCGAAGATCTGCCGTTTCTTCAATAGCGGCTTTGAAATCGCGCCAGAACCGCGCGAGAACATCCTGCCATTCGCGACTGCCCGCAGTGATGTCGTCGAGTTCCTCTTCGAGGTTAGCGGTGAATTCATAGCCAACGTAGCGTCGGAAATAGTTTTCGAGAAAGGCGATGACGAGACGGCCCTTGTCCTCGGGGAAGAGACGATTTTTGTCTTTGTGAACGTAGCCACGGTCCTGAATGGTGGTCACGATGGAAGCGTAGGTAGAAGGGCGTCCAATACCGAGTTCTTCCATACGCTTGACCAACGTCGCTTCGGTATAGCGAGGTGGCGGCTGCGTAAAATGCTGATCGGAGGTGACAGATCTCTTGTCCGTCTTGTCGCCTTCCATGATCTGGGGGAGGCGCTTGTCATCGTCGTCGACCACGTCATCGCGGCCTTCTTCATAGACACGGATAAAGCCGTCAAACAGAACGACCTGACCGGTCGCGCGCAGCTCAACCTGGCCGTCGCGGCTGGCAACATCGACGGTTGTACGCTCCATTCGGGCGGCTTCCATCTGGCTGGCGAGGGTGCGCTTCCAGATCAGGTCATAGAGTTTCTTTTGATCGGCATCGCGCAAAGACAGGCTTTCAGCGTCGGCCGTCATTTCTGTCGGTCGGATACATTCGTGGGCTTCTTGAGCGTTCTTGGCCTTGTTTTTATAGATGCGCGGACTGGCCGGGACGTCTTTTGCCGAGTAGCGAGCCTTGATCGCATCTCGTGCGGATGCCACCGCTTCGGGGGCCATATCGATGCCGTCGGTTCGCATGTACGTGATATGACCGGCCTCATACAGGCGTTGCGCGACCTGCATTGTTTGACGCGCCCCAAAGCCGAATTTTCGGCTGGCCTCTTGTTGCAAGGTGGATGTCATAAAGGGGGGCGACGGGTTGCGGGACGCCGGTTTGGCCTCGACGGATTTTACAGTGAGGTCTCGGCTTTCGACGGCTTGTACGGCAAGTTCAGCGGCGGTCGTGTTGGGGATGTCGAATTTATCGAGTTTTTTGCCACCAAGTACGGTAAGGCGCGCCTCAAACTCTTGGCCGCGCGGCGTCGCAAGGAGGGATTTCACGGTCCAGTATTCTTGCGCCCGGAATTTCTCGATCTCCATTTCGCGCTCGACGATCAGTCGAAGGCAAACCGATTGCACGCGACCTGCAGATTTCGCACCGGGCAGTTTGCGCCACAATACAGGAGAAAGGTTAAAGCCAACTAAATAGTCCAGCGCGCGTCGGGCGAGGTAGGCTTCGACCAAATCGATATCAACTTCGCGCGGGTTTTTCATCGCTTCGGTGACGGCCGATTTGGTGATCGCGTTGAATACGACGCGGCTGACGGGCGTGTCTTTCTTGATCGCCTTGCGGGCGCGCAGGGCCTCTTCAAGATGCCAGCTGATGGCCTCGCCTTCACGGTCGGGGTCGGTCGCGAGGATCAGCACGGGATCGTCTTTTAGGGCGTCCACGATGGCCTTGATGTGCTTTTTCGAATCGGAAGCAATCTCCCATTTCATCTCAAATTCGTTGTCTGGATCGACGGAACCATCCTTGGGTGGCAGGTCACGAACGTGGCCGTAACTCGCCAAAACGGTGTAGTCAGAACCAAGATAACTGTTGATTGTCTTGGCTTTAGCCGGAGATTCGACAACGACAACGGGCATGAAAAACCTTTCAGGGAACGCGGGGGCCTTGGCGGCGGAACATGTGGTGGCGAAATTGATCTTGTCAACGGCGCATGTCGTCCGGGGGGCCAAGTGATGCGCGGATGCGGCGTCTTTGTTGCTATTTAAGGCGGCGCAGCAGGCCACCGGCGTCGCGTTGCAGCGCACCTTGGATCTCGAGGGTGGCGATTTCAGCCAGAAGGTCATCGGGGCGGATATTCAGGTCGCGGAGGATCTGATCTTCGGGCACGGGGGAGGGGCCGAGACGATTGAGAATCTGTTGGTGGAGCGCCCTGGTTTCGGCGGTGTCGCGTTCAGGCGATGGGGCAGAGACAGTGTTTTCAGCAGCCGTGTCGGGCGCGGCGGGTGGCCTTTCCAAAGCGTCAATTACGTCTTGGGCGGACCGCACAAGAACTGCACCATCGCGGATCAGCATATTGCAGCCTGAGGCGCGCGCATCAAATGGATGACCCGGAACAGCCATCACTTCGCGACCTTGATCGAGGGCGGTTCAGGCGGTGATCAGGCTCCCGGATTTGGCGGCGGCCTCGATCACGATGACAGCTTGGGCGAGGCCCGAGACAATGCGATTGCGGCGCGGGAAGTGGCGGGCATGGGGCGTCTGGTGGACAGGCATTTCGCTGACGCGAATACCTTTTTCGCCGATTTCCTGCGCTAATACCGCGTTTTCGGCCGGATAGACGACATCAACGCCGCCAGCCATGACGGCGACGGTCCCGGTGTCGAGGGCGGCGATGTGGGCGGCAGTGTCGACGCCGCGCGCGAGGCCGGAGACGACCGTGAATCCAGCCGTGCCAAGATCTGCGGCGAGGCGGCGGGCGGTGCGCGTACCAAGGGATGAGGCGTTGCGCGCGCCGACGATGGCAATCGTGGGTGTGTTCAGGTGTGCCGTTTCTCCGAGGCACCACAGGATCGGAGGCGGGTCGGGAATGTCCGCGAGCGGCGCTGGGTAGGCATCAGAGCCGATGGCAATTGCGCGCGCACCAGCGCGATGAGCGGCGTGCCATTCGCGCGCAATATCGTCCGGGTTTGCGGGGGCGTAACTGGTGAGACCGGCATCGCTCGCAATCTCCGGCAAGGCTTCGATGGCGGCGTTTGCATCGCCGAACTCATAGAGAAGCCTGTAAAAAGTGGAAATTCCGACGCGGCGTGATCGCAAGAGACGGAGCCAGGTGAGCCACTCTTCCTCTGTGAGGGGTGGGGTGAGAGGGTGGGTGGAAGGGTTGAAATCCTTGGCCATCCTGTCTCCGCCTTCTTGCTGTATTTGGTTATCGGGGGAGTCGGTTAATAGCGGATTAATGATGAATTTTAGTGACCTCGCTATTTATGGGGAGTGTGGAGAGATCACATCCAAAAGCGCTTGTCGTTGCGCAATTGGGTTCGCTGCGTGCGCGTGATCGGGCCTGTGGTGGAGGTCTTTGCGGTTTGTGATTCGGTGTTAAGAAATAGAGAAAATGCGCGGAATCGCGACGTCGGTATCGCGACGGTATGACGTCGGTGCATGCGTGCGCGGGAAAGCGTGGTTAATGCAACGCGCGTTGGGGTCTTTGGCAGTAAGTGAAAAGTGGGGGCGCTTTGTCGAGATTTTTTGGACCCAAAGAACCAGGGCAGTACGGGTATCGCGGGCGTGCTAGGCGGTGTCCTCATCGACGAGTTCGTCGATAAACAGGCTCAGGAGCTGGGGGCGCCCGGACACCCCGGCTTTTCGGTAAATCGCTGCGGTCTGGGCTTTGATGGTTCCTTCGCTGACGCTGCGCAGCGTGGCCATTTCCTGCGTTGAAAAACCCTTGATGGCAAAAATTGCGACATCGCGTTCGGCCGGGGTCAATTGCCAGTCGGCGAACAGGTCTTCCAACACATCGCGAAAGGCGCTTTGCGCA
>JARFRG010000038.1 GCA_029287375.1 Boseongicola sp. | reverse complement strand
ACAGGTGACCATATTCACTTCATCCGAATGCGTGGCAGCAATGATCATATCCGCGTCGCGCGCGCCGGCGCGGTCAAGAATATCGGGATAACTCGCATGACCCGCGATCCCCTGCACATCCAAAGCGTCCGTCACACGGCGTACCAAATCGGCATTCAGATCAACAACCGTGACGTCGTTGCGCTCGCCCGACAAGTGGCGCGCAATCTGCCAGCCAACCTGACCCGCTCAGCAGATGATAACCTTCATATCTGCCCCTCGGCCGATGGTGTGAAACTCTTCGTGACACGTGCCTGCGCCGCAATCAAGAGATCCGCGAAAACCATCCCACCAGCCCCGCTACGCGTCCTCTTCCGCGTCCTCGATCACCGCCGCAAACCGCGCGCCAGCCCTGTTCGAAGTCACCACGTTCAGCGACTTGAGTTTGCGGTGTAGCGCCGAACGCTCCATGCCGACGAACCCCGCAGTCCGACTGATATTTCCGCCAAACCGATTGATTTGTGTCAGAAGGTATTCGCGCTCGAACATTTCCCGCGCCTCACGCAACGGAAGCGTTGCAAGACTGCCCGATAACACCACGCGATTTTCGTTTGTTTCTTCAACTTCATTGCCACCGCCCGGAATTTCGGCCGCCGAGATATCGCCCTTGTCCGAGCCAAGGATCAAAACGCGCTCAATCACATTTTTCAGCTGACGCACATTCCCCGGCCACGACATGGTCTGAAGCATGGCGATTGCGTCATCTGACAACGCCCGCAGCGGCAAGCCCTGCGATTTGTTGAATCCAGCGATAAAGAAATTTGCCAGTTCCGGGATATCCTCGCGCCGCTCGGCAAGCGACGGCACATCAATCGGCACAACATTCAAACGATGATACAGTTCCTGCCGAAACGTGCCGGCCTCGACTTCGGCTTCGAGATTGCGGGTTGTCGACGAGATCACCCGAAGGTCCACCCGAACATTGTCTCCCCCGCCCACACGCTGAAATTGCTGCTCGGTCAAAACGCGCAGAATCTTCGACTGCGTCCCAAGCGGCATATCGGCGATTTCATCGAAAAAGATCATGCCACCGTGCGCTTGTTCCAGCAAACCCGGCTCGATACCACGCCCCGTACTCTCGCGCCCAAACAGCACATCTTCCATCCGGTCGGGTTCAATCGACGCCGAGTTTACCGTGACAAACGGCCCCTCAGCGCGGCCCGAACCAGAGTGGATCAAGCGGGCAGCAATCTCTTTTCCTGAACCCGCAGGCCCGGTCAGCATCACACGACCGTTTGACTTGGTAACCTTGTCAATCTGGGCCTTAAGCGTGCGAAACGCCTGGCTAGAGCCAACCATGTCGGTCGTCGTCACATCCTTGCGACGCAAGTCCGAATTCTCGCGCCGTAACCGCGATGTTTCCATGGCCCGCGTGATCACCACCATCAACTGATCGATATTAAAGGGCTTTTCGATAAAATCATACGCCCCTTGCTTGATCGCAGCGACGGCAATCTCGACGTTTCCGTGACCTGAAATAATGATCACCGGAACGTCCGGGTTGTCGCGGCGCACCGCCTTCAGAATGTCGATCCCATCCATCTGGCTATCCTTCAGCCAGATATCGAGGACCATCAGTGACGGCGCCTCCTTGTTCATCTCGGACATCGCTTCGTCCGACGTGCCGGCCAGCCGCGTCGTAAACCCTTCGTCCTTCAAAATATCGGAAATCAACTCGCGGATGTCCCGCTCGTCGTCCACTATGAGAATATCGCCCATCAATGCCTCCTGTTTTTCATTCAGCGACCGCAAGGCCGCCTGTTTCTTTTTGCGCCGCCACAAGCGGCAATACGATTTCAGCAGCCGCGCCAATCTGGCCCGATCCGTCCAGCGCGGCGGCATCGACCAGCGTCAATGTGCCCCCGTGCTCTTCGATAATCTTTTTTACGATCGGCAATCCAAGACCGGTGCCCTTCTCGCGAGACGTCACATAGGGTTCGAATAGTCGCGACCGGTCTTCCGGCAACCCGATCCCATTGTCGCTGATCGTGATCTGCACAGCCTCATCCGTCACGGACATGGACACATGAACACGCGCCTCATAATCGTCCGGAAAACCCTCTTTTTCTTTTAGCGTTTCAATGGCTTCCCCGGCGTTCTTGATCAAGTTGGTCAACGCCTGTCCGATCATCGTCGAATCCACGTCTGCCAACACCGGCTCTGAGGGCAAATCCGACGTCAGCGTAACCCCGTCAGCCGCACCCTCTTGCAACAAGACCGCATCCGCGACCAGTTTGCGCACGTCGTTCAGAGAGGTTTCAGGTTCCGGCATCCGGGCGAACTTCGAGAACTCGTCAACAATCCGGCGAAGGTCGTTGGTTTGACGGACG
Organism: Boseongicola sp.; assembly: GCA_029287375.1. Taxonomy (GTDB): domain Bacteria; phylum Pseudomonadota; class Alphaproteobacteria; order Rhodobacterales; family Rhodobacteraceae; genus Boseongicola. The sequence goes on along the minus strand of JARFRG010000038.1, from coordinate 5,688 downwards.
ATCACATCGGTCAGGCTCTCCAACAATTCTGCATCGTCGCCCACCGAATTCCGAAATTTGCGGCGAATGCGTTCGGCCGACAATTGAATCGGCGTCAACGGGTTCTTGATCTCATGTGCAATCCGGCGCGCCACATCCCCCCATGCCGCCATCCGCTGCGCAGTCACAAGGTCCGTCACATCATCAAAGGCAATGACATAGCCCGTCTCTTCGCCCTCGGTCCCGCGTCGCTCGGCAATCCGCACCAAAAGCGTTTCCGCAACGCCTTTGCGCGACACCCGAACCTCCTCCTGCGCTGTTGCGCGCCCACTGGCACGCATTTGATCCAGCAGCGGCAGGAATTCCGGCACAATCACTTCAAGCGGCACTTCATTTTCCGACGGACTGTCCGATCTAAGGATACGTTCGGCAGACCGGTTGATAAAGCTGACGCGTCCGGCTTCATCCAATCCAATCACGCCGGCCGTCACCGACGACAGCACTGAATCAAACAAGCGACGCCGTTCTTCAATCTGACGGTTCGTACTTAGCAGCGCGTCCCGTTGCCCCTTCAACTGGCGCGTCATCTGATTGAACAAACGCCCCACCATCGCAATTTCGTCTTCGCCCTGTTCCTCCGGTATCTGCACATCCAGATCTCCGGCCCCAACCCGCTGCGCCGCCCCTGCAAGGCGACCAACCGGACGCGACAACCGCTCGGCAAACCAAAGCCCAAGCCAGATTGCCGCCAAAATCAAAATCACTGCAAACCCAAGATACAAAAGGCCGAACTCGAACACCACGCGGCCGCGTTCGGCTTCAAGTTGCGTATATAATTTCGCAGTTTCCGCCGCCTCGTCCAAAAGCCCGAGTATGCGCCCATCGACGGCACGGCTGACATAAAGATACCGATCCGGAAAGGCCGTAAGACGCAACAAAGCGCGAAACTCGTTGGTCTCGATGTCCTCGATGATCACCGTCTGACCTTCGCGGGCCAGTTCAATTGCCGCGCCAGATGGTTCCTCGAAATCAAACAGATAAGACCGTTCTCCGCGTGTGCGAATGTCTCCGGTTCCATCAATGACAAAGGCCTCGCGCAAACCTCTTTGAACCAGGGCTTGTCCCTGCCCCAACAGTTGCCGCAGTTCACCATCCGACACGAAAACAGACCGCGTCCGCGCCGCATTCAAATAGCGCGCCAGTGCATTGGCATCTTCAGTCAGATCGCGCCGCTGGTCCTCTTGATACGCCTCCGCCGCCGACAAGGATGCGCCAACCACACCGCGAACACGTTCCGAAAACCAACCCTCGAGTCCGATGTTGATTGTCAAAGCCGCAAAGATTGCCACGGTCACGGTCGGGATAAGCGCAATGATGGCAAACACGCCCGATAGTCTGAGGTGCAGGCGAGAACCTGCCGATTTCGCGCGTCGCGCGGCGACCATCGACGCGATCCGCGCGAATACCAGCGCCGCGACCACAAGGACATAGACAAGGTCGGCCAGCAAAACGAGTCGCAGCGAAAGACCCGACGTCGTTCGATCAAGCGGCCCCAGAACCGTGAATGTCGCTAATGCCAAAACAGGCCCGAGCAAGACAACGACAAGGGTCGCCGCATTCTGAACGCGTCGCATCCGCCTGAGACGGTTCAACTTTTGCCAAGTAATTGTCCGCGCGCGCCCCGCCACCCGGACCCTCCATATGATGTGCCACGTGTTGTGGCGACCGCTTTATATTGGCGACACTTTATCCACAGTTACGGATAAGCCACTCTCTGTTGCGGTTTTACATCAATTTGCGTCGCCGTGTCACGCGGATATCGAGGTCGGTGATCTTCTTTCTGAGCGTATTGCGGTTGATCCCCAGCAGATCCGCACATTTCGCCTGATTTCCACCGGTTGCATCCAGCGCGATCTCGATCAAAGGAAACTCCACTTCCCGCAAAATCCGCTGATACAGACCCGGCGCCGGTAATTGCCCACCATGGAGATCAAAATAGCGCCGCAGATGTTTCTCGATCGAGGTCGATAATTTTTCGCTATCGCCTCCGCCCGTCAAAGGCTCGATTGCGGGCTGGTTGCCCAAGACGACTTCAACCTCTGCCCGTGTGATCTCTTCTTCACCACCCGTGATGGCCAGACGTCGGATCGTGTTCTCCAGCTGACGCACATTGCCTGGCCAGGAATACGCGCGCACCAACTCAAGCGCTTGTGGTGCAAACTGTCGAAGCGGCAGCCCATCCCGCTCGGCGCGCGCGAAGAAATGGCTTGCCAGCAACGGAATGTCCTCAACACGCTCGCGCAGCGATGGCACGGCAAGCGCCACACCGCCCAGTCGATAGTAAAGATCCGACCGAAACTTGCCCTGATCCAACTTCAACGCAAGATCCGCCTGGCTTGTGGCCATGATCCGGGGCGCATTGTCGGTAAAACTGTCCAGCATCCGCACAATACGCGCCTGTGCGTCCTCCTCAAGATCGCCAACCTCGTCAAACAACAAGGTGCCATTGCGCACGCGCGAAATCAAAGCCGCAGGCCCCTCCATTTGGGCAAGGTCGCCGCCGTTCGCCACAACAAACGGCAGTGTGCGGCGATCCGAAAGGTCATGTATCGCCCGCGCGATCAACGATTTCCCCGTTCCGCTCTCGCCAGTGATCAAGACCGGCAAATCCGCGTTCATGACCCGTGCGACAAGCCGATAAATCGCCTGCATCGCAGGCGTGCGCCCGACCAGCGGAAGATCATCACCCGCCTCGCCGTTTGGTTCCGCCCTTGGCGCTGGCGCACGGCGCTTCACCTCCAACGCCCGCGCAGCGCGCTTCATCAGGTCCGGCAGGTCAAACGGCTTGGGTAAATAATCATAGGCATCGGCCTCAGTTGCCTGGATGGCCGTCATGATTGTGTTTTGCGCGGAAATGACGATCACCGGCAGACCGGGGCGCTGTTCAGCGATCAACGGCAACTTGTCCAAACCATTGCCATCCGGCATCATCACATCGGATATCACCAGATCGCCTTTGCCCTCTTCAACCCAGCGCATCAAGGTCACAAGCGACGACGTCGCATGCACTTTGCATCCCGCACGGGTCAATGCTTGTGTCAAAACGGTACGGATCGTTCTGTCGTCGTCGGCGACCAGTATTGTGCCGTCCATTTAGAGGTGCCTCCTTAAAATTAGTCCTGTCACCGCTTCAGTCCTCTTTGGGCGCAACGGGCAGAGAAATTCGAAAAATTGTTTTACCCGGAACACTGTCGACACTAATCCAGCCGTCGTGATCCGAGATGATCTTGCTCACGAGTGCCAGCCCAAGCCCTGTGCCGTTCTCGCGCCCCGAAATGAACGGATCGAAAACATCCTGTGCAATTTCAGGCGGTAGACCGGGACCGTCATCAATAATCTCGACCTGAAGCGGCAGTGATCCCGTGCCATCCTTGCGACGCAGTCTCAAAGACATCTCATAAAAGGTCCGGATGCGGATCGTGCCTTTTGTGTCTCCGGCGGCTTCGGCTGCGTTCTTCAGCAGATTCAAAAACACCTGCAACATCTGATCACCATCAACATAGGTCGATGGCAACGACGGGTCATAATCTTCGACAATTGTCATATGTGCGGCAAAACCGATCATCGCCGACTTTCGGGCGCGGTCCAGCAGATCGTGAACATTCACGGCCTTGCGTTCCGGCGGCCTGAGATTGCCGAATTGCTCGACTTGCTCCAAAAGCTTAACGATCCGCCGACTTTCACTGACGATCAGATCCGTCAATTCCAGGTCATCTCCGGACATCCCCATGCTCAGCAATTGCGCAGCACCCGTGATACCCGCCAGCGGATTTTTGATCTCATGGGCCAGCATTTCGGCCATTCCGATCGCTGACTTGGCCGCAGATTTAACCGACAACGACCGCCCAAGACGATCAGCAAGCCCGCGCGGCTCCATCAGCACAAGCACAAAACCCGGCATCCCGGTCATCGGCGCAATCTGCACGTTCGAGCGCACGGGCGTGGTGTTGCCAGTCCCAACGTCAACATTGTTCATGAACAGAGATGACTGATCCTGCCGCACCCGGCGGAATGCATCATCTATCGGGGAATCAATCGCGAGGATGTCAAAGACCGGCGCGCCGCGCACGGATCGCACACTGGCATTCAGGAAACTCTCCGCCGCAGGATTGACCTCGGCAATCACGTCGCCGGGATCAATCAGGAATGCCGGGATGGGCAACGACAGCCAGAGCATATCGTGAAATGTATTCATGCTGCCGCCCGCGCCTGCATCGCGTCCGTCAATAGCGCGCGCACCTGCTCTGCATCCGCCGTCAAGACCTGCTTTCGAAGCGCAGGCTCGGTGCCAACACGGTCCATGTACCACCCAAGATGTTTGCGCACCACGCGCCCACCAAGGAAGGGTCCGTAAAATGCCAGCGTCTCTTCAAAGTGGCCCCGCACCATTTCGACAAATGCCCGCCCTCTGGGAATACACGGAGGATTGCCCCACCCCAGCGCACAAGCAATCTCTGCCAAACGCCAAGGCGCACCCTGAATGCCGCGCCCAACCATCACGCCATCGGCGCCGGACGCGCGCAACGCTTGCTTTGCCGACGCAACATCCACGATATCGCCATTCGCAATAACCGGAACAGACACGGCATCCTTCACCGCTCGGATCGCCCCCCAATCAGCGCGGCCCTTGTAAAACTGGCACCGCGTGCGGCCGTGGATTGTCAGCATCTGCACACCCGCCGCCTCGGCACGGCGCGCAATATCAGGTGCATTCAGACAATCGTCGTCCCATCCCAGCCGCATCTTTAACGTCACAGGAACCGCAACGGCCCCAACCACGGCTTCAATCAACGCCATTGCGTGATCCGGTGTCTTCATCAACGCAGACCCCGACAAACCGCCCGTCACCTTCTTGGCCGGACATCCCATATTGATATCGATGATCTTCGCGCCATTCGCTTCGACCATGCGTGCGGCTTCGGCGATCCAATAGACATCACGTCCGGCAAGCTGCACCGACGTTGCTTGCTCGCTCAATCCAAGTTCAGCCTTTTCCCGCACGCCCGGCTTGGCCTGAACCATTTCCTGGCTGGCAACCATCTCGCTTACCACCAGACCCGCGCCAAAAGACGCCACCAACCGCCGGAAAGGCAGGTCGGTGATTCCAGCCATCGGGGCCAGAAACACAGGAGGGTCGAGAACTATGGAACCGAGAGCAATCGTCATGCTTATTCCTTGGGCAGTCGCACTGGTGTATGAGCTAAACTAGTTGGCTTCAATTTCTGGAAGTCAAAAAAGCCTCACTTATCGGCATATGCCTATTTTTTAATCGATTAGAGTGAGAAATGCGAGGATTGTCACTTTCAGCGCCATTGCCTAGACGAAAGGGATGAACAGCCGTGACCGAAACGCAACCACCGCCGCCGTGATCGTCGCCGCCGGGCGCGGAACACGCGCGGGCGGTGAGACACCCAAACAGTGGCAGCCGCTCGCCGGCCGCCGTGTCATCGACTGGACGCTGGATGCCTTCCGCGCCTCCCCGCACATTGGGGACATCGTCGTCGTGCTGCACCGCGACGAATGTGACACACTTGGGCGCGACGATGTGACGGTCGTCGCAGGCGGAGACAGCCGCTCCGCGTCGGTCCGCGCGGGGCTTGAGGCGCTGGTCGAAAAAGCGCCGGACGCCGTCCTGATCCACGACGGCGC
>JARFRG010000032.1 GCA_029287375.1 Boseongicola sp. | reverse complement strand
TCTGCCCAATCTGCCGGATGGATTTGCTTTCCCTCAAGCGTGAGTTCGCCAGCGGTTGGTTCTTCGATCATGGCAACCATGCGGGCGAGCGTCGACTTTCCACACCCGCTCTCGCCCACGACCGCCAGCGTTTTCCCTGGGCTTAGCGCAAAATCTACCCCGGCGACCGCGCGTAAAATTCGTGGCTTACGGAATAGGCCGTCACCCACATTATAGTGTCGCACCAACGCCTTGGCCTCGATGATAGGCACCGTCATGATGCGATCCTTTCACCGGCGTGTAGCGGGTAGTGGCATCGCACTTCGCCCAACTCTTTGCCAGCGGGCATCGGTGGCGTTGTCTTGCAGAGGGCATCGGCAAGCTTGCAGCGCGGTGAAAACAGACATCCGGTTGGGCGATCAAACTGACCAGGGACGACGCCCGGAATTGTTGGCAGCAACCGTTCGGTCGAGCGCTCTGGCAATGCGTCCAACAGAGCGGCGGTATAAGGGTGGTGCGGTTTGTCGAAGAGTTTTGCGGCAGTCTGCTCTTCAATCTTTTGCCCGGCGTATTGCACGCTCACACGCTCAGCGGTTTCGGCGACGACCCCCATATCGTGGGTGATCAAGACAAGACCCATTCCGGTTTCATTTCGCAACTCTGCCAGAAGATCGAGTATTTGCGCCTGTATCGTCACATCCAGCGCTGTTGTCGGCTCGTCCGCAATAAGCAGCTTTGGCTTACAAGCGATCGACATGGCGATCATCACGCGTTGGTTCATCCCTCCCGACATTTGATGCGGGAAGGCCGACAGACGCTTTTCCGGATCCGGAATGCCGACTTGCTCGAACAGTTCGATGGCGCGCCGATGCCGGGCCGTGCGATCAAGCCCAAGGTGATATCGGAGCGCCTCTTTGATTTGCCAACCGACGGTGAAACAGGGATTCAAAGCCGACATGGGTTCCTGAAAAATCATCGCCAGATCGTTTCCGACAATCTTGCGTCGGCCAGCGGTATCGATGCGCAAAAGATCCTTGCCGTCAAAGGTGATCTCGTCGGCAGTCACATTTGCCGTCCACGGCAAAAGACCCATCAATGCCAGCATTGAGACTGACTTACCGGATCCACTTTCTCCAACGATTGCAAGGATTTCACCTTCATCAACGTCAAGATCGACAGCATCGACAGCCCGAAACGCACCTGATGAGGTCGAAAACGCGACACTGAGGTTGCGAATGCGCAATAGAGACATCGCTCAGCTCCTCTTCAGTTTCGGGTCAAGAGCATCCCGCAGTCCGTCACCCATCAGGTTTATCGCCAACACGGTGACAAGGATTGCAAGTCCGGGGAATGTAACGACCCACCACGCGCGCAGAATAAATTCTCGCGCTTCTGCCAACATCGTACCCCATTCCGGGGTTGGGGGTTGCGCCCCCATTCCCAAAAAGCCCAAAGCGGCGGCGTCCAGGATTGCCGTGGAAAAAGATAACGCTGCCTGGACAATAATCGGTGCCAGGCAGTTTGGTAAAACGGTAATGAACATCAGCCGAGGTAAAGCGGCGCCTGCGACCCTTGCCGACGTCACATAGTCCTTTTGCAATTCGGACAGCACGCTCGCGCGGGTCAATCGCACGTAATGGGGCTGCAAGACGATGGCGATGGCTATCATGGCGTTTGTCAGAGACGGGCCAAGGATAGCGACCAGAACCAGCGCCAGCAAAAGCGAGGGGAACGCCAGTATGACATCCATGATCCGCATAATGATCGTGTCGACCCATTTCGGGGAAAACCCGGCCATAAGCCCCATCAGTATACCGCCAGAGGCAGCGATGCTGACAACGACAACACCCACAAAAAAGGAGAACCGCGCGCCCACGATGAGCCGTGACAACATATCTCGCCCAAGCGGGTCAGTACCAAGCGGAAAAGTCCAGTTCCCCCCCTCTTGCCAGAATGGTGGCTGAAGCGTCGCATCCCGGAATTGCGTGGTCGCATCGTGCGGCGCAATCCACGGGCCAAAGAGCGCAAGGAACGCGAAGATGCCAAATATCCACAACCCGAAGACTGCGCCCCGGTTTTCCCGGAAATAGAACCAGAACTCGCGAAGCGGACTTGGGCGGTCGACGGAGGCTGTGGCGTCAGTCATCAACGCTTCCTAATCTTGGGGTTGATGACGCCGTACAGCATATCAACGGTCAGGTTCACGATCATGACCGCAACGGCGATCAACAACAGCCCACCTTGCACAACCGGATAGTCGCGCCGGAAAATGCTGTCGACCATCCACTTCCCAATGCCGGGCCAGCTAAAGATTGTCTCAGTCAGGATGGCTCCGGCCAGCAATGTGCCGACAGACAGGCCGATGACTGTAATGACAGGAATGAGCGCGTTGCGCAGAGCATGGATGCCGTTGATCCGGCCCGAGGTCAGCCCCTTGGCGCGCGCGGTTCTGATATAGTCTTCGCCGAGAACCTCAAGCATTGCCGAACGCGTCTGTCGCGCAATGACAGCCAATGGGATCGTTCCAAGGACAATTGTGGGCAATACAAGATGGCGCACTGCTGAAGTAAAGGCACCGCTTTGGCCTGAACGGAGACTGTCGATCAACATGAACCCCGTCGGGTCTGGAAAGTAATAGATCAGGTCAATCCGGCCCGAAACCGGGGTCCATTGAAGATTGCCCGAGAATACGATGATCAGCAGTAGCGCCCACCAGAAGATCGGCATCGAATACCCGATCAAAGCCGTGGACATCAGCGCGCGGTCGTAGAACTTTCCGCGGTTCACTGCGGCGATAACGCCTGCTGGCAGGCCCAGAAGCACCGCAAAGATCATTGCGCAGACCGACAGCTCAAGCGTCGCCGGGAAAAGGGCAAAGAATTCGTCCCAAACCGGCCGTTTGGTCACGAAGGAATTGCCCAGATCGCCCTGCAGCACGCCTGTGAGGTACTCCCAGAACTGCTCGTAAATGGGTCGGTCAAAACCAAACTGCGCCTCAAGTTCGGCGTAGCGTTCATCGGTCAAACCTCTTTCACCCGCCATGACGATGATCGGATCTCCGGGAAGCACACGGATAAAGCCAAAGGAAATGAGCGTCACGCCAACGAATGTCGGAACAAAGGTCAGCAAGCGGCCTATGACATAATTCAGCATTTCAGCACCGTCAGCTCCTTGGGGAATTCAGTCAGTGATGTGCATCCATCCTGAGTGATCAAGACGTCATCTTCAATTCTTACACCGAAATTGTCGATCTCATACAGGCCGGGTTCATTGGTATAAACGGTTCCGGCAGGCAAAGTCATATGGTTGCCGCGCATGATGTATGGAGCCTCGTGCACGTCACGCCCCAGACCATGACCTGTCTTGGTCCGGATCCGGTCGGCGTATGCGGACGTTTCAAGCACACCGGTGACTGCGTCGTCGATCTGATGAGCGGTCACACCCGCGCGCGTCACTTCAAACCCTTTCAGGTTTGCGCGAAGCACGGTGTCGTAGACTGCTTGTGCTTCGTCTGTTGCGTGACCCAGAAAAACAGTGCGGGTTATGTCGGCGGCAAATCCCGCCTTACGCGCACCAAAGTCCAGCAAAAGCGCATCGCCAGCCTTAACCGCGTAGTTGGCTCGCGCCTTTGCATGCGGTCGCGCAGATCCATCGCCCGCCGCAACGATCGGATGAAACGACTGGTCCTCGGCCCCTTCGGCGAACAAGGCCTGAATTAAGGTTTGCTCGATCTCTTTTTCGGTCTGTCCAAGCTGAACCGTTGCAAGAGTACGCGCCAACGCGCGTTCAGAGATTGCGATCGCGGATCTCAATGCATCGATATCGTCAGGGGTCTTGATCATCCGCAGTGCGGAGATTTCGCGCTCGCCGTCTGTGATCCGCAGATCGGGCTGAGCATTCAAAAGGGCATGGTGGGTGAAAACACGCATCACCTGCCCCTCGACCGCAAGCGTCCTAATCTTGAGATGATCCAAGAGAGCGGAAAATGCGGCGTCATAGCCATCCTGATCGCGCCAATCAAAGACTGCGCCCTCAAACCCGACAAGGTCCCAGCTGCGCAATTCGAGGTTTGGCACAAGTGCCGCAGCTGCGCCGTTTGCAGGGACCACCAAGACAAATGGACGTTCGTGGCTCATGAAAGGATGGATCACGGCGCGGATGAAATTTGGGCCTGGCACAAGGGCCACAGCATCAACGCCCAGATCGGCGGCGACGGCGGCATATTCGGCAAGACGGTCAGAAAGGGTGTTTTTCAAAAGGGGCATGCCCGTATCTTAAGAAGCAAGGGGCGCCCAATGAGGGCGCCCCGAGATGTGGTTATTGCGAAAGGCCGACCTGGTTGAAGATATGTCCACCAAGCGGGTGTACGATGTATCCTTCAACTTCGGGACGCATGGTCATGTAGACGACCGAATGCGCGATTGTGGCCCAAGGCGCCTGCTCTTTGAAGACAACCTGTGCCTGCTCATAGAGCGGTTGACGCTGTGCTTGCGTTGGCAGCACTTTGGCCTGCTGGATCAGGTCTTCGAACGGCTGGTGGCACCACTGCGCGCGGTTCGAATTTTCGCGTCCGTCACATCCCAGCAAGACTGCCAGGAAGTTGTCCGGATCACCGTTGTCACCGGTCCAACCCAGAAGGATTGCGCCGTCACGGTCAAGCTCGCGCGAACGCGACAGATACTCGCCCCATTCATACGAGACGATCTCAACCGTTACACCGATTTGTGCAAAGTCTTCCTGCATCAATTCGGCCATGCGACGCGCATTCGGGTTGTATGGACGCTGCACAGGCATTGCCCAGATCTTCATGTTCAGATCTGTAACACCTTCTGCCGCCAACATGGCACGAGCCGCATCTGGATCATAGGCATCGTCCACAATGGCGTCGTTGTAAGACCACATGGTCGGTGGGATCGGGTTCTTAGCGATTTGACCAGAGCCCTGGAAGACCACATCAATGATGGCCTGCTTGTCGATCGCCATATTCAAAGCGCGACGAACATTGGCATTGTCATAAGGAGGCATCGTCGTGTTGTAGGCCAGATAGCCAACATTCAGACCTTCTTGCTCCATGACAACGACATCGTCGGCGTCTTGCATCGCCTGGACATCGGCCGGGTTTGGATAGGCCATGACGTGGCATTCACCCGCCTGAACCTTTTGATAGCGCACCGAAGCATCCGGCGTGATCGCGAAAATCAGGCTTTCAACTTTGGCAGCGTCACCCCAATAGTCGTCGTTCCGAAGATACCGAATAACGGCGTCTTTTTGGTAGGCTTGGAAAGCAAAGGGACCGGTTCCGATTGGCGCCTGGTTCAGCATTTCCGGTGTACCGGCTTCCAGCATTGCGTCGCCATATTCCGCCGAGACGACCGATGCGAAATCCATCGCCATATTGGCAATAAACGGTGCTTCGGGGCGCGTCAGGTTGAAGACGACGGTGTAGTCATCCAGCTTTTCAATGCTGGCGACAAGATCCGGCATCGACATGCCATCGAAGTATTCCCACGTTCCGCCGGACACCATATTGAATGGGTGATCGTCGTTTTTCTGGCGGTTGAACGTGAAGATAACATCGTCCGCGTTAAAGTCGCGGCTTGGTGTAAACATATCGTTCGAGTGGAACTTGACGCCCCGGCGCAAGTTGAACGTCACCGTCATTCCATCTTCCGACACGTCCCAGCTTTCAGCCAGCGCCGGAATGACTTCCGTCGTGCCAACCCGGAATTCGGTCAGTCTGTTGTAAATCGGATGGCTTGAGGCATCAAATGTGGTGCCAGCAGTGTAGAGAGCGGGGTCAAAGCCTTCTGGTGATCCTTCAGAGCAATAGACCAATGCCTGCGCAGATGCCGCAGAGGCACTGAATGCCCCGAGCAGCAAGCCCACGGCGATTTTGTGTTTGAGTAACATGTGTTACCTCCTCTCGTTATTATTTTAGTTTTGAAACGACGGCGGAATGTTGCGTCTCTGCCCGCATAGCGGAGCGAGAAAACCAGACCAAATACGGTTTGCTAAAGATCTCGTTCTGTCTGGTAGCAGCCCCAGCCGTCTCAATGCGGAAATACGATCACGATTGCGCCGCGTTGCCAATGGCAAATCGCCACATGAGGCCAGTCCATGAAATCTAGAGCGGGATACTCTTGCCAAAAACGCGTGGTGTCCTCGGCTCTGATCAGACCCTCTGCGCCCTTTCCATTCCAATCCAGATTAATCTTAATAATTTGATAAATATGGATATTATCTATTT
>JARFRG010000030.1 GCA_029287375.1 Boseongicola sp. | reverse complement strand
GATCTGTCGCGAACGATGTTTTGCCAACAACCTCATCATGCGCCATGTCGGCGATCGGATGATCATCTGTCCGCCCTTGCCAATCACAACAGACGAGATCGACACACTGGCCGAACGCGCCTATCGCGCCATTGATGAGACATATAAAATCTTGAAAGATGAGGGGCTTATGGTGGCGGTAAACTAGGCCACCGCTGAACGCGCCTCTGCGTCTCGGCTGCGGCCAATTTTCCGATCTTGCTCTGCCAGTCGCTGAATGATCTTCGCAATGTACCCGTTCTTGGAAACTGCCAGCGTTGCATAACCCTCGCCCCGGTGCCATTTTGTCAATGGATTGGGCGATAGGACAGCACATGTCAGCAGCGGCAATGGCGGTGGCATTGGCCACCGGAGGGGCATTGGGGTGGCCAGATCAATTGCGTCGCGCCATCGGACATCCCGTGACCTGGCTGGGCCGATTGATCACCCATTTGGATCGACGGCTTAATCTTGATGAAGATGAGCCCGCGACCCGGCGCTTTTGGGGCCGCGTCGCGCTTGGAATTATCTTGCTTACGGCAGTCCTGCCGACCCTCTTTATCACCGCCATTCTACCGGACGGCTGGGTGGGTGTTTTGCTTACCGGCCTCATTGCGGCCCCGCTGGTCGCGCCCCGCAGCACATACACTCAAGTGGCCGATGTTGCGGCCCATCTCGCCGCTCAAGATCTCCCCGCGGCGCGCAGTGCGGTTGCGCGTATCATCAGTCTAAACCCCGAAACACGCGACACCGATGCGATTGCGCGCGCCACCATTGAAAGCCTCGCAAGAAACACATCGGATTGCGTCGTCGCGCCGATATTCTGGGGTGTTTTGTTTGGGCTGCCCGGCATCGCCGCCTACAAGGCAATCGACACCGCCGACAGCTTGATCGCCGACAAATCTGATCGCCACATAAACTTTGGAAGGGCCACCGCCAGCCTTGATGATATTGTGAACTGGGTGCCTGCGCGCCTGACTGCGCTTTTTATCGCAGCCGTGCAACCTAACCCCCTTCGCGCCCTCAAAGTCACGTTTCAACACGCGGGCTCGCATCGCTCTCCAAATGCTGGGTGGCCCCAAGCCGCGATGGCAGGCGCGCTTAACATTCGACTGTCGGGACCACACAACGACCCGGAAGGGCCACATGGCGACCCGTTTGTGAACTCGGGAGCGCCCGACCCCTCAGCGGTCGATATTGAACGGGCTCTCACACTCTATTTGCGCGCAATCGGGCTTCTCGCCGTGGCGCTTTGCATACTCGCGATCACATGATGAACGCACGCGTCTCGCGCGCAACGCGATACGTCCTGAGCTTTCCGCTGGTATCCCCATAAACCACGATTGCGCCGGACTGACCGCAAGCAACGGAGTTACTCCAGAGCCTCGCGCACCGCCACCATTCGTTCCAGTGCGCGCAGCGTCAAAGGCGTGCCGCACACCCACTCTGGCCCGCTTGCCACCCGAGGAATGCCCTCCAATGCCGAATGGGTCATGATATCCTCAGACCGTGAAGCCGCCGGATAGGGTTGCCCGGTGACCAAGACATCAGGCCTGTTCAACAGCAGTTCTTCCAAAGACAACCGCCCGCCGCCACGGCGTCCCAGACGCTCGGCCAGGTTCGTAAACCCGGCGCGGGAAATGATGTCATGGCTCAGCGTTCCGGCCCCCATCGAATAGCCGTTGGCAAAAAAGAACGCCGCCTCGGGCGCGTCCGACGCTTCAATGCCTTCGACCTCTGCAAGTCCGGCTGTGACTTCGCGCGCCATAACCTCGGCTGCCGCGTCGCGCCCCAGCAGTCGGCCCATCTCGCGCACCACATCCGGGATATCCGACATCGACGAAACGATCGGGAATTGCTCGACCGGAATGCCAAGATCGCGCAACATCTGCACCGCGAACGGATCGGTATAAACCCCGCCCAGCACCAGATCAGGCGCCATGGCATATATTTCTTCTGCCCCGCCCGTATTGATCCGATATGCTGCCGCCTCAACGGCCATCGCCGACGATAGCGGATCAAGCGCGATCCGGCTGACTGATACCAACTGCCCCGGTCCCGCCAGCATCATCGCCAACTGGTCCGTGCACAGGTTCATCGACACCACGCGCGCCGGTCCATCGGCGGCCCACACGGACGTGGCCCCGGCAAGTCCCCCCGCCAGAGCCAATATTTTCAGGGATGCTCTAGAACGACGCACTCAACCCCACAAAGACGGACCGACCCGGCGCATCATAGCCAAGCGTGGTCTGGTAGTCTTCGTCCAATACGTTTTCCAGCCGCAGATAGGCCTCGGTCGTATCGCTGATGTCGTACCGCAGCCCAAGGTTTACCACACTGAAATCGTCCAGAGCGACCGAGTTGCCAGCACCGTCTACATCAAGCAGATCTCGCACCATCCGAACGTCCGCGCTGCCCGACCACGCACCGACAAGCAGGGTTTCCGCCCCCAGCGTCAGATCGTGACGCGGCACCCGGACCAACCGCGCACCATCAGTTTCCGCGTCCGTATAAGTGTAGTTGCCGTAAACTGTCACCGCCCCGAACTGCCAATCACTCGCCAGTTCAACGCCTCGTGTCGTTGTCGTGCCGGGCAGCTGAAAGAGCGAGAACGTCGAACGATCATACCGGATCAGACTGTCGATTTCCGTATAGAACACAGTCAGCCCAAAGGATCCGGACGCATAGTCTTTCATCACGCCAAAGTCGCCGCCAAGGCTTTCCTCTGGCACAAAAGTCGCGTCGCCCCCGAAACCAAAGCGTTCCTGAAGGGACGGCGCGCGGTACCCGGTGCCAAGCGTCCCTTTTACCGTCACGCCGTTTCCAAACCGCCGCACAGCCGCGATCCGGCCAGTGGTTTGATCGTCAAAGTCCGAGTAAAGGTCATGGCGAAGCGACAGCGACAGGTCAGTTTGATCCGACAACGCATAGGTGATCTCTCCGAAAAGGCCTCCGTTTTCGTCCGCAAACGCCGTTCCGCCAGCAGAAGACACTTCTTCTGTCCAATCCGCGCCAAAGGCCAGTTTGGCATTTGCACCAATACTGGTTCGACCGATGTATTCCAGCTTTTCGCGTTTGCCCTCAAAAGGGAACGGGCCAAATGCACTGATTTCGTCGCGACGCCCTGTAAAGAACGACAGCGCAATCTCGTGGTCAATCGCGCCGGTGCTGGTCTGAACAAACGCACGGATACCGGTGCGCTCGCCGTCCGACAAGCCGATTGTATTGCCAAACGCGTCGTATTCGGTTTCGTCGTCCGAATGAAACAGCGTCACACCTGCATCAACGGCTTCAGACACTTCACCTTCCAGTGAAAAGCTGAGAACCGTCTGGCGAAATCCGTCCGCCTCGTCGTCGAAATTGTCTGCCGCATAGCCGTCAGACGTGATGCGCGACAGTGTGAACGCAACCTCGGCCGTGTCGCTCCGCTGACCCATGCTTACCGATCCTGAATAGGTGCCAAAGCTTCCCACTTCGACATTCGAGCGATACGAAACGCCGTCCTTTTCCGGCCGCCAGCTTGTGATATTCACCGTGCCCGCAATCGCATCCGAGCCGTAAACAGCCGTCTGCGTTCCTTTGGCAAGTTCGACGCGGCCCGCTTGCGCACGGCTGAGTTGGCCAAAGGCAAAGGTGTTCGTTGGCGCCGCCGGGTCGGTCAACTCGATCCCGTCATAGGTCACGCCGATGTAGGTTTCGCCCAGACCCCGGATCACCAAAGTGCTTTCCTGACCAAGTCCCCCGTTGGCAACAACGCTTACGCCCGGCAGTCGCGTCAACGCCTCCTGAACGCTTTGTCCGTGATCCTCAAGATCAGCGGCGTCCAGAACCTCAACAGTCGATCCGGTGCGGTTCACTTCGACCGGGACCAGACCGGAAAAGACAAACGCCTCGTCCAACTCGATCACATCCTGTGACAATACCACCTGCGGCACGATCGCCGCGACGGTTACCAAAAGGCTAGACTTCACGCCCATATCCCATACTCCAATGTGTGTCAGGCAACGCTTCGGCGCGCCTGATTTCGATTTAAGTCATTGGAAAGAATATACTTTCCGCAAACGGCAAAATCACCGCTGCGGACAACCGCTGCTTGACCTCACCCCGAGGACAAACTGG
>JARFRG010000253.1 GCA_029287375.1 Boseongicola sp. | reverse complement strand
CCCTGTTTCGCCGCTATCTCGACAGCCGACACGCAGATGGCGGCATGGCAGACATGGATATCTTCGAATTTGCCGCGATGATCGAAGAGACACCGATCAGAAGCCGTGTGATTGAATACACGGTTGACGATGAGGACGGTGAAAAGGAACTCGCGGCAGTCTCCCTGACAGATGTCTTGGATGACGGTCTGAGTATGGTCTACAGCTTTTACGATCCAAAATACGCAGGATCTTCGCTGGGTACCTATGTGATCATGGACCATATCGACATCGCACGGGATGCCGGGCTTCCGTATGTCTATCTGGGCTACTGGGTGCCAGGCTCATCAAAGATGGGCTACAAAGCAAAGTTTTCGTCTTTGGAGATATATCACCGGGGTGAGTGGCGCGATATCGGCGATCCGTCTGATTATTCATCAGACACGCATCCCCTTTCGACCGATCCGATTGCGGAACAGGTGGCACGAATAAATCTGCCAGATAGCCGACCCACGCAAAGCTAAGTTCCGGCATTTCCAACCTGACAAGGAAGAACCGCGCCCGTGAAAGGCGCGGTATTTTTATTTGATCAGTTAGGGATCAGGTCAGGGACGATCGTGACAATCGACGGGAAGGACCACAAAAGCGCCAAGCCAAACACTTGAATGAGCACGAACGGAATGACCCCGCGATAGATGTGCTGCGTCGTCACTTCCGGGGGGGCCACACCTCGCAAATAGAACAGCGCAAACCCAAAGGGCGGTGTCAGGAACGATGTCTGCAGGTTGACCGCGATCATGATCGTGACCCATTTCGGATCAAAGGTGCCGCCGTAAATCACTGGCCCGACGATAGGCACGACGATGTAGATAATCTCGAGAAAATCGAGAACGAAGCCCAGCACGAACAAGACAAGCATCACCATTAAGAAAACGCGGAACTCGTTGTCAAAGCTGCGCAAGAATTGCTGGATGTAATGCTCGCCGCCGAATGAGATCACGACGAGATTGAGCAATTGCGAACCGATCAGGATGGTGAAGACCATCGAGGTGACTTTGGCCGTCTCTCGAACCACCGGTGACAGCACGCCAGAGCGGAACAACGTCCAACAGCCGAACAGCAACCCAAACAGAGCAAAAAGATATGCGCCTTTCGCAACGATGAAGGCCACCCAATTCTCAAAGCCCACCACGGATTGGGTAATGCGCAAATCAAAGTTAACGCCCACAAGGATCATGATGATCACCGCAAAGGTCGACATAATGATGATCTTGCCAGATTTTTCTTCGTCGCGCAGTTTGCGGTAGGCCGCGAGCATGATGGCGCCACCCGCTCCAAGAGCGGCTGCAGGTGTCGGGTTCGTGATGCCGCCAAGGATCGACCCCAGAACAGCCACGATCAAGACCAGCGGTGGAAAGACCACGCGGAGCAACTCGTTGCGGGCCAAAAGACCAAAACCATAACGACAAGCCCAGAAAGCGACGATCAACGGGATCGCCAGAATAAGCACCGTCACACTCGGCGAAGTGACCGGTGATATGAACATTGCATCTACCAGCAAACCCACTGCGAGTGCCGCAAGTCCGATCCAAAGAGGACGCGGATCAGACGATGGTGAAATTCCACGCGCCGTCGTCAGGATAAGCGCCAAAAGGACGAGGCCAATCGCGACGCCCGTGCCGATAGGTGCGGCATCGTTGATGTTTTCGGCGAGCTGTTCGACGCGCTGTTCGTCGGTAAGTGCGACCGCCTGCGTAACGCCGCCAGCGTCATCAATGACCTGCTGTTCGGCGATTGCGGCATCCCAGGCCTCTTGCCCATGCAGATCGATCATCGCGGTCTGACATTCAGGCGGAACATTCGTGCGAAGGCTTGCGGTTTGGCCTGCCTTCGAGAAGCCGTCGACAAGAACATTCTGGCTGCCGATCACCCCCGCAGTGGACAAGATCATCAAACCTGCGATCAAAGCGACAGGCACCCCGAGGAACCAAGTCAGGCTTTCGCCGCGCGTGATGACTTCGCTGTTCGTGGACCCAAGCTCGACTGCGGGCGCTTTCGACGGGTTCAGCAATGCATAGCCAAAAGCATAGAGCGCGTAGAGAACAGCAAGCATGATGCCGGGCAGCAAGGCCGCCTGGAAAAGCGTGCCGACGGACACAACCGCAGGCTCACCGAGATACGTCAATGCGTCGGAGCAGCCGACAAGTTGCGCGCGTTCCTCTTGAGCCGCTGAATAGAGGTCGCCGGCCAGAGTGCCCAAAAGAACAATCACGATAGATGGTGGGATGATCTGACCCAATGTCCCCGACGCAGCGATAACGCCGGTCGCCAATTCGGGCGAATAATTGTTGCGCAACATCGTCGGAAGGGCCAACAGCCCCATCGTCACAACCGTCGCACCAACAATACCAGTCGATGCGGCAAGGAAGGCGCCCACGACCACAATAGAGACCGCGAGACCGCCCGGCAGTGGGCCGAACACCCGCGCCATTGTCAAAAGTAGATCGTTTGCGATTTTTGAACGCTCAAGCGTGATCCCCATAAGAACAAACATCAAAACCGCAAGAAGCGTTTCAATAGATTGCCCGGCCAGCACGCGCTCGTTCATCCGGTTCACAACGAACGAAATGTTGCGATCCAGCGCTATCTCCCAACCTTGAGGGAACACGGGTTCGCCAATGCGCGGTAATTCTGGAAATCGGAAGACGGATATCGCATCCGGTCTGACGCCTTCGGCAATCAGCCCGGCATAGGCCGTTGAGCCCGTGTCGATTGCCTGATGGATCAGCAGACCGGCGCTATCGAGACCCGCGATAATCCCAAACGATATGATCGCAGATCCACCGATGGCAAAAGCGACCGGAAAGCCCGAGAGAATACCGCCAAAAAGGCTAAGTAACACAATCAGAAGGCCGATCTCGACGCCATCTAGTCCAAGAAACATCTGCCAGCCCCTTAATGTATATTCGCGGCAAGTTCGGCGTCTTCGTCGCCAAGCTTGTCTCTGTCGAGGTATTTTCCTTCGCTCGCTTCGCCCTCTTTCCACTCAAGATATGAGCGATAGAAGAATGCGATGGCGTGAAGAAAGACGAGGCCTGCATAAGCGACCAACAGCACCTTAAAGAGAAAATAGGCGTTAAAGCCGTTCGGGCTGAAACCTATGGTTTCGACGTTCCATCGCAACGCGCGGGATTTCTGGAGCAGGCGCTCAAGTGAGTCTGACGCCGACGGGTTCGGCACGACGAGATGCCGCCAAAGGAAATACCAGCCGTACATCCACGTGATGACCGCGACCGGCATCATGAAGAACAGTGAACCGAACATGTCGATCATGCGTTTGGTGCGGAATTTCACAGCGGAATAAACAAGGTCTACGCGCACGTGGCCGCCTTGCACAAAGGTATAGGTCACGCAGAGTGTGACGACCAATGCGTTATAGAATTTAAGCTCTTCGGCCCACCAGCTGACGTCGTATGTCAGGGCTTTACCGAACCCAATGGAAATCTCCGAAGCGGCAAACACGCGCTGCATAAATATGATGATGATCTGTTGCAGGACCATCAAAAGACCAGCCCATGCAAAGATGCGGCCAAGCCCATTGGCAAATCCTTCCATGACGCGCACCGCGCCCCAAAGCAGATTGTTTTTCCACATGCCGACGGCGGTAAAGACAAGGAAGGCGGTAAAAATGACGAAGAACAATTCGACGGAACCGCCGTAGTAGATAAAGCGCATCAGCGCTTCTTTGTCTGACCAATCCAGCCACAGTCCGGGATGGGTTAATGCGTAGAAGAAGTTGTAGAACGCCAGTGCGATATTCTGGAAAAACCAGATGATACCCTCGACCAAGACCCGTCCCCCGGTTGGTTTTCGTTAAGGTTTAGAAAAGGTGATCAGAGGGCCCAAAGCAAGGGCCCCCTGAGAATTGGTATGAGCGATCAGCCCAATACGCGATCGCGCTGAGCGGCGTAGGTGTTGATCGAACGGTTGATCCAGCCGGAAGAAGACGCCATCGACGTACGCATGCTGTCGTAAATCTTCTTAAACAGCTCGTCGCCCATGTTCTCGTCGAGAACTTCCTGCGCTGCTGCGCCCATCGCATCCCAAACGCTATCAGGGAATTCACGGACCGTAACACCGCCAGACTGAAGACGCTGCAAAGCTGCACCGTTGTTGGCGAGGAACTGTGTGAGGTTCCAGCTGTGCGCTTCGGCTGCTGCGACTTCAATGACCTTCTGGTGAGCAGGTGACAGGCTCTCAAAAACGTCACGGTTTGTCGCAAGGGTCAAGCCTGCGGATGGCTCGTGGAAACCAGCAGTGTAGTAGATTTTTGTGATCTCTTGGAAGCCAGCTTTCTCATCTGCCCAAGGACCAATCCACTCGGTTCCGTCGATCGCGCCAGAGGCAAGTGCTTGATACACTTCAGCTCCAGGAAGGTTCTGAACAGAAGCGCCCATTTTTCCAAGAGCTGCGCCGCCCAGACCGGGCATGCGGAACTTCAGACCTTGGAAGTCCTCTGGACCGGTGATTTCGTTGGAAAACCAACCGCCCGCTTGTGCACCAGTGTCGCCTGCGAGGAACGACTTCAGGCCGAATATCTGACCGAGCTCGTCATGAAGCTCTTTACCGCCGTCCTGATAGTACCAGTTGAATTGCTCCTGCGAAGTCATGCCGAATGGCACCGCCGTGAAGAATGCATAGCCTGGATGCTGGTTTACGAAGTAGTAGTCCGCGCCGTGGTACATGTCGGCCTGACCAGAGGTCACGGCATCAAAGACCTCGAAAGCGCCAACAAGTTCGCCGGCGGCCTTTAGGTCGATGGTCAAATCGCCATCGGTCATTGAAGTGATCGAGTCAGCTGCACGCTGTGCGGCATCATGCACGCCAGCAAGGCCGCGGCCCCATGTTGTCACAAGCGTGAGTGTACGCTTGCCTTGAGCATAAGCCGGAGCGGCAAGTGCAGTTGTTGCGACAGCAGCTGTGCCGCCGATAGCCGTGTTCTTAAGAAATGAACGACGA
>JARFRG010000257.1 GCA_029287375.1 Boseongicola sp. | reverse complement strand
GCGCACCACTCCCCTCCCATTTCACCCTTTCTAAAATACCTCCACCGGAGGTCCGAAATCTCTTAACCAATCGCCAATCCACCGCGCGCGCGCACCGACGCAATACCGACGTGATACCGACGCAATACCGATACGCCCTTGAACGCCCCTCAAACATGGCTCAAAACCATTTGTAACAGGGGAAAAACCATGCGCATTGCGACCTTCAACATCAACGGCATCAAGGCCCGCATTGGCGCGCTGACGGACTGGCTCAATGACCAGAAACCCGACGTCGCTCTCCTGCAGGAAATCAAATCCATAGATGAGAACTTCCCCCGCGAACACTTCGAAGACATGGGCTACTCCGTTGAAACGCATGGACAAAAATCCTTCAACGGCGTGGCAATCTTGTCGCGACTGCCTCTCGAGGATATTCGGCGCGGCCTGCCAGGCGACGACAGTGATGAACAAGCCCGCTGGATCGAAGCGACCGTCATCGGCGACAAAAAACCGGTCCGCGTCTGCGGGTTATACCTGCCCAACGGCAATCCAAATCCTGGCCCCAAATACGACTACAAACTCGCCTGGATGGCGCGCCTTAAGACCCGCGCGCAAGCCCTTCTAAAGGCAGAAGAACCCGCGATTATGTGTGGCGATTACAACGTCATCCCACAAGACGAAGACGCCGCCAATCCGCAAGTCTGGCAAACCGACGCGCTCGCACGCCCCGAAACCCGCGCGGCCTACCGCGAAATCCTGAATTTGGGCTTCACCGAGGCCTTCCGCGCGCGCACCCAAGCGCCCGGCCACTACTCCTTCTGGGACTATCAGGCCGGGGCCTGGAACCGCAACGACGGCATCCGCATTGACCATCACCTTTTGACACCCCAAGCCGCTGATCTGCTTAACGAATGCTGGATTGAAAGCGCGGTTCGGGGCCGCGAAAAACCTTCAGATCATGTGCCGGTGTGGATCGACCTGGACGCCTGAGGCCCCGCCATATTTTCGCCCGGACCGGTTGATAACCATTTGGAAACCCCGGAGACGCAGAATGAAATACTTCACACCCCTCATCGCCTTGATTCTCATGGCAGCACCGCTTGATCTTCATGCCGCCGGAAAAGGCACCAAAAACTGCCCGCCCGGCCTCGCCAAAAAAACGCCTGCCTGCGTCCCCCCGGGTCTCGCCAAGAAAGGCGTAACCGCCAAAGATCGCGGCTACGACGTCGGGGATCGGATCAACGATGATGACTATATCGTATTGCGCACCGGTGACCGCGTTATTCTCAATGGCCGTGAGTACATCGTAGTTAACACCAGCGACGGCCCGGTCCTGCGGCAAGGCAATGACTGGTATCGCTTGCCGCGAAACGCGTCCTCCGACTATGTGCGAATTGGCGGCAGCCTGGTCAAAGTTGATCGCGAAACCAAAGAGGTTATCGACTTTATCCGCCTCGCGGATCTCATTTTAGGTTAAGTCACTCTGCCGCAACCTGAGCGATCCCCAACATCTCGGCCAAATAATGCCCCGTGTGCGAGCCCTTGGCCGCCGCCACCGTTTCCGGCGTTCCCACGGCCACGATCTCGCCCCCGCCATCGCCGCCTTCGGGACCAATATCGATCACCCAATCGGCTGTTTTGACAACATCAAGATTGTGCTCAATCACGATGACGGAATTGCCTTGATCCACCAATTGATGCAGCACTTCCAATAACTTGCGCACATCTTCAAAATGCAATCCAGTCGTCGGCTCATCCAGAATATACAACGTCCGCCCGGTTGAACGCTTTGCCAGTTCCTTCGACAGCTTCACCCGCTGCGCCTCTCCACCAGAGAGCGTCGTCGCCTGCTGACCGACCTTGATATACCCAAGCCCGACCCGCATCAGCGCGTCCATTTTCTCGCGGATCGACGGCACAGCCTTGAAGAAAATCTGCGCATCCTCAACCGTCATATCGAGAACATCTGCAATCGATTTACCCTTGAACCGAATTTCCAGCGTCTCGCGGTTATAGCGCGCGCCCTTACATGTCTCGCAGGTCACATAGACATCCGGCAAAAAGTGCATCTCAATCTTGATGACACCGTCCCCCTGGCACGCCTCACATCGTCCACCTTTGACGTTGAACGAGAAACGACCCGGCTTATATCCGCGTGCTTTCGACTCAGGCAAACCCGCAAACCAGTCGCGAATAGGCGTAAACGCCCCGGTATAGGTGGCCGGGTTGGATCTCGGCGTCCTCCCGATTGGGCGCTGGTCGATATCAATCACTTTGTCGAGGTGTTCCAAACCCCGGATCGTCTCACAGGGCGCTGGCGTCTGGCGCGCGCCGTTCAGGCGCATCGACGCCGTTTTAAACAACGTCTCAATCGTCAGGGTCGACTTTCCACCGCCGGAAACACCCGTCACGCAGACAAACATCCCAAGAGGGAACTCCGCCGTCACCTCCTTCAGATTATTCCCAGTCGCCTTCACGACCTTCACCGCCTTCTTATTTCCAACTCGCCGCTCGTTCGGCACATCGATCTTGCGGCGACCGGCCAGATAATCTCCGGTAATGCTTTTCTTGTTCGCGATTATCTTCGCGACCGAGCCATGTGCCACGACCTCACCGCCATGCACACCTGCGCCCGGCCCGATATCAAACACATAGTCCGCCTCGCGAATTGCTTCCTCGTCGTGCTCGACAACAATCACCGTATTGCCTTGATCACGCAGGTTTTTCAGCGTCAAAAGCAGCCGATCATTATCACGCTGATGCAACCCGATAGACGGCTCATCCAGCACATACAGCACACCGGTCAGGCCGGACCCAATTTGACTCGCCAATCTGATCCGTTGGCTTTCCCCACCAGATAACGTCCCCGCATTGCGCGATAGCGTCAGATACTCAAGCCCGACATTGTTCAAAAACCCAAGCCGCTCGCGGATCTCCTTCAGAATCGCCCGAGCGATTTC
>JARFRG010000215.1 GCA_029287375.1 Boseongicola sp. | reverse complement strand
GCAATCTCGCCCCGGTTCGCAATCAAAAGCGTGTCAATCCTCATCCGCACCATCCTTGCCTGCGCCCGCCGTCATAAACCCGTGCATGTCCCGCCGCGACCATGATCCGCGCCACATCGCGCCCATCAAGCCGCATCACCGCAAGACGGCGATCATACCGATCCCGCCCTTGAAACCCGAAAGCAATGTCGCCTGCCTGCGCAATCTGCACGCTCAGATACTGCGTTGCGGCAAGCGCACGACGCTGCTCTGATCGACATTGGGCGCGAAAGCTCTCCGGCGTGTCAAAGCCTATCAATCGCACCCGGTCTGCCACGCCACCACAGGAAATATCCACAATGTCACCATCCACCACCCGCGTGATTTCGCAAGAATTTGCCCGCGACGCCACCACATCCGGCACCGCGTCAATCTCAGCGGCGCAGGCAGCAATTCCAAAGCCCGCAAAAGCCCAGATCAAACGCGCCCCCACATCTTTGCGCGTCAAAGCCATCCCATTTCACCCTTTTCAAAATACCTACGGCGACTGCATACACGCGCCGCCCGACAACACATTGCACGCAATGTGTGAGAGGTTCGCCGGAGGCAAAAAACCGCACGATCAATCCCACCCCCAACGCGATACCGACGTGATACCGACGCCAAACCGACCTCTCAAAATCACATCCGAAACACGCCAAAACGAGTCTCCTCAATCGGCGCATTCAACGCGGCCTTCAGGCTCAAAAACAGCACGTCGCGCGATTTTCTCGGGTCAATGATCCCATCATCCCAAAGCCGTGCCGAGGCATACAAGGGATGCGACTGCCGCTCGAACATCTCCACCGTCGGGGCCTTGAACGCCGCCTCTTCCTCGTCCGACCACACCCCGCCGGACCGCTCGACCGACGCGCGCTTCACCGACCCCAGAACCCCTGCCGCCTGCGCGCCGCCCATCACCGAAATACGGGAGTTCGGCCATGTCCACAGGAACCGGGGCGAATACGCACGCCCCGCCATCCCGTAGTTCCCGGCCCCGAACGAGCCGCCCACAATCATCGTGATTTTCGGCACGCTCGTCGTCGCAACTGCGGTCACCATCTTTGCCCCCGCCCGCGCGATCCCGGCGTTCTCATAGGCCCGACCGACCATAAAGCCGGTGATATTTTGCAGGAACACCAACGGGATACGCCGCTGCGAACACAATTCCACAAAATGCGCGCCCTTCTCGGCACTTTCGGCGAACAACACTCCGTTGTTGGCGATGATACCCACAGGGCAGCCCTTCACATGGGCAAACCCACAAACCAAGGTCTCGCCAAACCGCGCCTTGAATTCATCGAACCGAGACCCATCCACCAACCGCGCGATCACTTCGCGGCAATCATAGGCCTCGCGCAAATCCCCCGGCACAACGCCCAGCAATTCGCCCGGATCATATGCCGGTTCTTCGGGACTGGCCCAGACCACCGTGTCCGGCACTCGCCGGTTCAAATTCCCCGCGGCTTGACGCGCCAGCGCCAAAGCATGCGCATCATCTTCGGCCAGATAATCGGCCACACCCGAGAGCCGCGTATGCACATCCCCGCCGCCCAAATCCTCCGCCGTCACAATCTCACCCGTCGCCGCTTGCACCAAAGGCGGCCCCGCCAGAAAAATAGTCCCCTGATCTTTCACGATAATCGTCACATCCGACATGGCAGGCACATAGGCCCCACCCGCCGTGCAAGACCCCATCACCACGGCAATTTGGGCGATCCCCGCCGCCGACATGCGCGCCTGATTATAGAAAATCCGGCCAAAGTGATCTCGATCCGGGAACACCTCGTCCTGATTGGGCAGGTTCGCGCCACCCGAATCCACCAGATACACACAAGGCAAATGGCAGGCCTCGGCGATCTCTTGCGCGCGCAGATGCTTTTTGACCGACATCGGGTAATACGTCCCACCCTTCACCGTCGCATCGTTGCAAACGACCATCACATCCAGGCCCTGCACACGCCCGATGCCCGCGATCACCCCAGCCCCCGGAGCCGCGCCCTCATACATGTCATGCGCAGCCGTCGCGCCTATCTCGAGAAAAGCCGAGCCCGGATCCAAAAGTCCCGCCACCCGGTCGCGCGGCAACATCTTCCCGCGCGCGACATGCCGCTCCTGCGCCTTGCCGCCACCGCCCTTCGCGGCCAAAGCGGCGGCGTCGGATGCCACCTTAAGTGCCGCCAAATGCGCCGCTTCATTGGTGCGAAACGCCTCAGAAGCCGTTGAAATCGCTGATAACAGCTTCATCTGCGACGCGCCTCCAGCCGATCTTCCAGCATCAGGGACTGTTGCGCCGTCAACTCCATCAAACAGGCCGCACTTGCAGGTCCGCCCCCCGAGCCGCCGCCCCAGGTAGAGAACTCATAAGCGCAAACCGCGTCCCGAAATCCCATCCAGGACCGCTGCATGTCGCGCAATGCAGCCTCGCTATCCGGCACTCTCAATTCAAGTTTTGTTGCTTCTGCCATCAGATCCCGCTCGACGTGCCGGAGCGTCCTATAGGTCGCATTCAACCGCGCATCCCAAAAGCCAAGCTCCCGGCCCAGACAAAACCCCATTCCCACTGTGCTGGAACCATCCGTCGTCTCCATGCAGGCGTTGGCCGAAACACCGATGCAGACCAGCCGTTCGACGCCGACCGCCCCCGCCAGACAGGCTTCGGTTCCCGAGATCGAGAACGAGACATCTTGCGCCACTGCGGGCGACGCCAGCAGGATCCCAACCAGAATTGACTTCAATTTCCCGCCCCTTTTGCATCAATCTCGCCGTCGATCATGCGCTCGTTCACTTCAAGCCATCGCGCGCGAAATCCAAACCGCGCCGCCGCTGCAACATCGTTTTGAAACGCCGCGTTCACGCCCGCCCCAACCGCCGCCCCGATAATCGGCGTAAGTTGTGCAATTTTGCGCGTCGACAAGTTCACACCCAGTGTCGTCGCAACCCGGCGTGTCGCCGCCAAAGACCCCGTCGTCTGTCCTGTCAGTTTTACGATCTTCTGCCAGCTGTCGGGGTCAATTTCCTGACGCTCGCGTCGCAGACGTTCAATCGCATCGGCCTTTTCCTCCGCCGAATTCGCGCCCGCAAGATTGAGCACGTCCAACACATAAACCCGCTCGGCCTCACCGTCGCTGCCAAACCCATAACACAAACCCGTCAAGCGCACGGTGCGCAGCGCCAAAGCAATCGTCGCAGGCACATCAATCGCCAGCCCCAAGGCTCCAAACGCCCCCGCAGCGCCGCCCCCCGTTGCCGCGTATCCCAACGCCCAGCGCCGCACCTCTGCCGCCGCTTCCTCGCAGGCCTCAAGATCCGAAAAATCATGCGAAACTGCAGCCTTACGGATCGAACTTGAAGCTGCCCAATCCGCCCCCCGTATCGCGATTTCAATGGCTTCCGCTGGGATCAACCTATGCGTCAAAAGCCCAACAGGACGCGCCACCGACCGCATCAGACGCGGCAGCGCGGCGGGTCTCGACCGACGATAGGCATCCTGCGCATCCAACACCCGCTCAAGCGGTCCGTCACGGTTGATCTCTGTCACACTGTGTCCTTTCGTTCGGCATCATCCCTACCATCATATAGGGGGTCTGCGGCCTGAACCCGATAATTCAGTCGATTCTCCAAAATCGCCATCACCATCACCAGCGGCAAAAAAAGAGCCGCCGTAATCAAAACCACGGCTGCGGCAAACCACGCCGACACATCCGGTGCCTCCAAAAGCCACTGCACAATTGTAAGGACCGCCACCATCACAGCGATTTCCGGCAATATCCCGATAAACCAGCGCCACAAACTGCGCTCGCGGTAACTCCATCCCAACTGCATATCCGCCTGACACGCCGCGCAAGTCACGGTCTCGCCCTGAGGCCCGCCACGCGCGGTCTCCATCGTCGACAACAAAGGAAAATAGGGCAAAGGCGCACTGCAGTTGGTGCACTGAAACCCCGACATCCGCGACATCAATACGCCAAACGCCCTCATGCCTCCGGCCCGCCCTCTTGCACCATCAAAGTACCCTGACGACTGAACAAGTAAACCCGCACGTCCGCCTCACTGCCGCAGCGCACGGCAATCCAGACCAACCCCGTCCCTGGCACCCCGACGCACTCCATCGCATCGCCGCCCGTTTCCGCCACGAAAAAAGCCGCCCCCGCCTTGATCACATCCGTCTCGCTCGGCACGCTTTGATTGCCCAGCCACAACCCGAAGGCCGCCGCGCCAACACACAAAACAATCGTCGCTCGCACGACCTGCCTCGGCATTTTGATATAGGGCGACATGCTCATTGCCGCGCCGCCTCTGACAGCCCATAGACCCACGACAAACGATCAATCGCCCAGTAAATCTGGCAGTCCAGCACAAGGGCCTCCTGCCCGGTCGGGAAATCGAGACAGGTCTCGGTTTCCGCCGCCAGTCGTTCGCCCATCTCGGCCACGAACGGCTCATGCGATATATCCGCCCGCCCCTCGATCAGGGTCACATAGTCATGCGACGCCCGCAAAGTGACGTTGTCCCAGGCGAAGACTTCCTCCTGCAAGCACATGAAGCCTTCCAAACCTGCCGCCGCCTCCGGCGTCAAATCGGCCAGACACAACTCCAACACCGCGCCTTCACAAATCCCGACCTCCGCACCAATGTCGCGCGCCGTCTGCACGCAGCCCTCCAGCTTCGCCTCGCGCTCGGTCAGAGGAAACCCATCGTCGGCCTGCGCCGGAACGGCGACCAGAGCCAGCAAGCCCCCAATCACCCAAACACCCCTCACACCATCGCCCCCACCAATTCGCGCCCAATCAGCATGCGTCGGATTTCCGACGTGCCGGCGCCGATCTCCATCAACTTTGCGTCACGAAAGAGCCGCGCAACAGGCGCATCCGCCATAAACCCGGCCCCGCCCATCGCTTGCACCGCCTGATGCGCCTGGCTCATCGCAACCTCGGCTGAATACAAACAACACGCCGCCGCATCCGCCCGCGTCACGTCGCCCCGATCACAGGCCTTGGCGACCTCATAAACATAGGCCCGCGCAGAATTCAGCGCCGTATACATATCCGCGATCTTGCCCTGCATCAGTTGGAACGACCCAATCGGCTGGCCAAACTGCTTGCGGCTGGTGACATAGGGCATGACTTCATCCAGACAGGCCGCAATGATGCCGGGACCAATCCCCGACAAAACAACCCTCTCGTAATCCAGACCCGACATCAGAACCCGCACACCGCGCCCGTCTTCCCCAAGGACGTTCTCAAACGGCACCTCAACGCCTTCAAACACCAGCTCTGCCGTGTTCGAGCCGCGCATCCCCAATTTGTCAAAATGCGCCGATGTCGAAAACCCAACCATCTCTTTTTCAATGATAAACGCAGTGATCCCCTTGGCCCCCGCCTCAGGATCTGTCTTGGCGTAGACCACCAGAACATCCGCATCAGGGCCATTGGTGATCCAGTATTTCGTGCCATTCAGCCGGTAATGCCCATTCCGCTTTTCCGCGCGCAAGCTCATCGACACAACGTCCGACCCCGCGCCCGCCTCGGACATCGCCAAAGCCCCCACATGCGCACCCGATACCAGTTTGGGCAAATACTGCGCCTTTTGCGCGTCCGTTCCGTTCAGATGGATCTGGTTCACACAAAGGTTGGAATGCGCACCATACGACAACGACACCGACGCGCTCGCCCGCGCGATCTCTTCGACCGCAACTGTATGCGCCAGATACCCAAGGCCCGCGCCGCCATAGGCCTCGTCGACCGTGATCCCAAGCAGGCCCAACGCGCCCATTTCGGCCCAAAGCCCGTGTGGAAATGTGTTCGAAACATCAATCTCACCGGCAATCGGCTTGACGCGATCCTGCGCCCAACGATGCACCATATCGCGCAACACCCCGACATCTTCGCCCAGATCGAACCGCATTGAGGCGGTGAACATTGCCTGTCCTCACTTTATTGAACGCTTGTTCAGTTAATACCGAGAAACGCCATCCCGGTCAATTCCACCCACACTCAACGCTATGCAGCGCGACGCAACCTCTTTAAGCATATACCATGGACACCGCTGCTCTTCTTGCAATTCTGATCCCAATCGGCGTCATTCAGACCATCGGATGGGCATTGCCGGGGCCAAACCACCTGACAATCATCACAGCCTCGGTCACATCCGGCAGGACCGCAGGATTGCGCGCGGCGATGGGCATCGCCGCCGGCGCGCTTACATGGTCATTCGTTGCGGTTTCCGGGATCGCCGTCATTTTCGAGGTCTTCCCGCCCCTCTTTCTGGCCCTGCGGGTCATCGGCGCGGCCTATCTGATCTATCTCGGCGTCAACGCCTTTCGCGCAGCGCGCCTTGGAGGCGTTTTCAACCTTACGCCTGACATAGCGTCTCCGGCCACAACCGCGCCTTTTCGCACGGCCTATCTGGTGATGATGACCAATCCCAAAGCCGTGTTGTTCTTCGGCTCGATTCTCACAGCCTTTATCCCACCCGACGGCCCGCGCTGGCTGATGATCGTCATCGCACTGCAAATCGGCGTGCTCGGCGCGGTTCTGAACGGCTTTGCAGCACTGTTTTTCTCAGCTGGTCCGGTTATGGCCGCATTTCAGCGCGCAAGTTTCGCCATGTCACTGCTGTTCGGAGCGCTGTTTTGCGGCCTCGGTATCCTTGTTGCGTGGGACATCATAAAGAGCTTCGCCGCCTAACTCATTACTTTCGCAACAAAACCTCTGTGATCCGATCCAAATCCTCATACCGGTCCAGCATCGCATCCGGCGTCAGACGCGCAATGCCCGGCCCCTCTGGACCAAAGCTCACCAAAACGCACGGCACCCCGACAGCGCGCGCGGTTTTCACGTCGGTTTCCGTATCGCCGATTAAAAATGACGCCTCAACAGAACCTCCCGCCCGCTCAACGCACGTCAGATAGGGCGCGGCGTCCGGCTTGCGCGTCGCCAAAGTATCCGCCCCGATCAGAGATCCAAACAGCCCTCGCACACCCAGCTTTTGCATCAGCGTTTCCGCCAGAGCCTCTGGCTTGTTGGTGCAGATCGCCGTGCGATACCCATTCGACAAAAGCCGCTCAACGGCTGCTTCCGCGCCCGGATAAAGCCTTGTGTGAACATCAATATTCTCTCCGTAGTGCCTGAGAAAATTAGGATATTGCAGATCCACATCCGCTTCAAACGTCGCGCGATCAAGCCGCGAAAATCCAAGACGCAACATCGCCCGCCCGCCATGAAACGCCGTCAGCTGATCCGCCGCCGGGTCCAACAAAGCCCCATGCCCCAGACCCTCAAAACACGCGTTCGCCGCCGCGATCAGATCCTCACTTGTGTCCGCAAGTGTCCCATCCAGATCAAAAACAACCGTTCTCATGTATCCCCCATCGGCAAACACCTGCCTTTTGATGTAACCTCGCGCAACATCAAGTGAAGCCCTCCCGTCTTGCAGGCTGGCCCAATGCGGCTAAAACGGCAGGCAACAAAAGGAAAGAGCAGGCATGTCGATTCACCTCATTGTTCTCGCCGCCGGGAGCGGCTCGCGCATGGAGTCTGACCGCCCCAAAGTGCTGCACGAGATCGCGGGCGCGCCAATGATCGAACACGCCCTGCGCGTCGGCGATGCGTTGGAAATCGGCGCACGCGTCGTTGTCGTTGGCCACGGCGGCGATGACGTTCGCGATACGGTCCTCAACATCGACGAAAACATTCGCGTCGTTGAACAGACGGAACAACTTGGCACCGCCCATGCCGTCACCATGGCCGCCCCCGAATTCAAGGGCGCAAAGGGTGACGCCGTTGTCCTGTATGGCGACACGCCCTTCATCCGCGCCGAAACACTTGAGACCATGTCCGCAGCGCGCGCCTCGGGCGCAGATATTGTCGTGCTTGGCTTTGATACCCCTGATCCCGCCCGCTACGGACGCCTCGTCACCGACGGAGCCACCCTCACCCGGATCGTCGAATGGAAAGACGCCACCGATGCCGAACGTGCCATAACCCTCTGTAATTCAGGCGTGATCATGGCCGAGGCCGCGACCCTCATGCGCCTCGCTGCCGCTGTCAGCAACGACAATGCAGCGGGCGAATTCTACCTCACCGATATTGTCGAACTTGGCCACGCCGAAGGCCTCACCGCCGCCGTCGTCACCTGCGACGAGGCCGAAACGCTTGGGATCAACACGCGTCAGGATCTGGCAGCCGCCGAAGCCGTCTTTCAGTCCAACGCGCGCGCGGACGCCATGGAGAACGGCGTGACCCTGCAAGCCCCCGACACCGTCTATTTCTCTTTTGACACCTACATCGGGCGCGACGCCGTCATTGAACCCAACGTGGTCTTCGCCCCCGGCGTCACCGTCGAAAGCGGGGCCACCATTCGCGCCTTTTCCCACCTCGAGGGCGCACACGTCGGATCGGGTGCCATCGTTGGCCCCTACGCCCGACTGCGCCCCGGAACGGAACTTTCAAACAATGTCAAAATCGGCAATTTCGTCGAGATCAAGAACGCCCTGATTGCCGATGGCGCGAAAGTGAATCACCTCTCCTACATCGGGGATGCTGACATCGGTGCCGACACCAACATCGGCGCAGGCACCGTCACCTGCAACTACGATGGCGTGTTCAAACACCGCACCACCATCGGCGAACGCGTCTTCATCGGCTCCAACACCTTGCTTGTCGCCCCCGTTACGGTCGGCGATGACGCCATGACCGCCACCGGCACCGTGGTCACCAGCAACGTGTCCGACGGCGACATGGCGATTGGACGTGCAAAGCAGGTCAACAAACCGGGCCTTGCGCGCCGCCTGTTTCAAAAACTCCGTGCTGCGAAAGCGGCCAGTTCAAAAGGCTAATCACATGTGCGGCATTGTCGGCATTCTCGGCCACCACGAAGCGGCCCCCACTCTGGTCGAGGCCCTGAAGCGCCTTGAATACCGGGGCTATGACAGCGCCGGGATCGCAACGGTCGAGGACGGCAAACTGGACCGACGGCGCGCGGTGGGCAAGCTCGTCAATCTTTCCGATCTCCTTGTGCATGACCCTTTGCCGGGCAAATCCGGGATCGGCCACACCCGGTGGGCGACCCACGGCGCACCCACCGTCACCAACGCCCATCCTCACAAATCCGGCCCCGTCGCCGTTGTCCACAACGGCATCATCGAGAACTTCAAGGCACTGCGCGAAGACCTCGCGACCAAGGGCTACACCGCGCAATCCGAGACCGACACCGAGACCGTTTCGCTCCTCGCGCAGTCCCTGCTTGATCAGGGCCTTGCCCCCCGCGAGGCCGCCAAACAAACCATCGCCCAACTTCAGGGGGCCTTCGCCCTCGCCTTTCTCTTCAACGGTGAAAACGACCTGATCGTTGCCGCGCGCAAAGGCTCGCCCCTTGCAATTGGTCATGGTGACGGGGAAATGTACCTCGGCTCAGACGCCATCGCGCTGGCTCCGATGACCGACCGCATCACCTACCTCGAAGAAGGCGACCGCGCCGAACTGACCCGCGACGGCGTCACGATTTTTGACGCCAATGGCCAGCGCGCCAACCGCGATATCCGTAAAATTCACATCGACACGACCCGCATCGAAAAAGCCGGCCACAAGCACTTTATGGCCAAGGAAATTGCCGAACAGCCCACGGTCCTCGCCGACGCAATTAAGCACTATGTCACGGATCAGGGCCTCAATCTTCCCGCAGACTGCCCCGATTTCAAACATATCGACCGGATTGTCATGGTCGCCTGCGGCACCGCGTTTCTCGCCTGCGCCACCGCAAAATACTGGATCGAACGCCTCGCGGGCATTCCGGTCGAGGTCGATATCGCCTCAGAATTCCGCTACCGCACGCCCCCCATCGGCCCCAACACGCTCGCGATCTTCGTCTCCCAATCCGGCGAAACCGCCGACACGCTCGCCGCCCTGCGCCACGTCGCGCAAAAGGCGCAAATCTTGTCGGTCGTGAACGTCGCCGAAAGTTCGATTGCCCGCGAAAGCGACGTGGCACTGCCGATCCTTGCGGGGACCGAAATCGGCGTCGCCTCGACCAAGGCCTTTACCTGCCAACTGACTGTTCTCCTCGCGCTGGCCCTCAAAGCAGGCCACGACCGCGGCCTTGTCTCTGATGCAGCACTCGCCGCGCATATCCTCGATGTGCGCACGCTACCAGGTCGCGTCTCTACTGCACTTGGTGCCAACGACACGATAGCCGCGGTTGCACAAGACCTTTCCAAAGCCCGCGACATCCTCTTTCTGGGGCGCGGCCAGATGTATCCCATCGCGATGGAGGGCGCTCTGAAACTCAAAGAAATCAGCTATATACATGCCGAAGGCTACGCCAGCGGCGAACTCAAACACGGCCCCATAGCCTTGATCGACCCCGCCGTACCAGTGATCGTCATGGCGCCGCACGACGCGCTGTTCGACAAGACTATCTCGAACATGCACGAAGTCATGGCGCGCGGCGGTCGTGTGATCCTTGTCACCGACAACGCCGGCGCAATCGAGGCCGGCGACGGCACCACGGCCATCATCACCATGCCCGAGGTTCCCGACCTTCTCGCGCCGATCCTCTATGCAATCCCCGCGCAACTTCTCGCCTACCACACAGCCGTTGCCAAAGGCACAGACGTGGATCAGCCCCGCAATCTCGCCAAGTCTGTGACGGTGGAATGATCGACGCCGCTCTGGCCGCCCTGAACGCCGCCGCCAACCCCGAAAAGGCCGCCGATATGGCGCGCTATCACAAGGCTGACCGACCCTATCTTGGCGTCGCCAACCCTGATCTCGACGCTTTGGTCAAAGGCTGGCGCGCCGAGGCGACGCTCGATGAGCGTTTGCAACTGGCCGCAGATCTTTGGATCACGAACATCCACGAAGCCCGCATCGCCGCCGCCAAATTGCTGACCCAGGCCCGCATCCGCCCCGACGACACCGCCGCCTGGAACCTTATCCAAAGCTGGGTACCTGATTTTGACGCCTGGGCCATCGCCGACCACGTCGCCATCGCCGGACAAAAACGCCTCGTCTTTGAGCCAAATCGCCTTGACGACGTCGAAGCCTGGACCACAAGCGCGCACATGTGGACACGGCGTGCCGCCCTTGTGATGACCCTGCCCTGGACGAAGAACCGACATCCAAAACCCGCCGAAATCGCACAACGCGAACGCATCCTCGGCTGGGCCGCCACCTACGTCACCGACCCGGAATGGTTCATCCAAAAGGCGGTCGCCTGGTGGCTGCGCGAACTGTCCAAAAAAGACCCCGAGCGCACGCGCACTTTCCTTGAGGCCCACGGAGACACAATGAAGCCCTTCGCAAGAAAAGAAGCCGCCCGCCTTCTCCCCTGATTTCTTCTTGGCAGAAATACTCCGGGGTTTGGGGCAGCGCCCCATTAAATCAGCCGCGTTCGCGCAACGTGCGCCGGATCACCTTTCCAGTCGCCGTCACCGGCAAGGCATCGACAAACTCCACCAATCGCGGCGCCACATGCGGACTGACACGATCCCGCACCCGCTGCACCAACCGATCCGCCACACCCTCTTGCGTCGCACCCTGACGCAACACCACAAACGCCTTCACGATCTCCGTGCGCACCGGATCCGGCACCCCAACCGCGGCAGCATTCACCACATCCGAGTCGCCGATCAGACAATTCTCTATCTCGGTGGGACCAATTCGATACCCCGCCGATGTAATCACATCATCGTCCCGGCTCACATAGGTCAGATATCCATCCGCGTCCGCACGCCCCAGATCACCTGTTTTCAGCCAGTCCCCGATGTATTTATCCGCGGTCTTTTCGGGCAAATTCCAATACCCCAAAAACATCACCGGATCGCCCCGGCGCACGGCAATCTCGCCAACCTCGCCCGGCGCCACCGGATCCCCCGCCGCATCAATAATCGCCACCTCATGCCCCGGCACCGGCTTGCCCATCGTCCCCGGCCGTGAAACCCCAAGTCCCACGCTGGACGACACCACCAGATTGCACTCGGTCTGACCATACAGTTCGTTGATCGGCGCGCGTAACTCATTCACGCCCCAGGCCAGCAAATCGGCGCCAAGGCTTTCCCCACCCGACCCGATGGCGCGCACCGACAGCCCCTGTGGCACGGTCCCCTGACGCATCAGCTTCAACGCCGTCGGCGGCAGAAACATCACCGAAACCCGTTCGTCCCGGATCAGGTGAAACGCCGCCTCGGGATCAAATTTTCGCATCCTCTGAGACACCAGCGGCAGCCCGAAATACAGCGTTGGCATCGCCAAATCCATAAGCCCGCCAATCCACGCCCAATCCGCAGGGGTCCACGCCACATCGCCCGCTCTCGGTCGCTCAAGCACCATCTCAACGGAGGGCAAATGACCCAATAAAAACCGATGCGCGTGCAGCGCACCTTTGGGCGCTCCGGTTGTGCCGCTGGTGTAAATCAGGACCGCCGCATCTTCGGCGCCGACGGCCTCGGCCCGAAAGGCACCCGTCGCCCCAGACATCGCCGCGTCCCAGGCCACAACCCGCGGGGCCTGAGCAGCAGATCGAACGCCCGTCGTCACAATGGAGTGAAGCGCACTCCCCGCGCCTGCGCTTACCAGTTTGTCCACATGGACGTCATCCGTCACCGCCAGCACCGCGCCGCTGTCAGCGAGCCGGAACGCCAAAGCGTCTTCGCCAAACAAAGTAAACAGCGGCAAGACAATCGCGCCCAATTTCATTGCCGCGAAATGCGCGACCATAACTTCGGGGCATTGCGACAGTAAAATCGCCACCCGATCGCCCTTGATGACGCCCAGCGCGCGCATCGCCGCCGCCAACCTGTCGGACGCGTCTTTGAGCCGCCCAAAACTCCAGACGGCGCGGGTGCCATCTTCGCTGACATCAATGATGGCCGTGCGGTCCGCATCAAACGCCGCCCAGTCGTCGCAGCAGGCCCGCGCCATCGAGAAATCCACGGGAACGCGCCAGCGAAAATTGGATGTAACTGATGCCCAATCGCCCTCAGGGAGCGTCCTTAAATCACTGATCTGCATATACTTCTACCTCAATCAATGCGGTCAACGCCACCTCAAGCACGCGCAGCGCAGCCAAAGAGATCCTTCCGCTTCCGTCGCCTGGGAAAAGCGTGACCTCGACACCTTTATTCCCGCCGATCAGCTCAACACGGCCAGCTCTTTCGGCCTCCACAAGCGTCGTTTCAACCCAAAACCCCGGACGTGTCGGATCCCCCAAAGTCAGCACCGCATTGCCCAAAAGCTGCCCTCCAACCGCGGGCGTCGCAGCCGCGATGCGCTGCGCCTCGGTGGTCGTGTCAAATTCATCGACACGCCGCGCATCCTCCGGCGGCGCAGGGGCCGCCAAAACCGGCGCGGCGTCAGGTACAGGCGGCGCGATCACCGGATCAGACGGCAATGCGCAGCCCATAAGCCCGCCGAAAAATGCAAAAAACAGCCCAAACCGCATTCCATACCTCCCGCGAAAAATTGGTGATCTGCATCACCCCGCCCCTTGCGGCACCTTCGCCATCACCCTACCCTTATTTAATGGAAACAGCACCTCTCATTGATCCCTTTCAAAGGGCCATCTCCTACCTCCGGGTCTCGGTCACGGATCGCTGCGATTTTCGCTGTGTCTATTGCATGTCCGAGCACATGGAGTTCCTCCCGAAGGAAGAGCTGCTCACACTAGAGGAAATGGACCGCCTCTCGTCAGCGTTCGTTGACCGCGGGGTGCGAAAGCTGCGTCTAACCGGCGGGGAGCCGTTGGTAAGGCGGGGGATCATGACACTGATCCGGTCGCTATCTCGGCACTTGGACAGCGGCGCGCTTGACGAACTCACGATCACAACCAACGGCTCACAGCTATCCCGTTTCGCAGAGGAGCTTGCCGATTGCGGGGTGCGGCGGATCAACGTCTCGATTGACACGC
>JARFRG010000188.1 GCA_029287375.1 Boseongicola sp. | reverse complement strand
CGCCTTGGCCGCCGTCAGAAACGGCGAAAAGCAATGGTCCGCGAAAAGCGACATGCCACCCGTAGCATCGGTGGCTGGCGAGCGTGCGGAAGCAGGTGCCGCCAGCACCGCGCCTAAGCCAAGCGCCGCTACGAACCCACTTAGCCGCGCCATTGCACGAAAGCCGCTGTCACTGTCGCGAGCACGGCTGACGCCAATACCGCCATGCTCAAAATGCCATGCACCATCAATCCAACGTCGTCTTGTTGCACGGAGTAACTCACCCATCCTGCGCCAGAAGCTATCCAAATCAAGGCGACGATTATCCAAATCACTCTTTGAGATCGAATGATTTCCCGGCGCCACAGCAAATGAATTGTCAAAATCAGCAAAGCAGGCATCGCCAGAAGTAGAATGGAAATCATGATTTGCATGCGTCATCCCGAACATCTTACAAACCGCCGTTCTGAATGATCTGGCTGCCGTACCGACATTCCCTTAACCCTTAACCGCCTTCACGATCTTCTCGGCGCCGTCCTTCAGGTCATCCGCCGCAATGACGTTCAAGCCTGAATTGCGGATGATCTCCTTGCCCTTTTCGACGTTCGTCCCTTCAAGACGCACGACCAGCGGCACCTGAAGACCAACCTCTTTCACAGCGGCCACAACACCCTCTGCAATCACATCACAGCGCATGATACCGCCGAAGATGTTCACCAGAATGCCTTTAACCTGCGGATCGGACGTTATGATCTTAAAGGCTTCGGTCACTTTCTCTTTCGTGGCACCGCCACCGACATCGAGAAAGTTCGCAGGCTCCGAACCGTAAAGCTTAATGATGTCCATCGTCGCCATGGCAAGGCCAGCGCCGTTGACCATACATCCGATCTCGCCATCCAAAGCGATGTAGTTCAGGTCGTACTTTGACGCCTCAAGCTCTTTTGGGTCTTCCTCGGTCTCATCGCGCAGCGCGACAATATCCGAGTGCCGATAGATTGCGTTGCCGTCAAAACCCATCTTCGCATCAAGACACTTCAGGTCGCCCTTGTCGGACACGATCAACGGATTGATCTCCAGCATCTCCATGTCTTTCTCAACGAACAGCTTGTAAAGCTGACCCATCAGCGTGACGCACTGCTTGATCTGTGGGCCTTTCAGCCCAAGCTCAAACGCAATGCGGCGGCCGTGAAACGCCTGGTAGCCGGTGGCCGGATCAACGCTGAAAGACAGGATTTTCTCGGGCGTGTTGTGCGCCACTTCTTCGATGTCCATGCCGCCCTCAGTCGAGGCCACAAAGCTCACGCGGCTTGTCTGGCGATCCACCAAAAGCGCAAGATACAACTCAGACTCAATGCCCGATCCGTCTTCGATATAGATGCGGTTCACTTGCTTGCCGGCAGGGCCTGTCTGTTTGGTAACCAACGTCCGGCCCAGCATCCGCTTGGCTTCGGTGGCGGCTTCTTCGACAGAACGCGCAAGTCGCACGCCGCCCATGTCGCCTGCGTCGGCTTCTTTAAAGCTGCCTTTGCCGCGTCCACCTGCGTGAATTTGTGCTTTGACAACCCAAAGCGGGCCGTCCAATTCGCCCGCAGCGGTCTTCGCATCTTCCGATCGCATGACGGGACGTCCGTCCGATACCGGAGCGCCATAGCTCCGTAGCAGGGCTTTCGCCTGATATTCGTGAATGTTCACCGGTGGCCTCCTTCGGTTCGTTGTCCAAAGGCATGACACAGAAAATCAGGTAAAAGAAACTGGAAACCAGCCATTTTCGATAATTAGGGCATCATTCTATGATTTTGTGATCACACGCCAAAATCGTGTGATCACAAAACTGCGATCCTCATGCAAAAAGACCGACTCACAGCTTGGCGACCACCTCTTCCGGAGTCCGAAGATCAAATTCGCGGAAGTAACCTTCGATTCCACCCTCAAAGTCGGCAAGCGCCATGTCGCGATATTCTTCCACCAGAGGGTCGTAGCGCTCGCTCAGAACCGTTGAATCTGGGTCCAGCCCCCGGATCACCACCAACCCCGTGGGCGCGGCGGACGCCACATCAAACGTCAGATCCGGTCGGTTGCGCATCAAGATCAAGAACGTCTTCCAAACATCGCCGGTCCAGGCCCCGTCGATCTGATCGCGCACCGTCATCTCTACAGTCGACGGACAACAATCATGAAGCGCAATCACGCCTCCCGGCGACATCAGCCGCTCGGCATTGACGAAGTCCCGCAAGAGTACCTCAAAATGTTGTAGCCCGTCCAAAAATGCACAATCAAATTTAATCTCATTGCGTTCGGCAAACTTCGATTCAAAAAATCATCGCTCGTTTGCTGAAAGAGATGCATCTGGCGCGCATTGGGATGCGACAGTGGCGATCTGAGACGAAACTGCGGGTCCACGGCCACAAAATTACAATCGACCTTTGACAGACTGCGCCCGGTAAAGGTGCCGACCTCCAGATACCATTTGGGCGCAAGCGCCAAATGCATCCGGCCAAGCATCCTCAAGTAGCGAATGCCGTCGATCGGGGGGAGGGCTGGCGGTCTGGCAGCATCCTGCATTTTTTGCACTCCTGCGCGTTGCAATCGTCTTTGTTTCACAAAGACCTGATGTTCTTCGGTTGTCAAAAATTTGCTACCCTCAGGCGAACCTTTCGCACGCGACGCAAGAACCTCCGCCGCCGTCGGCACGCGCCAAGGTGATGTCTTCCTTATCCCTCCGGATGCGATAAGGGCGTCGCGCACTTGCACGAAATCAAGCTCCGCCATTGCGCGGTTCTCGGCCCGTACCTCTCGCCACCACATCGTGCGGATTGCGTCGATGGTCACCATCTGATCGGCTAGAAACCCATCGATATGATTGGTGAGAATATCCGCGGGTCGGGGCGTCGGCGGATCACTGTCACTTGCGTATGCGCGCCCGCCGACAGAGCAATCAGATGCAAAGCCGAACTTTCCATGCAAACAATTTCAGAAGCCGCGCCATAAGCCGCAATCTGTTCAGTGATAGACAGATCCTCGGGGACAAAAGCCTCAAAACCCGCTGTCACAAGATTTTCCTCTAGAATATCTTCGCACAGGATTCGCCCGAAATCTGACGCGAGATTTCTGCGGCTGACATACAAACGGCGACGTTTCCGCTTGGGCGGCGCTGCGGGACGCAAAGACCGCGCCCATTCCACATAGGCGGCGTCAGGCCGACATCGCAAACGCTCAGAAAACAGATCCGGTACGACCACCAGGCTCTCTACGATTGTCGGAACTGTGCAGACGTGATGATCCGACGGCAATCCAAACGCCGTCAAGACATCGGCCATAATCGGATTGTGGTTCGCCCGATGCATATGTCGCATGAACACAATGCCCTCAAAGGGCCCAAGCCGCTCCGCCGCCCAAATCCGCCCTATGCCGTTGGTCAGAACATGCCCGAAATGAGGATGCGCTATCCCGCCAAAAAGCCAACTCCCCGAAAGCTTTTGTGCCTTCGGCCGATGCTCCAAAGATAGCTCAGGCAACGGCAGCATCGCCCAGCGGTACGAGCCGACCTCTCCCTCGGGTACGGGCAGACCGTTCGCGTCAAACACGCCGCCAGGCTTAGTGCGCAGCCGCGTCGCGGGCGATGCTTGCCGCGGAACGACCAACGCATCGCGAACTTCGCTTACACGATCCCACGGCAGCGGGACCAAGCGATGTTTATCCAAAGCAGAAGGTTTCATGAAAGCCGTCGATACCTCTAAAAAACGACGTCACTACGCAAAGAAGCGTCCGCAACCGTCACAGGTATAATCTGACGGCAAAGCAGGGGCGACCACCAAAAGCAGCCGCCCTCCAACTTAGCTCAGCCCGTCGTCAATCGCCTTGCAGGCATCGACCAGACCTTTGACGGCATCAACCGACTTGTCGAACATGACCTGCTCTTCGGCGGACAATTCAATATCGACCACACGCTCGACGCCACCGGCACCAATTACGGTTGGAACGCCGACATACATACCCTTCAAACCAAGCGCGCCATCAACATAGGCCGCACAAGGCAACAGGCGCTTCTGGTCTTTCAAAAACGCTTCGGCCATCTCGATCGCACTGGTCGCAGGCGCATAATAGGCCGACCCGTTGCCCAGCAGGCCAACGATCTCGGCGCCACCATCACGGGTCCGCTGCACAATCGCGTCCAGCTTCTCTTGTGTGGTCCAGCCCATCTTCACCAGATCAGGCAAAGGAATGCCGCCAACCGTCGAATACCGTACAGACGGTACCATCGTGTCGCCGTGACCGCCCAGAACAAACGCTGTGACGTCTTTCATCGACACATTGAACTCAAGGCTGAGAAAGTGCCGGAAGCGTGCGGAATCCAAAACGCCAGCCATCCCGCAAACTTTCTCGTGCGGCAGACCGGAATATTCACGCAGCGCCCAAACCATCGCATCAAGCGGGTTGGTAATGCAGATCACAAAGGCATTTGGTGCATGCGCCTTGATGCCTTCGCCGACGGATTTCATGACCTTCAGGTTGATGCCCAACAGATCATCGCGGCTCATGCCGGGCTTGCGCGCCACACCGGCGGTGACGATACAAACGTCCGCCCCCGCGATATCGGCATAATCCGTGGTGCCGGTCAGCGTCGCGTCAAAGCCCTCCGATGGCCCGGCTTCAGAAATATCAAGCGCTTTGCCTTGCGGCGTGCCGTCAGCGATATCGAACAAAACAACGTCGCCAAGTTCTTTCATGGCCGCAAGGTGAGCAAGCGTGCCACCGATTTGGCCTGCGCCGATGAGCGCGATCTTTGGTCTGGACATGAGGATGGGTCTCCGATCCGAGTGGAAATGTAGCGGTTCGGAGCCGAGGGGTAGCCACAGTCGGGCCAAGGTGCAAGTCCGAAGCGGGCAGAAGTGATACTTCCCACGAGTGACCCCGCGCGCTATGAG
This sequence comes from Boseongicola sp., assembly GCA_029287375.1. Lineage (GTDB taxonomy): Bacteria > Pseudomonadota > Alphaproteobacteria > Rhodobacterales > Rhodobacteraceae > Boseongicola. The sequence continues at coordinate 1,838 of JARFRG010000188.1, read as the reverse complement.
CCGTCAGACACCACCGCGTGAAAGCCATTGATGACGCTTGATACCACCTTTTTCATGTTCGCCATCCCAGCTGTCATTTTTGCAGGCATATCAAAAGGCGGCTTTGGATCGGGCGCAGCCTTTGTCGCAGCTCCGCTTCTTGCCCTGATCGTCGACCCGGCACTCGCCGTGGGTCTGATGCTGCCGCTTTTGATGCTGGTCGATGCCGCGACCCTCAAACCTTTCTGGAAGCAATGGAGCTGGCCGGACGCCAGCCTCCTGATCCTTGGTGCAGGTCCGGGCGTCCTCCTTGGCGCCCTGTTCTGGCGCACCGCCGACGCTGATATTCTGCGGGTGTTCCTCGGCGTGATTTCGCTGGCCTTTGTCGCGTTCCAACTCGCACGTGCGGTCAACTGGATCCGCATCCCAAACCGGCCATTTCATCCCATTGTTGGCATGTTCGCAGGCATGGTCGGGGGCTTCACCAGCTTTATCAGCCACGCAGGCGGCCCACCCGTCGCCGTCTATCTATTGGCGCGCGGCTTAAAGAAACGGACCTATCAGGCAACCACCGTGATCACATTCTGGGCCGTCAATATTTTCAAGGCGATACCCTATGCTTTCTTGGGTATTTTCACCTCGCAGACCCTGATTGCCGGGCTCTATCTCGCCCCTGCGGCATTGTTCGGAGCATGGCTTGGCGTCCGGGCGCATCACGTGATCTCCGAGCGCCTGTTTTTCTCCATCACCTATGTCTTGCTCACGTTGACTGGCACAAAGCTGATCTTCGATGCGATGACTTAACTCGCGGTCCCGGACGGGGCGGGGGCCTCTGCCAGACTTTCAAACGAATCTCCCGATGCAACAAGACAGGTCGTGCCATCGGGCAGGGTGATCGTTATTGTCCAGCTGCCGGTCTCAACAGACGCAAATACCTCGACCACGCGCCCCTCCTGACCCAGACCGATACTCTGCCGGCTTTCACCAAAATTCTCGGTCAGATGCGCAATCACAGCCGCGCGCGGTCCACAATTTTGCTGTGCAGTTGCGGCGGTTGTCAGGGCCAAAAGCGCGGCCAAGGCGGGGATAAGTCGGGTCATTTCATGTCCTCTCCGGCGCGGTTCGGTCGAAACCAACGCGCGTTTCTCTCAACCGGACTATCCGGCGATCCATGACCCTGAATTTCATTCCTGCGTCGGTAAAAACTGGTTAACAACGCGCGCGGCACCTTCGCGCCTGCAACATCTCACGCTGCATTGCGGCGAAAAGACTTGCGGAATACTGCGCAAATATGCAGTTTCCGCGCAATATTATTACCGAAGGACGCGAATCATGAGCGCAACCGCGACCCTCTACCGGTCCACTCTCTATATCCCCGCCTCGAAAGAGCGCGCGTTGGTCAAGGCCCGCAGCTTGGACTGCGACGCGATTATCTTCGATCTTGAGGACGCGGTGACACCTGAAGAAAAGTCCGCAGCCCGCCAAACGCTCGCCCAGGAACTGGCCAAAGGCGGCTTTGGCCACCGTCAACGCATCGTGCGGATCAATGCGCTGGATACAGAGTGGGGCGCAGACGACGCCCGGGCCGTCGCTGACATGGAATGCGATGCCGTTTTATTACCAAAAGTGAATGGCCCGGCGCACATCAAATCCCTGACCGAAATCACCAAAACGCTGCCCGTCTGGTGCATGATGGAAACGCCGCGCGGGGTGCTGAACGCTCTGGATATTGCGGATTGCCCAAGCGTCGCGGGCTTCATCCTCGGCACAAACGACCTCGCCAAAGACATTGGCTGCGCCACAGGTGGTGACCGCTCGGCGATGATGACCGCGCTTCAAACCTGCCTCATGGCCGCCCG
>JARFRG010000150.1 GCA_029287375.1 Boseongicola sp. | reverse complement strand
GCGGGTTTCAGAGGCGAAACCGCCTTGGGAGAGACGCTCGGCGGCGTTGTCGTTGATTTCGGCTTCGGTGAGGCGGGCGCGGGCTTCGGCGACGCGGGCTTCGGCTTCGGGGAGACGCGTGGCGGCTTCGCGCAGACCGGCCTGGGCTTCGGACAGGGCAATGGCGCGCGTGCCGGGATCAAGACGGCACAAAAGGTCGCCTTCGGTCACGATTGCGCCCGCACGCAAGGGCGTGGAGATGATCTGGCCGCTGGTTTCGGCCCGCATATCAACCTGGCGCGCGGCTTCTGTACGGCCACGCAGGATCACGGCACCGTCGATTGTATCGGCGGCAGAGCGTATGGCAACGACGCTGACGGCGTTTGCCGCGGCGTTCTGGTCACGGTCAACGGCTGCTTCTATCACGTCTTCCTGCACAACTTCGGCGTCTGCGCCGGAGAATGAGACAAGCGCATCACGTTGAAATACCAAAAGAAAGAGAACACCAACGACAACAATTGCCGTAATGATCGGAAACAGGCGCATGGTAATCCTCATCAACCTTTGTATGTCGTTCAGCGGCGGCACAATGGCCACCGTGTCTAATATGTACGCTAAACTGTTCAGTTCAGATTTAGCATTTCTCCCTTTTTTTCGCAATGTGCAAGGGGCCGTGGGGATTTCCTGCCTTTGCAATCGGCAAAAACGCACGATATGAGGGCGGAAATGTTAATATTTGACCCGTTGCGGGCCATTGAGGGAGTGTCAGGGTGTCCAATCAGGACTCGTTTATCAACGAAGTGAGCGAAGAGGTCCGAAAGGACCGGTTGTACCGTTTGTTCAAGCAATACGGTTGGATTGCGGCCCTTGGGATTGTGCTGATTGTGGGGGGAGCTGCCTGGAACGAATGGCGCAAGGCGCAGGCTGAGGCTTCGGCGCAAGCGGCGGGCGACGCGATCCTTGCGGCTTTTGAGGGCGACGCTGAGGCGCGTGGAGCGGCGCTGGCGGCGGTTGAAACACAAGATAATGCGGCGCGAGCGGCGGTTTTGGCGCTTATGCAGTCGGAAGCGGCGCTTGCACGGGAAGATCGCGGTGAGGCGGTCGCCTTGCTGGAGGCGCTTGCCGGGAATGTGGATGCGCCGCAGCCGTTCCGTGATTTGGCAACGGTGAAGGCCGTTATCCTGGGGGCGGCGACGATTGCGCCCGACGAGCGGATCGCGCGTTTGAATGCGCTTGCGCTTGGTGGCGGGGCGTTCCGGCTTTTGGCGTCCGAACAGATAGCCTTGGCCGAGATCGAATTGGGCGACAGTGCCGCTGCAATTGCACGATTGCGTGATATCGTGTCGGATGCGGCGACAAGTCAGGACTTGCGCCGTCGCGCGTCGCAGTTGATTGTGGCTTTGGGTGGGTCTTTGACCGCCGGGTAACCGTCCGGTTTCGAGACGGAGTGAGGGGCACGGCTGAGTGGGTCGCATTGTACATATATGGTCTGGACTGACGGTCGCGCTTTTGATGCTGGCTGGTTGTGGCGACGACGAATTGATCTTGCCGGGGGATCGTCTTGATCTTCGCGATCGCGCAGAGAGCAGTACGGCGGCGATTGCGGTCACTGGGCCAGGTATGGCGGCGGACGGCACTTTGCCGCTTGTTTTGCCGCCTGCACGCGTCAATGCGGATTGGACGCATCCGGGCGGTTCTGCCACCCATGTGATTGCGCATCCGGCACTTGCGGCAACATTGGAGCCGTTTTGGAGTGCCTCGATTGGCGACGGAAATTCACGCGGACATCGGATCACGGCGGATCCTGTCGTGGCAGATGGTCGTGTGTTCACGATGGACAGTCGCGCGCTTGTGTCCGCCTTTACCACCAGCGGGCAGCGGATTTGGGCCCGGGATTTGACGCCTCCGAGTGATCGCTCGGACGATGCGTCGGGTGGCGGGATTGCGGTTTCGGGGGCGACAGTGTTTGTCACCAACGGCTTTGGCGTATTGACGGCGCTTGACGCGGCGAGCGGCGCAGTGCGTTGGGAACAGCGGTTGAACTCATTGGCGGCGGGTGCGCCTGCTGTGGCCGATGGGCGGGTATATGTCGCGACACGCAACGGCGCTGGCTGGGCGATAGATGCGGCGACGGGGCGGATCGAATGGGAAGTTCTGGGACGCGCGGGCGACGCCGGGCTTGTCGGTGGCTCTGGACCGTCGGTCGCGGGGCCTCTGGTGGTATTCCCATTTGCGTCGGGTCAGTTGCTTGGCGTGGGCGGCAACACGGGCGGCCAGGTTTGGGCGGCGAGCGTGGCCGGGCGCGATCAGTCCCGCGCATTTTCGGCCATAGGCGACATCACCGGCGCGCCGGTTGTTGACGACACGCGGTTCTATGCGGGCAGTCATGCGGGCCGTGTTGCAGCGGTCTCGCGGGCAAGCGGTCAGGTGGAGTGGACGGCAGATGTCGGGGCGTTGAACCCGCTTTGGCTGGGTGGCAATGCGCTGTTTTTCGTCACTCCCGATAACGCTTTGGTGCGACTGGACGCGGCAACGGGCCAGCAGGTGTGGTCGGTTGAATTGCCGTTTTTCGAGGCGCGGCGTGCGAGCCGCATAAAGTCGACCTTTGTGCATTACGGGCCGGTTTTGGCGGGCGGACGTCTTGTCGTGGCGTCGGATGACGGCATGCTGCGGATGTTTGATCCAAACACTGGCGCCGCGCTGAGCGAAACGGAGCTTGGACGCGGTGCGGCGCGCAATCCGGTGATTGCGGGTGGCGTTTTGTATCTGGTCATGGACAACGGACAGATCCGCGCTTTTCGTTAAGCCCTTAAGGGTGTATGAGCGCGAGCTTATGCAATTTTGGGCGGGACCCCATGTCTTTTACTTTGGCAATTGTCGGACGACCAAACGTGGGAAAATCCACGCTTTTCAATCGCTTGGTTGGAAAGCGTCTGGCTTTGGTCGATGACCAGCCGGGCGTGACGCGAGATCTGCGTGAGGGGGCGGCGCGTCTTGGCGAGTTGCGCTTTACGGTGATCGACACCGCAGGTCTGGAAGACGCAACGGATGACAGCCTGCCCGGACGCATGCGCAAGCTGACAGAACGCGCCGTGGAAATGGCGGACGCGTGTCTGTTCATGATTGATGCGCGCGTCGGGATCTTGCCGGACGACGAAGTGTTTGCGGATATTCTGCGCAAGAAGTCGGCGCATGTGATTTTGGCGGCGAACAAGGCTGAGGGGCGCGCGGGCGAGGGCGGATTGCTGGAAGCTTATTCGCTGGGTTTGGGTGAGCCGGTGCGGATGTCTGCCGAACACGGCGAGGGCATGGTTGAGCTTTTGGAGTTCCTGCGTCCTGTCGCCGAAGAAGGCGACAAGGCTGAAGCTGCGATAGAGGACGCGGCACCGATCATGAACGTCGATGTGGACGAGGATGCACCGGATGTGGTGCGTATGCCGACGCGTGAGCGCCCGTTGCAGGTTGCGGTCGTAGGGCGGCCAAATGCGGGAAAGTCCACGCTTATCAACCAGTTGATCGGGGAAGAGCGGCTGTTGACCGGACCCGAGGCCGGGATCACGCGGGATGCGATTTCGCTGCCGCTTGACTGGGACGGGATGCCGACGCGGATTTTCGACACTGCGGGGATGCGCAAGAAGGCGCGGGTGCAGGAAAAGCTTGAAAAGCTGTCTGTGGCCGATGGCTTGCGGGCGGTGAAATACGCGGAAGTCGTGATTGTTCTGCTGGACGCTGAAATTCCGTTCGAGCAGCAGGATTTGCGTATTGCGGACCTTGCTGAGCGCGAGGGGCGTGCGGTCGTGGTTGCGGTGAACAAATGGGACGTGGAAGAACACAAGCAGGAAAAACTGCGGGATTTGAAGGAGTCTTTCGAGCGGCTTTTGCCTCAGTTACGCGGCGCACCTTTGGTGACCGTGTCTGCCAAGACTGGGCGCGGGATGGATCGTCTGCGCGAGGCGGTTGAGAGCGCCTATATCGTGTGGAATGCGCGGGTGACGACGTCAAAGCTGAACCAATGGCTTGGCGGAATGATCGAAGCGCATCCGCCGCCTGCACCTGGTGGACGACGCATTAAGCTGCGGTATATGACGCAGGCCAAGACGCGGCCGCCGGGATTTGTGGTGATGGCGTCGCATCCCGAGAAGTTGACGGAATCGTATAAGCGGTATCTTGTCAACGGGTTACGGGCCGACTTTGGCATGCCGGGTACGCCTATTCGGCTATGGTTCCGCAGTCAGGCAGATCAAAACCCATACAAAGATCGAAAGAAAACCACGCCGTCGCGGTTGCGCAAGCACCTTGGAAAGCCGTCGTTGAAAGACTGATGCCGTTGGCTAGGTGACGCGTGTCTTGAGGTGGGCGAGGGCGACGATGATCGCTCCGATGCCTGCCAGGATCGCGATTGAGATGGGGCCTGCAAGGTTTTGCGAGACAATCGCGAGCAACGCCCAGATCACCGCGATGGCATAGGTGGGCGTCACAAGGCGCAAACGGAGCGTGGTGATTGTGATCGCGAGTGCAATGGCGATGGCGATGGCAGCCCAAACCGTCTGACCAAAGACAATATCGTATCCAGCCCCCAATAACGCGATGGACACACAGCTTGCCGCTGTGAGCCAGCCTGCGTAGAGCCCGATGGGCGCTTGCAGGAGCCATCGGTCCTTGGAGGGTGCGCGGCGTAGGGCAATAAGTGCCGAGACAAGCATCCCCCAGATCAGGATCGTGGCCCAGACCGGGCTTTGTTCGGCGACAGGCAGCCAGATGGCCCCGATGGTCAGCGAGATCAGAAGCGGCGCGCGTGAGGGCGCCCAATCGCTGTCGTCTGCGCGGGCAAGCAATCCAATGCCGGTTGAAGCCAAAAGCCACAAATAAATCGGCCCCCAGATGGCAAAGGCATAGCCCGCGGGCTGACCCGGCGGGCTGTCTTGTGGCACCGGATAGGCGTTCGGATCAAAGCCATCGAAGGCCGTGATGAAAGGACCAAGCGCGAAGGCCAGCGCAGCGGTGGAGGTGAGAATGGCGAGGGCGCGATTTGACAACATCATGGTTGTTTAGATGGTGCGCGGACGAGGTCAAGCAAGGGGCCGCTTGTTTGGTGTTGCTGGACCGGCGGGGGGACGCTTTGGGCGGGCGCGCGCGCATGGCTCGGCTGAATGGCGCGGTGGATTTGGGGGCTGTTCGGCGCGAAGTGGCCGGAGAATCGGTTGATGCGAAACCTGCGTTGTTTCGGGAGCAGGGGGCGCGCATATCAGGATCGAAGCTTCGTCCCATACATGGCGGGCCTGCCAATTACACAGGAGAGAACAGGATGAAAAAGATATTGATTTCAGGTGTGTGCCTTGCAATTTCAGGTGCCGCATGGGCGCAGGTCATGGTCGAAGACAGTGACGGCGATGGTGTGTACTCGGCGGCAGAAATACGCGCGGCCTATCCCGATGTGACTGATGATCTGCTGGTTCAGATCGACGTCAACGAGGACGGCTTCATTGATCCTGACGAGTTGGCGGCCGCCGCTGATCTTGGGTTGCTTGGCGGCTAGGGCTGAGGTTTTGCCCCGTCGTCTTGGGTGTCGCCGTCGGTGCCTTTCACCGGCGGCGGCGTTTTTTGTTCTGCGGCGATGGCGACAATCTCGGCGCGCCGTTCGCGGTAGTCGGGATCGGATTTCAGCGTGTCGATGCGGGTTTGGTGGGCGGTGACACAGGCGTCATGGAGCGCCATGAGGGCAAGGTCTTGTTCGAAGAGTTTGTAGGCGTCGCGGGCGCGGCTTTGGCCTTTGGGAATGTCCATGTTGTTGTGACTGTTGCGGTTGCGGCGCCGGAAATAGGCGTTTGAGACTTGTTTGCCTTTGATCACAACATCGCCGCGCCAGGCTTTGACGAGAAAGCTGTCGATGGAGCGCAAGGGGTAGTGTTCGAGAGAGACAAGCGCGCGCTTACCACGGGAATCTATGCCGTTTTTCTGCGGGTCTTCGGCGAGATCGGACATGGGATTGCCGGAGCCATCACGCCAGACGACGTCTTGGGGTGGGACGGCGAGATCGGGGCGGTGATTGCGGATACTGGCGATGCGGGGCGACAGGCGGGTGAGGGATTTCACACCGACCCCGGCGCGCCATCGGCCGGGACGGGGCGTGTCGTGGGCGGGGAAAAGGTCTGTGACCCAGCCGGGTTGGAAGGTTTCGTGATCGTTGGTGCCGTGGTTCAATTCGCAGATCGACATGACGTCGAAAGGATCGACGGCGTCCAAGAGGGCGGTGAGGGTGCCGTCGCCGATGAGGATGTTGAGAAATTCGTCGACATCGATGGAGAGCATGTAATCGGCGGCGCGAAAGACCGGCATGGACTGGACGAAGTTCAGGGCAGCGGGTTGGTAGTAGGTAGAGCCGGTGATCGTTGCGGGGTTCGGCAGGTGAGTGATGTCGCCACGTGCGTCGAGGTGATCAAGGAGAGCGTCGGTGCCATCGGTGCAATCGTTTGAAAAAATTACGAAATCTGTCACGCCTGCGGCTTTGTGCCAAGCGAGCCACTCCAGAATGAAGGGGCCTTCGTCTTTCATGCAGGTGGCGAGAAGAATGCGCGGATTTGAAGGCGTCGAAGGCACGGCCTTGGTCGCCGCGCGCTGAAGAACGAAGACAGTTGACGGCGGGGCTGTGGGATCGGTTTCAAGGCCTGTGTCCGACAGCGATTTCAGCAAGGCATCCCGTGCAGGCACGCCGTACACTTTCGGGTGGGTTTCAAGAACGATGGCGCGCACCGCCGTGAGGTCAACGTCGTCGAACAGGTCAAGCTCTGCACCTTCGACGTCGCAGCAGATGACCGTGGGCTGAAATTCGGCGATGAGGGCGGGCAGCGAGAGTGTTGCGACAGTTTTGGTAGCGACATAGGGGCCTGAGTCCGGTTCGGTGGACGAGGCCCAAAAATCGTGACGCATGTAAAAGGGGCGGGTTTCTCCGCCATCTGCGGTGATCAGCCCATGGCGCAATTCAGTGTTTTCAACGCTGTTGAGCGTCCAGACTTCGCGGATCATTGGCAAGAGGTCGGGGTGGGCTTCGATCGACAGAACGCGACCTTGCGGTGCCAGTCTTGCAGCCGTTGCCGCGACCAGTCCAAGGCCCCCGCCAAGATCAAGTACGCGGTCGTCGGGGCGGATCAGGGTCTCGAGATGTTGCTGTTCTCCTGCCTCGTAGCGGCTGTTTCGCAATGGCCGTTCGATATTGGGCGTGATGATTGACGGCACGAAGGGTACGCGCAGCCCGCGCGAGGTGATGATCTCGTCAAAGATCAGTGGTTTGGGTTTTTGGCTGCTCATGTCGTCTGGCATCCGGGGTGCTCCGGCTTTTGGGAAGTGTCCTGTAAGCCGGAGCGGTGGTCAATGGGGCGATCAGACAAGCGTGCCGTCGGGCGCGATGCGGGTTTTGCCGCCGACCCACTGTGAAAGCACTGGCGGAAGTGTGACGCCGCCGTCTTTGGTCTGGCCGTTTTCCAGGACCGCGATCAGGCAGCGCCCGACCGCAAGACCAGAGCCGTTCAGCGTGTGCAAAAACTGCGGTTTGCCGTCTTCGTCACGGTAGCGCGCGTTCATGCGGCGGGCCTGAAAGGCACCACAGGTCGAAACCGACGAGATCTCGCGGTAGGCGTCTTGGCCGGGCAACCAGACTTCGATGTCGTGCGTTCGGCGTGCGCCAAAGCCCATGTCTCCGGTACAAAGAACGACGGTGCGGTAGGCAAGGCCGAGGGCTTCGAGGATGCCTTCTGCGCAACGCGTCATGCGGGCGTGTTCGTCTTCGGATTTGTCCGGATGCGTGACCGAGACCATTTCGACCTTTTCGAATTGGTGCTGGCGCAACATGCCTGAGGTGTCCTTGCCCGCGCTGCCGGCTTCTGAGCGAAAACAGTTCGAATGGGCGACAAAGCGGCGGGGCAGATAGTCCGCGGCGACGATTTCACCAGCGACGATGTTGGTCAGCGGCACCTCGGAGGTCGGGATAAGCCACATCCCTTCGCCGGTCTGATAGCTGTCCTCGGCGAATTTCGGCAGTTGA
>JARFRG010000058.1 GCA_029287375.1 Boseongicola sp. | reverse complement strand
GTGGGCTCGGAGATGTGTATAAGAGACAGGGGGCATGCAGGCCATCGGGATCAGCTTTGGCCCCCTGCCAACCGCTCTGCTCGCCCTGCCCTTCGGCATCCTCGGCTGCATCGCGCTCGTCCTTCTGAGCGACCGGCTTGTCTACAAGTTCTACCGCGCGCAGAAGGCCAAGCCGGTGATCCTCGTGATCGTCTCCATGGGTGTCATGTTCATCATGAACGGTCTTGTCCGCTTCATCATCGGCCCCGACGATCAACGCTTTGCCGACGGCGCGCGCTTTATCATCACGGCCCGCGACTTTAAAGAAATGACCGGACTTGACGAGGGCCTCGCAATCAAATCCACCGCCGCTCTGACTGTGGTGGTGGCCATTATCGTCGTCGCTCTTTTGTTTTGGTTCCTGAACAAGACCCGCACCGGTAAATCCATGCGCGCGTTCTCCGACAACGAAGACCTCGCGTTGTTGTCCGGCATCAATCCTGAACGCGTTGTTATGATCACCTGGATCATCGTCGCGGCCCTCGCGACCACTGCAGGCGTGCTCTATGGCCTGGACAAATCTTTCAAACCCTTCACTTATTTCGCGCTTCTTTTGCCGATCTTCGCCTCGGCCATCGTCGGAGGTCTCGGCAACCCCCTGGGCGCCATCGCAGGCGGCTTTGTGATCGCGTTTTCCGAAGTTACCATCACCTACGCCTTCAAAAAAGTCGGCGGATATCTTTTGCCAGAAGCCTGGGAGCCCGACAGCCTCGTCCAGCTCTTGTCGACCGACTATAAATTCGCCGTCAGCTTTGCGATCCTCGTGATCGTCTTATTATTCCGGCCGACCGGATTGTTTCAGGGGAAATCGCTATGACCTTGCACCCGCGCGATATTATCCTGTTTTTTGTGGTGTTCGGCCTGATCGCTGCAACCGGTTTTTTCCAAAGCTGGAACGTCGCCCTTGGCATTTTCAACATGGGATTGATCTCGGCCATCATGGCGCTTGGCGTCAATATGCAATGGGGATATGCGGGCCTGTTTAACATCGGCGTGATGGGTTTTGTCGCCCTCGGAGGCCTCGGTGCCGTGCTCATTTCCATGCCCCCCGTTAACGAGGCCTGGGCCGCAGGCGGCTTGCGGGTCATCGCCGCGATGCTCTTTGGCGCCGCGACGATAATCGGGGCCATTTTTGCGGTTCGTCGCCTGCCACAGGGCCGTATCAAAGTGCTCGGCGTGCTGGCTATCCTTGTCATCGGCTTTTTCGTCTACCGCGCTCTCCTTGACCCTGCGACTGCGGCCATTGAAAAAGTTAACCCCGCAGGCACCGGCTTCCTTGGCGGTCTCGGCCTGCCCGTCGTTCTATCCTGGCCCTTCGGTGCGCTTCTTGCGGCAGGTGCGGCCTGGATGATCGGGAAAATCGCGCTTGGCCTGCGCTCGGATTACCTCGCCATCGCGACCCTTGGCATTGCCGAAATCGTCATCGCAATCATGAAAAACGAAGACTGGCTGTCGCGCGGCGTGAAAAACGTCATCGGAATCCCGCGCCCGGTGCCATACGAGATCGATCTGCAAAATGATCCGGGCTTTGTCGATCGCATGGCTTCGTGGGGTTTTGATCCGGTCACGGCTTCGTCAATCACCGTCAAGCTCGCATACTCCGGCCTCTTCCTCACCGTTCTCATTTTGCTGTTGTGGCTGTCACAAGCCGCCCTCGCCTCGCCGTGGGGCCGCATGATGCGCGCGATCCGAGACAACGAAGACGCCGCCGAAGCCATGGGCAAAGACGTCACCGCACGCCATTTGCAAATCTTCGTTCTTGGCTCGGCAGTTTGTGGTCTTGCCGGTGCTATGATGACCACGCTTGACGGCCAACTCACCCCAGGCAGCTACCAGCCACTGCGCTTCACCTTCCTCGTCTGGGTGATGGTCATTGTCGGCGGCTCGGGCAACAACTTTGGCGCGGTTCTGGGCGGCTTTCTGATCTGGTACCTCTGGGTCATGGTTGAACCTTTCGGCCTCACGGTGATCGAATTCATCACCTCTGGTATGGCGGATGGCTCTTGGCTAAAAGGCCACCTCCTTGAAAGTGCTGCCCATATGCGCCTTCTCACAATGGGTCTCATTCTGCTTCTCGTGCTGCGCTTTAGCCCCAGAGGGCTCATCCCGGAACGCTGACCGGCTTTCTTTTGTTTTGAAATATCCCGGGGAGTCTGCACTCGGCAGACGGGGCAGCGCCCCTAGCGGCGCTCAACCACATCGCGCGCGGATGGAAACCGTTGCGCCGCACCAATCGTTTCGACTTCTGGAAACAGATCCAGAATCTCACGTCGCTGCGAATTGCCCAAAGCTTTCATGATCTGATCATCAGGATGGAACGTCTCGGTCCAAACACCGTCGGCCAGAATAACCTGATGCGCATCGCACAACAGATGGACATAGCTGACCCCCAACATCTTGGCTGGACGCACCATACGTCCGTCCAAAAGGTGGCGCACTGCGACCAAAGCCTCGTCCCCGTCAATATTCAAGAACGCTTGTTCGGGGGACACCAGGAACCGGTGCGAAGGGCTGACCACCATATCGCGATATGGCCGTCCCGCACCAAACGCTCCCGCGCGCACCAGGACCGGACCAAGCTCAGGCTCAACCAAAAGATCCGCATAGCTCACATCGCGCCGTCCCGCCCAATGCACACGCCGCAAGCCATTGTCGCGCGTCACAATCTTATGCCCTTGCCGCAAGACTTCGACCTGGACAGGGCCCTGGTCAGTGGCAATCATCGTGCCGGGTGTGAAACATGGTGTGATCGGTGAAAGTTTCATTGATCGAAGCCCCGCTAAGGGGTTCGTCAGGTCGCGAAACGACAGATTGGGAAAATGGCGGGAACCAATGCGCGTCTCCCGTGGTGCCCGGCAACTGGGCAAGAAATCACACGGGGCGCATCGATCCCCGCCGCCAACCGGCAGCACTCGATACCCATTACCCGCAGGAACATCCTACAGGCCATGTGCGGCACCCCCATGCCGCAGCACTACCCCCCAGCGAGGTAGGGAAAAGTTAACGCTTTCATGGATTATGCCAAAGCAAAAACGGCCAAAAGTGGGCGGAGGTCGGCCTCAGACTGCATGCCAAAACCAAAATGCGGCGCGGTGCGATACATCCATTTTAAGCTATTGATGCAAATATAGAAACAAGCTTGGCGAGAGCTTTTTCTCATGCGCACAGAGCGTTGACCGCAAATCCCTTTGCCCTCACGCGCCCAGAAGCGGCACAGATTGTTCCCTTAGAGGAACCAATCCAGAATTTTTGGAACGCCAAATACGGCGCAATTATGTCGCGGAACCTCTCTGGTTCAGTGTTTTCGGCCCCGAACCAATACAATACATATGGGACCATTGATGGGCGGTTTTCCGCTTATGTCGGCGAATCGCCCACCATCGGACGTGGCAAAACCCGCAACACGGACATCCAGAACGATTGCGCATTCGGCACCCGCATGACGCCCGGCACTGTCACTGTCTGTCCCAGAACATCCAAAACGGCCTGTCCAGATGCGCCCGCAGCGCTCCGCAAAGTCACAGGCAAAACCATCAATGCCGATCCACTGCCGGGATGATGAACGCTGAAATGAACACTCTCTACTGGCAGGCCAATCCCAATTGTCTCTCCCGGCAAGGCTCTGAGCGGAACGGAAATCGACGCCCCCGGCCCGTCCGCTTCAGACCCTTCAAGGCGCACCTCAACACCCGGACCCGCCTCTGCCACCACACGCGCGGTCAGTCGCATCGGCGCCGTGCGCCACCCAGTCACATGTCCTCCGCCAAGCTCCAGAACACGGTCCGCCAAGGTCACGATCTCATCGCTGGCGTGGCTCACATACAGAGCAGGAACCTGCGCCTGTGATACAGCGCGTGCGATATACGGCAGGAACTCGGATTTGCGCTGGCTGTCCAGCCCAGTCATCGGCTCGTCCAGAAACAGCACCGCAGGGTTCGATGCAAGCGCACGCGCCAAAGCCACCCGGCGCGCCTCGCCTCCTGACAAACCTTCGATCCCGCGATCAAGCAAAGGCCCCAGATCAAGTGCCTCGACAATCGCGGCAATCGACGTCACCTGACGACGCTTGGCACCATACCCGATGTTGCCCGCGACATTCAGATGCGCAAACAGGTTTGGCTCCTGAAACACAAACCCCACGCGCCGCGCCTCAGCCGGAATACTCCCGCTGGCCGCATCCCACTCGACACCGCGAAAGGTCACGCTTCGCGCGCCCGCCACATCACGGTCCAATCCCGCCAGCGCGCGCAAAAGCGACGTCTTCCCGCTCCCTGATGGCCCGGTGATCGCGGTGACACCCTGAAGCGGCAGACTTTCTTCGGCATCCAGCGTGAACAATCGTCCCCGGCGCAGCTTCAGGCGGAAATGCAAACGATCAGGCAACGCGCACGCTCCCCCGTCGATTAAACACATAGACAAGCATCAACACGCAAAACGAAAACGCCAAAAGTCCAAGTGACAGCACATGCGCCGTTGCATAGTCCAGCGTCTCGACGGCTGTGAAGATCTCGATCGATATCACCCGTGTGCGCCCCGGGATATTACCCCCGACCATCAACACCACGCCAAATTCGCCAACCGTATGGGCAAAAGTCAAAACCGCAGCGGTCAGGAAACCGCGCCGCGCCAACGGCAAAGACACTGTCACAAACGCATCGCGCGGCGTGGCCCCCAAAGTACGTGCGGCGTCCAATGCGCCCCGAGGCACGGCCGCAAACGCCGTCTGCAATGGCTGCACCGCAAATGGCAGCGAATAGACCAGCGATGCAATCACCAGACCGGTGAACGAAAACGTCAGCGTGTCACCGGTGATGCGAAACCACAAACCGCCCAAGGGCGCTGTCGGGCTCAGCAGGATCAACAGATAAAACCCCAACACCGTCGGCGGTAACACCAAGGGTAACGTCGTGATCGTTTCAATAACGGGGCGCAGGCGGGATTTCGTCGTCGTCAGCCACCACGCCAAAGGCAAAGAAACCGCCAGCAAAATAGCCGTCGTCACAAAGGCCAGCTTAACGGTCAGCCATATCGCGGGCCACACCGTCATTGCGCTAAATCATAGCCGTTGGCTGAAATCACATCCTTTGCACGCCCTGACGCCAAGAAAGTCCAAAACGCTTCAGCCGCCGGATTGTCTGCGGCCCGCGAGAGCCAGGCTGCGTCCTGCCGTATCGGCGGATAGCGCCCTTCAAGTGACGTCACCACACCCGCGCCAATAAACGGCACCTGCCCTTGGGCAAGAAAGGCAAATTCCGCATTGCCGGTCACAAACAGCGTTGCAACCTGGCCCACATTGGTCACCAAAAGCGGCTGAAACGTCGCCGTATCAAGTTTCAGATTTTCCATTACAGCCAGTGCCGCAATCCCGTAGGGTGCCACAATCGGATCGGCCAACGCGACGCGCCTGTTCGCAAAGGCTGCTGCCGGTGCCTCAAGATCAATGGTGTCCCGTGACACAAGGACCAAGCGGCCAAGCGCATAAGTCGCCACGTCCCGCGCCAGCCCCGCTTCGGCCAAAGCGCGCGGGCGGGCGCCATCTGCCGACAAGAAAACATCGAACGGAGCGCCCGATACAATCTGTGCATAAAGCGCGCCAGTCGAGCCATGGCTAACGACCACAGAATGGCCAGTTTCCGCTTCGAACGCTTCGGCCAATTCCTCTGCCGCAGTCAGAAAATTCGAGGCGACCGCCAAGAGAACCTCGGCAGCAGATGCGGGACGGCCCGCAAAGGTCGATAAAATCAGTGCGAAAGCGATTATTCTCATGCGCCTTTCAGGCCACGAAGCGCGTCAATTTGCAAGACTTAAGCACGATCATTGCGTCCGTTTGTCCCGCACGCCGCACCTTGAAAACTAATCAAAATCAACGATTGCCCATGAGATGCGCGTCAAGTGCTGCCAGCCCTTCATCCAGTCCTCGCCGTCCAAACCCAAGACGCAATCGATTGCGCGGCGTCTCTCCCAACTCGGACGCATAGATCGAACTTGGCAACAGCAGTACGCCGCTTTGCTCGACAAGCGTTTTGGCAAAGACCTCGACACCTTCCGCCCCCTTGTAGGCCGGGAACCCCATGCAACTGCCATCCGGGCGTTTCCAGTCAAACAGATCGGCGTGACGCGCAAAGAACGCGTCCCACTTCGGCAGATTTTCATCCACAATGGCGCAGTTGCGAGCCAAAATCGTGTCACGGTTGCGAAGTGCAATCTGCGCCAGCTTTTCGCTTGGCCCCGAATTGCAGATCGAAAGATAGTGCTTCATCCGCTCCATTTTCGACAATAACCCGGCGTCCTGGCAGGCAATCCACCCGATACGCAAGCCCGGCAGACCGTAGGATTTTGACATCACTCCCAATGACAACCCGCGCTCGTAGACATCCGCGATATAGGGCAAATGCCGGGTCCCGCTTGGCCCAAGTCCATGGAATATTTCGTCGTGCAGAACATAGATGCCATGCTTCCGGCACAGCTCGATCAGGGCAAAATACCGATCAAGCGGTAAAATCGCTCCGGTTGGATTGTGCGGGAAATTGATCGTGAGCAATCGTGTGTTGGGTCGAATTGCGGCCGCCACCCGGTCTATATCCAACGACCAGTTGTCGTCTGGATCAAGCGGCACGCCAGTGACTTTGCATATCGCCGATGGCAAAGTTTCATGGGACTGGTAATTCGGTGTAATAACAAGTGCGTGGCTATCTTTGTCGAGGATCACCGTATTGGCGGCAAAGATGCCCTCGCTGGCCCCGGCAAAACACAGAATATCCGACGCGATCCGGCTCTCGAACGTGCTTGCAATGGTCTCCCGTAAATCCGGCGCGCCGTATGTCTCGGTATACCCCAGCCACATCGTCTCAAAGTCTTCACGTTCTTGCGGGCTCGCCATGCCAAGTAATTCAGCCATCGACATGCTTTCCGCATCTGAAGCAGTCATGTGATAGCGCGCTTTGAACTCCCATTTTGAAAAATGTGTCTCAAGGCGAAAGTCAGGGAGCGTTGGCATGAGGGCTTCTTTCGAGGATGTCCGCGTCGCGCAAAGGCCCTAACACAGCCAATCCGGACAACGAAGCGGATATGGCTTGGCCACATCCAACGCCGCTAAATCCAACGCCGAAAGAAAGTGGTGCCCGAGGGGGGCATACGAGTACTATACCTTGATACACCGTTGGACACCGCAACTTCAGTAAATCAATTGGTTTTCAAGATTTGGCTATACCAATTGACGCCACAGTGCCCCATAGTACCCCAAGTATTGTAGGGGACTGTGCGGGGGATTAATGACAGCGACGCTTAACCGGATACAACCCGCTCAGCTTAAGGGCGCTGCACTTGGTAGCAAACTTGCCGATGGCGGCGGCCTTTACTTTTATAAGCGGCAAGTCGACTCCGGTATTTGGGTCCTTCGATACTCCTTGTACAGGCGTCGCCACGAAATGGGTCTTGGGCGTTATCCCGATGTTCCCTTGAAGGAAGCTCGGGCAGAAGCCCAGAAATGGCGTGCGGTTGTGCGCCAAGGAAAAGACGCCATCAAAGAGCGTGAGCGCCAGCGTCGCGAGGCGGAGCGCAACATGCATATCCTGCATGACATTGCACTTGATGCGTTTGAAAGCCGTAAGGCTGAACTCAAGGGTGATGGGAAGGCTGGGCGCTGGTTTACGCCGCTTGATCTCCACGTGCTTCCGAAGCTTGGGCAAATGCCGGTGTCTGAGATCGATCAGCGGGATATTCGAGATACTCTCAGCCCCATCTGGCACACCAAGGCTGACACAGCGCGAAAAGCCATGAACCGATTGGCGATTTGCCTCAGACACGCCGCTGCTCTTGGTTTGGATGTCGACTTGCAAGCCACAGACAAGGCCAAAGCCCTCCTTGGCAAACAGCGTCACACGCCCAAGCATATTCCAGCTATGAGATGGCAGGATGTTCCTGCCTTCTACAAAAGCCTTGGCGGCTCACCCACTGAGCTCGCTTTAAAGCTTCTGATCCTGACGGCGGTGCGGTCCTATCCCTTGCGCCATATCCACGAAGATCAGATTGAGGACGACGTCTGGACCATTCCTGCCGCGCATATGAAAGGACGTGTGGGAGCCACCAGCGCCTTCCGGGTGCCTCTATCGCGCGAAGCACAGGCCGTGATCGGCGAGGCGCGGAAGTTCGCCCGAGAAGGCTATCTGTTCCCTGGCACCCGAAAGGGCGTGATCTCCGACATGACTATGTCGAATTACCTGAAGCGGCTAGGTTTGGAAGCGCGCCCGCATGGGTTCCGGTCCTCATTCCGCGATTGGTGCGCGGAGGCGACGGATACA
>JARFRG010000026.1 GCA_029287375.1 Boseongicola sp. | reverse complement strand
CCTGCCGCCCGAGGCGCTTGTCGTAGCTCTTGGGCTGGAGCAAGACGGGTCAGGGCGACGGATCACTCTCAAGGAACTCGCCCGCCAGCAAGGCCGTAGCCTGGATGATCTCATCGGTGATCTTGAAGCCGCCATCGCGGCAAATCGCCAATGAGCGACATCATATTCGGGTATGTTTCGGCCTACGGCCTGCCGATTGTCGCCATTTCGGCTTTCTTGTCGTGCCTCGCATTGCCGATTCCAACATCCGCCGCCATGCTTGCCGCAGGTGCCTTTGCAGCCACAGGCGACCTGATCCTTTGGCAAGTCATCGCGACCGCATGGGGCGCCGCAGTCCTCGGCGATCAGACCGGTTATTTCCTAGGCCGATGGGGCGGCACGAAAATTGTCGCGGCGCTGGAATCTGCACCACGCCGGGCAAAGCTTGTATCAAGGGCGCGCGATCTAATGCTTCGCAGGGGCGCCATAGGAATATTTTTCTCCACTTGGCTCTTCGCGCCTTTGGGGCCGTGGGTGAATTTTCTTGCCGGGTCCGCCAAATTTCCGTGGGTGCGCTTTACGCTTTGGGATGTCGCTGGCGAGACGATCTGGGTTGTTGTCTATGTATTTCTCGGGTTCGTCTTTACCGCCCAAATTTCCAACATCTCAGCACTTCTGAACGACTGGATTGGATTGATCACGGCAGCGTTTGTCACGGCTTCACTTGGGTTCTACCTTGTTCGCAAGGCCCGTAGGTGAACCGAGATACGTTGACGCGCAAACGCAGCAGATTTCAAACGCATTAGACATACAAACCGGGCTGCTGTAGCCCAATACTCCAACATTGAGTACCTGTGATGTCCATGAAGAAACCCGCCGCCGACCAAACCCTCTTCAAGCTGCGCCTTGAGCGCTCGCGCCGCGACCTCTTCGATATGCTCGAAGCGCTCTACGGTCGTCATCCGAATTACACGGACGTCCGCGCGCGCCTTGAAACCGCAATGCTCAAAGCTTGGGAAGATCGCCCCAACGACCTGAAATGGCTCGACATGAAGCGCGATCTGGAGCCCGACTGGTTCCAGCGCCCGGACATGGTCGGCTATGTCTTTTACATTGACCAGTTCGCGGGCGATTTGAACGGCGTCCTCGGCAAGCTCGACTATCTCGAAGAAATGGGCGTCACCTACGTCCACCTCATGCCCTGCCTGAAACCGCGCCCCGGTGACAGCGACGGCGGCTATTCCGTGATGGATTACCGCGAGATCAACCCGAAATACGGCACAATGGACGACTTCGAACGCGTTGCGGCCGCACTGCGCGCGCGGGGCATGTCGCTTTGTATCGACCTTGTTCTGAACCACACGGCACGCGAGCACGCATGGGCAGAAGCGGCGCGCAAAGGCGACGCTGACAAACAGGCCTACTTCCACATTTTCGAAGACCGCACGCTGCCCGATCAATACGAAAAGACCCTGACCGAAGTGTTCCCCGAACACGCCCCCGGCAGCTACACCTTTGACGAAACCCTGCAAAAATGGGTCTGGACGACGTTCAATACACATCAATGGGATCTGAACTGGGCCAACCCGCAGGTCTTTCTCGAGATCGCCGAGGTCATGTTGTACCTCGCCAACAAGGGCGTTGATGTGCTGCGTCTGGATGCGGTGGCGTTCATGTGGAAACGCATGGGTACGCGCTGTCAGTCCGAACCCGAAGTCCATATGATCCTGCAAGCACTGCGCGCGGTCTGCCGGATCGCATGTCCCGCAGTTATCCATCTCGAAGAGGCCATCGTCGGCCCCCAGGAAATGCTGCCCTATCTCGGACGCGGCGTGCATGACGGCAAAGAAGGCAACCTCGCCTATCATAACTCGCTCATGGTGCAATATTGGTCGGCGCTTGCCGCACGCGACACCGCGCTGATGACGCATGTCCTCAAGACCCACTTTCCGACCGTTCTGCGCAACGCGACCTATGCGACATACATCCGCTGCCATGACGACATCGGCTGGGCGATCACCGACGAGGACGCGGACGCCATCGGCGCGACCGGCCACGGCCACCGTGATTTCCTGCGCGATTTCTACACCGGAAACTTCCCCGGCAGCTTCGCCCGCGGCACGCTCTTCGGGATCAACGAAGACACCGGTGACAGCCGCATGTCCGGCAGTTTCGCCTCGCTCGCAGGCCTGGAAACCGCGCTTGAAGCCGATGATCCCGTTGCCATTGAGCGCGCAATCGACCGCATCCTTTTGGGACACGCTCTGATTGCGGCCTACGGAGGCATCCCGCTGATCTACATGGGCGACGAGATCGCCATGCTGAACGACACGCGCTATACCGACGAGGCCGAAAAAGCCCACGACAGCCGCTGGATCCACCGGCCCGTGATGGATTGGGATCGCGTTGAGGCCGCTCAAAGTTCCGATGCGACGACCCCAGAAGCACTTGTGTATCAGGGGACCAAAAACATTCTCGCACGCCGCCGCGTCACTCCGGAACTTCATGCGGGGCATCCGACCCGTATCCTCGACGCCCCTGAACCGGGGATCTTCGCGCTGATCCACGATGCCCCGACCGGCGGACTTTTGTGTCTGTTCAACTTTACCGAAAACTGGACATCCGTACCGGGCGAATGGGCGCTGGACCAAGGTCTGCGCGATCTGCACGACGCTCTGTCGGACCGCGCTGTGTCACTTTCCGATGGAAATGTCGCATTACCGCCTTACGGACGGGTCTGGTTGCGATAAGCTTTCCAAAACCGAGGGGCTTACAATGACCGACACACCAAACGTCAAAGAGCGCGATTTCTGGTCCGGGCCTATCGGCCAAAGCTGGGTCACCTCGCAGGAAGAAATGGATATCCAACTTGCCGAGGTCGCCGACTTGGTGATGCGCCATGCCGATCCAAGGCCGGGCCAACGCGTCATCGATATCGGCTCCGGAACCGGAGCCTTGTCCCTTTTGGCCGCCAATGCCGTCGGCTCGACGGGTCGCGTGCTGACCACAGACATTTCTGAACCGCTCCTTTCTCACGCAAGCAAGCGCGGCCAGCATTTGCCGCAAATGCGCACCTTCCTTGGCGACGCGCAGATTGGTGATTGGCCCGAAACAGACTTTGACCTTGCGATATCGCGCTTTGGCGTGATGTTTTTTGCCGACCCCCCCGCAGCTTTTGCCAATATCGCCAAGGCGCTGAAGCCGGGTGGTTCCATCGTTTTTGCCGCCTGGGCACCGGCAAGCCGCAACCCGTTCTGGCATATCCCGGCCAAACACGCGGTCGCGCACCTTGGCCAACCCCCGAAAACTGAACCGGACTCTCCCGGACCGATGGGGCTTTCAACGATGTCGCTTGCGCTTGAGCGGCTTCGCGATAGCGGATTGGAAAACGTCAGCGGCGAAGAAGTCACCGTACATTTGCGGCATACGGACGGCCCACATGCCTTTGCCAACCTCTGCACCCGCATGGGCGCCGCCAAACGCATCCTTTCCCACTTTGATGCCAGCCCAGAGGACCAGCACATCATCGAAACCCAGATAACGGCTGAATTTGCGCCGTTCGCGCAACCCGACGGAAGCACCGCGATCCCGGCTGCCATCAACCTTCTCACCGCCACTAAGCCGATATGAGACGCGCGCTTTGGGTCCAATGACCCCCTGCGTGCGGCCCAGGTTGCGAAAGGCGCAAAGTCTGCGCTGTCCGGCGAAAACCTTGCCCTTGGCGCAACGCACCGCCATATAGACGAAAACCACGAAGGTCCGAGCATGCACAACTACCTTGAGTTCGAAAAATCCCTCGCTGAAATCGAAGGCAAGGCGGAAGAACTTCGCGCCATGGGTCGCGCCAATGACGAGATGGATGTCGAAAAAGAGGCCAAGGCGCTTGATAAGAAGGCCGAGCAGCTTCTCAAGGATCTTTACAAGGATCTGTCGCCCTGGCGAAAATGCCAGGTCGCCCGCCACCCGAACCGACCCCATTGCAAAGATTACATCGAGGCGCTTTTCACTGAATACACGCCCCTTGCTGGTGATCGGAATTTTGCCGACGATCATTCGGTCATGGGCGGGCTTGCCCGTCTGGACGGCCGCCCTGTGATGGTGATCGGCCATGAAAAGGGCAACGACACCACGTCGCGGATCGAACGCAACTTTGGCATGGCCCGCCCCGAAGGCTATCGCAAAGCCATCCGGCTGATGGACCTTGCGGACCGATTTAACGTGCCTGTCGTCACCCTGGTCGACACGCCCGGCGCTTATCCCGGCAAAGGCGCAGAAGAACGCGGGCAATCCGAGGCCATCGCGCGGTCCACGGAAAAATGCCTGCAACTTGGCGTGCCGCTTGTCAGTGTGATCATTGGCGAGGGTGGATCAGGCGGCGCTGTTGCCTTTGCGACGGCGAACCGTGTCGCGATGCTGGAACACTCTGTCTATTCGGTGATCTCGCCCGAAGGCTGTGCGTCTATCCTGTGGAAAGACTCCGAGAAGATGCGCGAAGCGGCAGAGGCTTTGAGACTGACGGCACAAGACCTCCATAAGCTTGGAGTCATCGACCGCATTATCGCCGAATCTCCGGGTGGCGCTCAGCGTGACCGCGCCGCAACGATTAAGTCGGTGGGTGTTTGCATCGAGGATCTGCTCGACAAGCTTTCGGGCCTTAGTCGCGACGAGGTGCGCCGCGAACGCCGCAAAAAGTTTCTCAACATCGGCGCGAAGGGACTTGCTGCCTAAGACGCATCACTTTTGGGGTCTGTGCTGGCTGCCCGGATCGCCTCAAGGTCTTTGCCAAGCGCGTCCGACCACGTGCCTCGGATTTCCCGGACCGCGTCCATATAGGCTGGGTTTTCCGTCGGTGCGACCCCCGGAATATAGGCACTCGCCACTTCGATCATCGCGCGCCGATCCATTTCGTCAAACGCATCCGCCATCTGCTGCGCTGCATCCTTTGGAACGCCCAGCGCCTCGAATGCTGACCGCCCCATCCGGATGGACGCATCGTAGGTTTCGCGAATGATGTCGCGACAGCCCACAGCATAAAGATCATAGACGTGATGCCGGTTCCGCGCCCGCGCCATCACATGCAGGTTTGGATAATTCTCGACCGCATATTTCGCCAGTTGAGTGATCTTCTCCTGATCATCAATGGAGATAATCAGCATCTTGGCCTCGGCAATGCCCGCCGCCGCGAGCAGGTCTGGCCGTGTCGCATCGCCGTAATAAGCGCGCGCACCAAACTTGCGCAGATTGTCGATCTGATCGGAACTGTAATCAATCACCGTCGTCGAATACCCCGCGCTTTGCAGCATGCGGTCGATCACCGTCCCAACCCGCCCAAAGCCTGCAATGATCACGGTGCCTTTCTCTTCGATGTCGTCCTCTTCCCGGCTGAGCGCGCCGGTAAAACGCGGCGCGATCACCCGGTCATAAAGAATGAACAACGCAGGTGTCAGAAGCATCGACAATGCGATCACCAACAACAGCTGATCTGCAACCGACTGCGGAATGACCGAACTTGCGACCGTAAAGCTTAACAGCACGAACCCGAATTCACCCGCCTGCGCCAAACCAAGCGTCAACAACCAGCGATCCGAGCCACGCAATCCAAACAGCGTGCCCAGCGCGAACAATATACCGCCCTTGATCACCATCAGCCCGACAGTCATCGCAATCACGATCCACAGGTTGTCAAACAGCAGCACAAAATTAATGCCCGCCCCCACAGTCATAAAGAACAAACCCAGGAGCAGTCCCCGGAACGGATCAATGTCGGATTCTAGCTCGTGTCGGTATTCACTGTTGGCCAAGACGACGCCCGCCAAGAACGTCCCAAGCGCGGGCGACAAGCCAACCAGTGACATCAGCAACGCGATGCCCACGACAAGCATCAACGCCGTCGCCACGAACAACTCACGCAGGCCCGCAGAGGCAATGTAGTGAAAGATTGGCCGGGTCAGATAGTTTCCGCCCAATATAACGGCCGCAATCGCCGCTAGTGTTACCAGGGCTGTCTGCCAGCCATTTAACCCGTCGACCAAACTCATCGAGCTGCCGTGGCCATCATCGCCAGTGGCGCCGTCGCCATGCGCGAGTTCGGTTGCCTGCGCGGTATCGGTGGCGTGTATCTCGGTGGTTCCATGCCCATCAGCCACAAACGCAGCACTGTCCATAAGATCTGGCATCGCCAAAAGTGGCACCAGTGCCAGAATGGGAATCACGGCGATGTCTTGCGTCAACAGAACCGAGAAACTTGACTGCCCGCCCGAAGACTTCATCAGGCCCTTCTCGTTCAGCGTCTGTAAAACGATGGCTGTCGATGACAAGGCGACAACGAAACCTATGCCGAGGGCGATCGTCCAGGCCTGCCCAAAGATCATCGCGACAGCCATAATCGCCGCCGCCGTCAGCATCACCTGACCCCCGCCAAGCCCCAAGAGCTGCCCCCGCATTAACCACAAATGCTTTGGCTCAAGTTCAAGACCGACCAGAAACAGCATCATAACCACGCCAAACTCGGCAAAATGCTGGATCGACACCACATCCACGTGCAGCAACGCCAAAAGCGGAGAAATCACGATCCCGGCGATCAGGTATCCAAGCACCGACCCCAGCCCAAGGCGCGATGCAATCGGCACCGAGACAACGCCGGCACACAGGAAAATAAAGGCAAGCAGCAGAAAGTCAGTCATAAATATCCCCTCGCCGAGCTTTTGTGCCGACGCCTTTACACACCGTTTCGGCAGCCGGGTGCCGCGTCAAGACCAACCAGCCCTAAATCCTGCAACGGGCGCTTGCAGATATTTTTTGAACAGTGTTCAAAAAAAGTATTGACGAATCCACGCGGACCTCCTAGCTATTGTGAACGATGTTCATAAAACTGGAGAAGACCAATGATTATTCGCACACTGACACTTACCGCTGCTGCCGCCGCTCTTGCTGCATTCTCTGTCACACCCGCCGACGCGGGTGCATCCGGTCAGCACTCGGCCGCTGCATCTGAACACTCTGGCGCGGCATCCGCCCACGGTTCGACCGCCGTTGCATCCGGCGTTTCAACAGTTGTCGCCGTCCCCGTCATTGTTGTCGGCTCGGCGCTTTATGTCACGGGCTCAGCACTTGAAGCAGTAGGCGACAGCGTCGTCGGCGCGGGCTCGGAACTTGTGGCTGTTGGCAACATGCCTCTCGTCGTGACTGACACCGTTACGCCGAACCACGCTCCAAAACTTGATTGATCGGAGAGACCCATGAAACGCATCACAGCCGTTCTTTTCGCCGGCATGGTGGCGCTTGCGCCCACCATCGCTCCGGCGGGCAGCGCCGAAGCAACACTGGCCATCATGCCTGCCGATCAGGTCGCAACCTTCTCGAATCGCGTCCAAAAAGACCTTGCTGCCCGTGGCGCCAATGTCGCAATCGTGGCCCGAATAGGCCGCGACCCCAAGACCCTGCCCGAAGGCATCAAATACACACACGTCGCCTATTGGGTCTATTCACAGATCACCGAAGCCGACGGCTCGAAAAGCTTTGGATACCGCGCCTATAACCTCTACCAGACTGCCGACGATCAGACCGTCAGCAGACTTGTCCAGGACACGCCCGCCGACTTCTTCGCAGGCGCTCAACGGCTAGACGCCGGGATCATAATTCCCGACGCCCGGCTGCAAAAAAAGCTGTTGGCCGTGATTGCCAGCCCCACCTATCGCAGTCTGCACAACACAAACTATTCCGTGCTGGCCAACCCGGCAAACAAGCGGTTCCAGAACTGCACCGAACACACGCTTGATGTGATGATGGCGGCGATCTACGGCACGTCGGATCGCGCCCAGATCAAGGCCAATATCGGCGCGCATTTCGACACTCAGGAGATCAGGATAGGCGGGCTGAAGCGAACCTTCGCCCCGGTCACATCCGGCGCGCTGACAACCTCGGATCACGGCGCAAAGATTGGCACGGCGACGTTTGGCTCTATTTCGCGCTTCATGAAAGAGCATGAACTGACAAACACAGTTTACCGGATGACCCCCGACGCATCCTATCGCTTGTGACAAACTCAGACTGCTGCCCCAGCCTTGGGGCAGCGTGTCGCCGCCCGCCCAGCGGCCCCGGACGCCCGTGCGATTCGTTTACAGCCGGTTAAACTTAGTTAACGCGCGCACCAGATATTGGGGATCACGGAATTATCCACCCTACAGGCACCGACGTAATACCGACGCGATACCGACGCGCCGATTTGCGCGATTTCCATTG
Source organism: Boseongicola sp. (assembly GCA_029287375.1). Classification (GTDB taxonomy): domain Bacteria; phylum Pseudomonadota; class Alphaproteobacteria; order Rhodobacterales; family Rhodobacteraceae; genus Boseongicola. Next base: position 9,759 of record JARFRG010000026.1, on the reverse strand, counting down.
ATTTACTGGCGTTAAGAAATAGCCCGAAGGCACGCAACACCCATCGCGCGGGCGTTGCGTTCAGGTTTCGGCAAGGATGTATCGAGACCTTAGCCGACGAAATTCTGTGTGAGCCAGAACTGTCCACAGTATTGCGCCTCTGGATCAAACGCGACAGCCGTGGTCGTCTCGCGCACGCGGGCGTCCAGAATATTCTTACGGTGCCCCGGCGAATTCATCCAAAGCGTCACAACGTGGCGCGCAAGTGTTGCATAGGAATGTGCAGGCAGCGGCTGGCCATCGTTACTGCGAAACTGGCAAGCATTTGAATCCACAATCTTAAAGCGTTTGTTGTCGATCTGATAGCGATGCACCATCCCGATGTTTTCTGACCCGGTGCGAATACGAACCCCGGCGTTTTTCACGCGCTGCTTTAGTGTCGCGGCCCCGGCAACGGTGCTTTTGTGCGTCAATTGCTGGGTGCGCGCCATCCATCTGGAATGCTTTTCAGCCTCTTTTGACAGCCGTGTGCTGGCGTCAGAAACACGAGAAATCCCGGCGCGACAGCGATGAAAGTTCACCTCAGCACGGATCGCATCGTCCAACAACGATTGGTTAATCCTTGACGACGGAACCACGGTTTTTGCGGCCACAGCCGATACGCTTCGCGAGCAGGCCTCGGACGCAGTCGCCGTAACACTGGCAAGCGCAATTCCGACAACAACAGCAGCAATCTTCGATCTCATCCGCAGGTCCTCGTCCCTGCCCCCACGCGCACTTTCAAAGCCAAATGCGGCCAAAGCGAGGCGTTAGCTCGGCGCTGTTTTGAATTTTGCTAAGCAAATTTGCAATTATCATCGCGCAACGCCAAGAATTTCGGCGGTTCCTTGACAAAATTCAGGTCAGTCTGCGCGACGAAGCCCGTCCATCGTGCGAACCAGCTCGGCACTGATCCCCGGTTCTGACAACGCGTGCCCAGCCCTTGGGACGAACGCCAAACGAGACTTTGGCCAAACCTCGTGAAGTCGATGCGCCGACACCGGCGGGCAGATCATATCGTAGCGCCCCTGCACAATTGTCCCCGGCACATTGGACAAAGCGCCCATGTTTGCCTCGATCCATCCGTCATGCTCGAGAAACCCTTTGTGGGTAAAATAATGGTTCTCAAGCCGCGCAAAAGCCCGCGCGTATTCTGCGGGGCTATCTCCTCCGGGGCCATCATTCGAGATCGAAGCCAAGGTGTTTTCCCAACTTGCCCAAGCCCGTGCAAACCTTGTTTCGATGGCAAGATCGCCTGAAAACAAGCGATTATGATACGCTGAGACAAAGTCGCCATGTTCGGCTTTTGGAATGATCGACGTAAAGCGCGTCCAGACATCTGGCCAGAATGATCCCGCGCCGCCACCGTAAAACCAGTCCAATTCGCGCTGCGTCATCAAGAAGACACCCCGCAAAACAAGGTGGGCCACACAGGTCGGATGGGTGATCGAATACACCAACCCAAGGGTTGCGCCCCAGCTTCCGCCAAACACAAACCACTGATCTATGCCAAGGGTGTCGCGAATGAATTCGATATCGCGCACGAGATCCCATGTGGTGTTGTTCGTGACACTCGCATGAGGACGAGAGCGGCCACATCCGCGCTGATCAAACAGGATGATCCGGTAATGCAATGGATCGAAATAGCGCCGCATCGCCGGACTGCACCCGCCACCCGGCCCCCCATGAAGCACAACCACAGGCACACCATCGGGATTCCCGCACTGTTCTACATAGACCCGATGGCCGTCGCCGACGTCCAACATCCGCTGATCAAATGGGTCAATCGGCGGGTAGAGAAACTGTGACGCACTTTTTTTGTCTGCAACTCGGTCCATGTCCGTCCTATATAATGCAAATTCCCGGCAATCTACGCCCGGAATGACAGAATATTTGAAAGGCCAGTACCAGTGATGGCACGCACGATTACAACAGACGATGCTGAAATCGAGAAATTTCAGGCAATGGCCGCCGAATGGTGGGACCCGAACGGCAAGTTCAAGCCGCTCCATATGCTGAATCCTTGCCGATTGGACTATATTACCAGCCAGATTGCAGCGGAGTTTGGACGCGATTTGACATCAACGCTGCCGTTCGAGGGGTTGCGAATTCTGGATATTGGTTGCGGCGGCGGTCTTTTGTCAGAACCCGTGGCCCGCCTCGGAGCTACGGTCGTTGGCGCGGACGCCGCCGAGCGCAATATTCCGGTCGCCCGTGTCCACGCCAAGCAGCAAGGGCTGACAATCGACTATCGCCACACAACGGCCGAGGCTCTTGCTGACGCCGGCGAGGTCTTTGACGCCATCCTGAACATGGAAGTGGTCGAACACGTCTCGGATCCGCAGGCCTATTTGACCGCCTGCCATGATCTGTTGAGGCCCGGCGGATTGATGGTTTGCTCGACGATCAATCGAAACCCAAAGAGCTTTGCGATGGCAATTGTCGGGGCAGAAATCGTGATGCGATGGCTGCCAAAAGGCACGCACGAATGGTCGAAATTTATAACACCAGACGAGCTGTACGCGCTGCTGTCAGCAGCCGGGCTGGACCCAGTGGATCGCAAGGGATTTGTGTTCAACCCGATCAAGTGGGACTGGCGGCTGAGTGAACGTGATCTGAGTGTGAACTACGTTACGGCGTCCGTTCGTCCGGCGTAGGCGGTTCGTCAAAGCGCTTTCGGATTTCTCGGATTACTGGAAGCGCCTGACGCACCTTGTCGGTGCCGGCGGCTTTTACGGCATCGTTTAAGATCGGGACAATAGCGGATAGTGCCGTGTCCCGCGCCTGACGACCTGCATCGCTGATGGAAACGAACTTGCGCCGCGCATCGTCCCAATCAGGGCGGATATGCACGTATCCCGCGGCGTCGAGGCGGCCTATCGTATTTGTCATCGCGCCACGAGTTACGTGAAACGATCGCGCCAGTTGTGCGGGGGTGCGTTCTGCGCCGCTGCGCGACAACAAATTGAGAACCGAAAAGTGGCTTAGCTCCATGCCTTTCGGCAATGCCTTGGCAAGCCGCGCACGCGCCAATTGGTCCGCCATAAAAATCTCGCTGAAGAGCGCGATGGCCAACGGATCGCCGGAGTCTACGTTTTCGGTCATTTTCCCAAACTATAGTTACGGTCATGAGAGAGGCTTGGAAGCCTACTACGTGCATCATCAACTGCTGAAAGGTCCATATCAACCATTGTAACCCCGGGCAAATCGCCGCCATCGGCGAGAACTGCGCCCCATGGGTCGATCGCAAGCGAATGGCCGTGCGTGCGGCGCGACCGTCCATTGATCGCGGGATGGGTGTCGCATTGCGCAGGCGCCAGCACGAAACAGCCGTTTTCTATGGCGCGCGCGCGCAGCAGGGTCTCCCAATGGGCGGCGCCAGTTTCGGGCGAGAAGGCCGAGGGGACCGTAAAAATGCGCGCGCCGGACTTTGCGAGATCTCTGAACAGGTGCGGAAACCGAAGATCGTAGCAAATCGTCATTCCAACGCCGATGCCATCAATTTGAGCGAGGGTCGCTGTGTCGCCCGGGCGATATCCGTCGCTTTCGTGGTAGGTCTCGGTCTTTGAAATTGTGACGTCGAACATATGAATTTTGTCATATCGCGCAGCTATTGTCCCATCTGGGCGGATCAGGAAGGATCGATTGACGAAGCGCCCGTCGCCTTGCGCGTCGATAAGCGCGAGTGAGCCTACAAGAACCCAAACGCTGTGATCGCGCGCCGTAGCGCGCAGGCCTGCAAGGGTCTGGTCGTCCGCCTCAGTTTGAAGCACTTGGTTTTGGTGCGCTCGCGACAGCGACACACAATTGGTGACTTCGGGCGTCAGAACAAACGACGCACCAGCCATGGCAGCCTCTGCAATGTAAGCTTGGGTGACTGACAGGTTTGCCTCGGGATTATCCGACGACGTGAGCTGGACCAATCCGACGCGCAAGATCTCAAGCCGCAAGGAGCGGGTCGAGCTTTCCAGACCGCTCCAGGGCGTGAAGCTCGTCGCAGCCGCCAACGTGAATATCGTCGATAAATATCTGCGGCACTGTGTGACGACCATGCGCGCGCGCCATCATTTCCTGCCTCAGGCCTGGATCCCGGGCCACATCGATTTCAATGAAAGAAACGTCTTTGGAGTTCAGCAATCGTTTCGCGGCGTGACAAAAGCCGCAAAACGGCGATGTGTACATTTCAACGGTTCTCAAGGTCATGCCTCCTTAGGGCTCAACCTTCATTTAGGGCGTCTTCTCCACTCTTGCCAGCACCAGAACTGAAATCTCTTTTGCGCCCGCCGTTCGGCAAGCATTTGCACAGCTTGTCAGGGTTGCGCCCGAGGTCATGACGTCATCGACCAAACAAATGTTCCGACCTTGCAGGACGCCGATGCGATTTTTCGCCGGGAGCACCGCGTTTTGCAAATTCTCGAACCGTTCGTCCGTACCCATGCCATCCTGGGGGACGGTCCGTGAATGGCGCAGCAACGCGTCTGGCGCGACTTCCAGCTTGCAAATCGTGGCGACGGCCTTGGCAAGCTCTGCTGCCTGATTGTAACGACGGCGCAGAAGGCGGCTCCAATGAAGCGGTACAGGCACAAGGAGGGATTCGGGCGTCAGCACATCCTTGCCTGCACGGGCCAGCCACTGACTGGCGGTGGGGACAAGATCGGTCCGGTCTCCGTGTTTGAGCCCCAGCACAATGCGACGGCCTGCATCGCGGTAGGCCAGAGCTGCGCGACCTCTTTCCCAAGGTCTTTGGAATGTCATGCATTCATCGCAGCGGTCGACGCCGCCGTCGCCCTCGCCAACAAGGCTTGCGCCACACTGATCACAACAATGTCCGGTCTGAAACGGCATGTCTCTCCAGCACGCCCCACACAGCGCGCCTTGCCCATCTACGAAGTCAGAGCAAAGAACGCATTGATCGGGATAGATCAATCCAAGCGCACGTTGCATAACACCCATCTGACAACACCTTTTTGGTTCCCATGACACAAACGCCTCGCCTGACCGATCGACCTGCTCTTACCCTGCACCGCACACGCGCACAGCGCAGGCCAGAGCTGTTCTTGCTGCGCGATGTGGCGGCTGATCTTGAAGAGAGGCTGTCAGAGATTAAAAAACCGTTCACAAAGCCTGTCATTGTCGGAGGCCTAACCGCACCATTTGAGGAATTATTGCCCGACGCTGTCGTTGCGCCAGATTCTGAGGCCCTAACGCTGGACCCGTCGGCGCATGATCTTGTTTTGCATGCGATGGCGCTTCATTGGGCGGATGATCCTGTTGGGCAATTGGTTCAGTCACGCCTTGCTCTTGAGCCTGATGGGTTATTTCTGGCGGTATTTTTTGGAGGCCAGACGCTGAATGAATTGCGCAGCGTTCTGGCCGAAGCTGAGACACGCGTTATGGGCGGACTGTCGCCTCGGATTTTGCCGATGGGCGATCTTCGTGACTTGGGTGGCCTCTTGCAGCGGGCTGGGTTTGCTCTTCCGGTCGCAGATAGTCGTACAATTACAGTGCGCTACAGACGTTTGGCGGATCTTGTTCGAGATCTGCGCGGGATGGGGGAAACAAATGCACTGGTCAACCGACACCGCCGCCCAACGCCGCGGCGCCTTTTTGAAGTGGCTGAGAATCTATACAAGAAACACTTTTCCGACAGCGAAGGCTATCTGACGGCAACTTTTGAGTTTGTATTTCTGACAGGTTGGGCGCCGGACGAAAGTCAGCAAAAACCGCTCCGTCCTGGGTCAGCGACTGCACGACTTGCCGATGCTCTTGGAACCAAGGAACGCCCGACGGGCGATCATACCGCTCCCTCCAAAAGTTGACGCTGAACTTAATCCCGTTATCTGCCTCTGATAGTGCAGACATTGACCGCGGGACCACCTAAAATGCTTGACGAAAAATCGATACAGGACGCCCCATTGGCACATAACGAACCGCAGAGCGCACAGACACATCTTCCGGCGGACCATCCGCCGGTCACAAAGGAAAAAATCGGAATCTTGTTGGCCAACCTCGGCACGCCGGGTGGCTATGACTATTGGTCTATGCGCCGGTATCTGAACGAGTTCCTCTCGGATCGCCGCGTGATCGACTATAGCCCGTGGATTTGGCAACCGCTCTTGCAGACCGTGATTTTGACGAAACGTCCGTTTTCAAGCGGCGCTGCCTATAAGTCGATCTGGAACGAGGAGCAGGGCGAAAGCCCATTGATGACGATCACCAAGGCGCAGACCAAGAAAATCAGCGAGGTGATGGCAGAGCGGTTTGGCGATCAGGTTCTTGTCGATTTCTGCATGCGTTATGGCAATCCTTCGACACAATCCAAAGTGCGGTCAATGGTCGAGCGGGGTTGTCGTAAGATATTGTTTTTCCCGCTTTATCCGCAATACGCGGGGGCGACGACCGCCACCGCGAACGACGAATTTTTCCGCTCTCTGATCTCCGAAAAATGGCAGCCGCCCGTTCGGACGGTGCCCGCCTATTTTGACCGCCCAACCTATATTGATGCCTTGGCGAAATCCGTCGAGCGTTCTTATGGTGCGATGGATACAAAGCCGGATATTTTGGTTTGCTCATACCATGGCGTTCCGCAGCGGTATCTGATGGAAGGTGATCCGTATCACTGTCACTGTCAGAAAACGACGCGCCTTTTGAAAGAGCGGCTTGGGTGGGCGGACAGCGATATTGTGACGACGTTCCAAAGCCGTTTTGGACCGGAAGAATGGCTACAGCCTTATACGGTGGAAGAGGTTGCACGCCTTGCCGAGGGTGGGAAAAAACGGATTGCTGTGATTGCGCCCGCGTTTTCTTCGGATTGCATCGAGACCCTAGAGGAGATCAACGAAGAGATTCGCGAGAGCTTTGAAGAGGCGGGCGGTGAGCACTTTACGTATATTCCATGTCTGAATGACGATGATGCGCATATCACTGCACTATCGGAAGCGATTGAAGACAACCTCAAGGGTTGGATAGGCTGACATTCATTTCGTTATGCGGCCGTCTGGCATGGTTATTGGTCAACGGGGGTGATGGTGCTGGTGCCGTCGGGTGCCAGGCCCATCTTGCGCCACACCGCTTCTGAGGGAGCATTGCGGGCCTCGAGGGCAAGCGCAACCCTTTCACCTCTTCGGTGGCCGGCGTGGCATATCGCGGACGCTCCGGCACAACAGACGGGTGCGCCGCTCGAATCGACGGCAACGATAGATATAGCAGGCCGCGCAACGCCGCGCGGGATTGCCCTGGCGGGCGGAAGAACTCCGCAAGACTAGGCGACATAGGCAAGTTTTTGAAGATCCTCGGGAGGACTTTTGGCGTCGAGCGAAATGGCTGCGATGTCTTTGGGCAATGCGAAGCTCGCACAAATGTCGGTTGCTGTCTGAAGCGCGCTTTGCCTGAAACCCAACGTGCGTAGTAGTTCGACGCGAAACCATCTCAGTCCAGTTTTTGACGAAGCGCCGAAACCTCTTTGTCTGGTACGCAGGAATAATGCGAGGCCCCTTTAGTCGGACGAGAGCAGCAACAATTGGGTGGGAGTCAGCGGTCGGGTCGGTGCATCCAACGGTTCGCCCGAAGCAGATCAGCCGAACGTCATTTCGCGTGATGCAAAACATGTTGTGACCTTGGTGCAACAACGTCCGCTGCGCATCCGGTCGGAAAAAAATCATCGCTCGTAAAAAAACATCCCGCATTTGAAGCGGGATGTTGGCAGTTTTTCGTTCAAGAGGAACTCCTAGATCAGCAAGACCTGCGTTCCGACACTTGCGAGGTCGTAGAGTTCGGTGATGTGCTCGTTATAGAGACCAATGCACCCATTCGATGATTTTCGGCCGATTTTGCGCGTGTCGTGGGTTCCGTGGATGCGATAATAGGCCCAGGTTAGGTGCAGCGCACGGATACCCAAGGGGTTGTCCGGTCCGGGCGGCATGTAATCTGGCCAATCCGGGTTGCGCACTTTCATTGCAGGCGTCGGCCTCCAGTCGGGTTCGGGATCTTTCAGGACGACTTTGGTCCGGCCCCGGCGTGTCAGATCTTCGCTGAGCGGCACCGATGTGGGGTACAGCTTGTAGATCGACTGGCTTTCGTCCCAGTAATGGAGCGCGCGTGATGTGATATCGACGAGGATGGCCCCGCCGCGAAGGTTGTCAAAGTATGGCTGCCAGTCGAGCGCGCGAAAGCTTGACGCGTTCCGGCGGACAATCTGGCCGTCCTCTTCGGATCCCGCAATCTGTTGGGAAATCGCCGGAGTGGCAAGAATGGAGACGCCGGTCGCAAGGAACGCGCGGCGGTTAAGTCTGGACGTCGGAAAGTCTGTCATTTTTGCTTCTCATTGAGCTCGTTGTCAGCGGGTACTGTAGAGATCCTTTGCAACACCTTCAATTCACAGCGGCGTTAGTTGGCCGATGATGTGACACTATGGTTTGAACCGGCCTAGAGTTCCCTGTATGGCGATGGAAAATGACCGAAGGTTGCCCAAAGATGATCCGTTCGATTTTTGCAGTTGCAATGGCGCTTGTGTTGGCTGCCTGCGCCACCCCAGAGCCGCTCATTGGGCCGGATGGAAAGCCGCTGCCCCAGCTTTATCGCATCGAGGAGGGTGACACGGCTGAAATTCAGTTTCGGCTTCTGGATGGTGTAAACGCGTTGCGAGCGGCGTCTGGTGCAGGGCAGGTTCAATTGTCGGCCGAGCTTAACGCCGCAGCGGCCACCCATTCGCGGGATATGTCGGTTCAGAATCGACCGTGGCATTTTGGATCAGACGGATCGAGCCCGCTCGATCGCGTTCAGCGCGCCGGATATCAGGGCACCTTGCTTGGTGAAAACATTTCAGAAACCTACGAGTCTGAACTGGAAACCTTGTCGGCATGGATGCAGCAGCCAGATACACGGGACGTTATTTTGGATCCACGTGGAAACGATTTGGGCGTCGCATGGTTTCAGGAGCCAAGCGGGAAGATCTGGTGGACCCTGATCGTCGGGGCCGCATCGTTTGGTGAATTTCCGTCTACCTAAAGATCGACACAACCGTGCCATCGCGCACCATCGCGTAAATTTCTTCTATTTCATCGTTTTTCACGGCAATGCAGCCCCATGTCCAGTCCGGCTTGAGCCGGCTAACGGCTGTACCCTCGCCGTGGATGAAGATGTCTCCGCCGGGCTCCTGCCCAAGCGCCCGAGCTTCTGCGACGTCGCGGGCATTTGGGTAATCTATCCCGATTGAGAGATGAAAGCGGCTATTCGGGTTTCGACGGTCAATGCGATAGTGACCCTCTGGCGTCTTGCCATCGCCTTCGAGCTTTTTGTCGCCGGTCGGCGCAAATCCAAGGTCGATATCGTAGGATCTGAGCGCACGGTTTCCGTTCAGAAGGTACATTTTGCGCTTTTCTTTGAGGACGACCACGCGCGTGACATCTGGCCCGCGATAGTTGCGGAGTTTTGACCCGCATGCCGAAAGGGCCGCAGTCAGCAATCCAAAGAGCGCAAAGCGCCGTGTAGTCCTCATAATCGTTGCCCGACCCTGTTGCCTCAAGTCATGTATATCGCAGCGAATAGCGCGCGTGAATCCCGGTTATGAAAACGACAGGCCTGCTGCGATTTCGATGTGTGGGGACCAACGGAACTGATCCACGATGTCTATCCAATCAAGCTTGTAGCCAGAATTCGTTAAAATTGCGACGTCGCGCGCAAAGGTGACAGGGTTACAAGACACGGATGCGATCCGTTGCACTTTTGCAGCAGCGATTTCGA
>JARFRG010000227.1 GCA_029287375.1 Boseongicola sp. | reverse complement strand
CGTTTCGCGAGCGCTTCATACCCAGGCAATATACGGTCGGACCGCGCGCGCAGCATTGCGCTGATGCGCGGTGTTGTACCGGTTTCGGCGCGGGACCGCGTGTGCAGAACCGGCGTATTTGCCGAACCGCCGCCTAGGCTTTCACGCGCGACGACATAGACGCCCGCCAGAACAATGACGCTGGCACCGATCCAGGTGAACTTGTCGGGGTATTCGCTAAAGAATGCCGCGCCAAATATCGCGGCCCAGATGATCTGACTATACTGCATCGGTGCAACAATAGCCGCGTCACCCGAGCGATAGGCAAGGATTGTACAGAGCGCGCCAATGAAACCAAAGACCGCAACGATAGCGAGCAAACCAAGGTGTTCAATTGGCATCGGCACATAGACCAACGGCAAGATAGCCCCCATTGCCAGGACGTTCGCCATCATTGGATAGAGCATCATCACCGCGCTGCGTTCTTCGGCGCCGATCTTGCGGGCAATAACCGAGGCAAATGCGCTGCCGAAGGCGGCGGCGAGACCCGCGAAGTGACCTAGCGTGAACGGTTCCGCCCCTGGTCTGAGGACGATCAGCACGCCTGCGAGGCCCATAGCCACAGCGGCCCAGCGATGCGTGCCGACTTTCTCACCCAGCATCGGGATCGACAGGATGGTGATCAGGAGCGGGGCGGCGAAGATAAAGGCATAGACCTGCGCGAGCGGCAGAACAGAAAAGGCATAAAAGGCGCATACACCAGTCAGGATCGCGGCGATCGTGCGCGCGAGAACCCACCAAGGATGCACGGGGCGCAATGTTCCGGGCGTTTTGTCGGTAATCAGCATCAAAGTGGCGAGCGGAAAACCAAGAAGCGCGGAAAAGAACAGGATCTGGAACGGAGCGTAACTGGCGCCCAGAACCTTGATCACGACGTCATGGGTAGAGAACACTGCAAAGCCCAAAAGGGCAAAGCCGACACCTTTTAGATTGGATTTTTCCACCATGGTCGAGGTCCTGCAGAGTTTTGCAAGACCTCGCTCTATGAGGACGCTGCGTCAAGTCACCATTTAGGGTTGGCGGCTATGAGGTGGGCGCAGGCCACAGTCGCTGGGGGCGTCGGACCGCCCCCATCAAATTCACAGTGAAGCGTCCAGCTTTGCGACAATTGCATCGCCCATTTCGCTGGTCGAGACCGGATCGCGGCCCTCTTCTCCGATGAGGTCGGCAGTGCGCAGCCCGTCGGCAAGAACGGCTTCGACCGCTTGTTCAAGACGTGTTGCCTCATCGCCTTTGTCAAAGCTGTAACGCAGCGCCATGGCAAAGCTGAGGATACACGCGATCGGGTTGGCTTTGCCTTGACCAGTGATGTCGGGCGCAGACCCGTGGACGGGCTCGTAAAGCGCCTTGGGGCGGCCATTGGCCATAGGCGCGCCAAGCGAGGCCGACGGCAACATGCCAAGGCTGCCGGTCAGCATTGCCGCAAGATCGGACAAGAGGTCGCCAAAGAGGTTGTCGGTCACGATGACGTCGAATTGCTTGGGCCAGCGGGTCAGCTGCATCGCACCTGCGTCGGCGTACATGTGGCTGAGTTCAACGTCGGGGTATTCGGCGGCGTGGATTTCGGTGACAACCTGACGCCACAACACGCCCGATTCCATGACATTGGCTTTTTCCATCGAGCAGACTTTGTTGTCACGTTTGCGTGCCAGCTCAAAAGCAGAGCGGGCGACACGCGCAATCTCGCTTTCGGTGTAGCGTTGGGTGTTGATACCGACGCGTTCGTTGCCCTCTTTGTGAATGCCGCGCGGTTCGCCAAAATAGACGCCCGAGGTCAACTCGCGCACGATCATGATGTCGAGACCGCCGACGATGTCGGCTTTCAGCGAGGAAAAGTCGGCAAGCGCATCAAAGCATTGCGCAGGGCGCAGGTTTGCATAGAGGTCCATCTCCTTGCGCAAACGCAAAAGGCCCCGCTCGGGCTTTAGCGAGAAATCGAGGTCATCGTAGGCCGGGCCACCGACGGCACCGAGAAGGACGGCATCCGCTTCCTGGGCCTTGGCCATGGTCTCGTCCGTGAGAGGTGTTCCGTGGGCGTCGTAGGCGCATCCACCGACAAGATCTTCGCTGACGTCGAAAGCGAGATCGCGCTTGGCACCGTACCAGTCGATGACTTTGCGCACCTCGGTCATCACTTCGGGGCCAATGCCGTCACCGGCGAGAATAAGGAGGGATGGGTTGGTCATTTTTGTCTCCGACGTCAGGTTTTCAAGGGGCGTACCCCTGCCCTGCCGGGGCGTCAAGAAGCGACGGGGTTTGACGGCGCGGAGACGTGTGCCTCAGGGGCAAGGGACGAGGCAAACATCGACCCACACAAGACGGTGGCGCGAGGCGCGGCGCACGTCTTGACCCAAGGGGCTGTCGGCATCCGCAGGCCAAAGGACGCCCGCGTCCGCAATTGTGAGATCGGCAGAAGGCAGTGCATATGCGACCCGCAAATTGCCGGGTCGATTGTCCTCGTCAGACCAGTCTACTGTGTCCAGCCCCGGATCGCCGGATTGTGTCAGGTTGATACCACCATCGTCAGTTGCTGCCCGGACCGCGCCAACGCTTGCCGGACGCGGATCCTTCAGGCGAGGATGAGACAACAACGCATTCAGCGCTTCCGGGCGTCCGTCGCCGTCGCCGTCGACCGGATCAAGGTTCGAGATCCCGGCAAGGACAAAGGGTTCCGTGATTTCGGTTGAGGTGCCGTTCAGGACGTTGAGCCAAAGAGCGGCTTCGTCGTGGTTGCGCCTGCCGTTCATATCTTCGGGGCCATCAAAGACCGGAGGTGTCGCGTGCCACACCATCAGGTTAAGGATTTGATCTGAAGTGACTTTCACGGGGACGATCCAATGACCCGTGGTGGATAGGCGCAACGCATCGGGAATGCCATCGGGCGGAATTGCACCGGGGAAATCTGACCAAGGGAGCCGGGAAAGGTCGCGAACTTGCGCCGCGACAATCGGCCATTTCGACAGCACCGCAAGCCCGCCGTCACCAACAAAGCGACCATAGCCATGGGCGTCTTCCGGTTCGCCCAGACGGCCATCACGATCAAGGTCAAAGCCCTGTTGCACTCCGCGATTTGGCGGCAACGCAAAGCGATAAGGATAAAGCTCCAGTTGATCCGCAAAGGCATTCAACGCCACGAGGTTCGCATCAAAGTCGACATCAGCCAAGACGATCACATCCGCGTTCGCAGCGCGTATCACCGACACGCTGGCAAGGATTTGGTCCTCTTCGCCTTTGACAATATCTCGCAACAACAACCCCGGACCGACGCGCGACAGTTCTGTGTGGTACATGGCAATTCGAAGGGGTTCGCTAAGCGCCGGCCCAAAGGCCAACGAAAAAATCAGGCCGGCAGCAAGCCGTCTCCAGCCTCGTCTGCGCGGCTTGTTTGGCGGCGTTTCTCGGTGATCATTGATGCAATCCGCCCCATGGCGATTCCGCGCATAAAGAGAGACGCAGGTAGGAAGGCCCATGCCGCCACCGTCCAGATCAAGGTGTGCGGATTCTCAAGCGACACCGAGCCGAAAAGCGCCGTCGCCGATTTGATTACCGCTGGCGTCAAGAATGGCAACAAAAAGCCTAAGGCAATGTTAAAACGCGCGTCGCGTTCAAGGCGCTCGACGACGTCTCCACCAGCAGTGGGATCAAACGTCGGAAGGTTCACCCAAACATTGAACGCACCATTACGCAGCGGCCAGCGCCGCACACGTTGAAGAATGATAAAGATCGCAAGCGTCACGAGCGAAATCAGATAGCTGATCCCGGCCGAGTTGCGCACAAGTTCAATGTGATCCACCGAGGTGTCCGGAGGCAGCATCAAGACGACAAGACGGACCGGCGAATACGGGAAATCGATGACAGCGCCGACCGAGGCGCCGATCTCTTGCACCAGCGATGTTGTCGCCGATGGCTCGACCTGACCGCGGGTCAAAAGTGCCAGGAAAACAACGGTGAGGAAGAGAGAGACAAAGCGAATGCGGTTGAAGGGGGGCGCATCGCGAAACTCGACAAGGCCCGGATAAGACGAGGCGTATTCAAAGAAGGTGAGGCCTGCGCCAAACAGCGCCACAAGCGTCACGACCTGTGCCGTGTCCGACGTCATGCCCGGCAACAACAGCGATGGCGTGGCCAGTAGAACCACGACGAGTATCGCGCGAATTAACGCCCCTGTCAGTCGGATTATCACCGCGACTGCCCCTTTTTTTGACCTGATCCGTATGTCCGGATCGGCCGCTTTTTATTTATGTTCCGCCGATTATGGCGGGGTGCCTCAATTTTGCCCAATTTTTGCCTTCTTTCCCCTGAAGCGGCAACAACCCGTTAACCTTGATGGGACTCTGAGGCATTTTCGTGGTGCGAATGGTGCGAGATTGCATCATTTGGGCATGAAAAAGGGGCCGCCCAAACGGACGGCCCCATATCTTGTGGTTCGCGATTTCTTAGACCCAAGGGCGCTCGGCGCTGGCTTTGGCCTCGAATGTGTCGATAGCGGACGCTGCAGCCTCGATTGTCAGGCCGATGTCGTCAAGACCGTTCAAAAGGCAATGCTTGCGGAAAGGATCAACGTCGAAGGAGACCTCGCCGCCGTCGGGGCCTTTAATTGTTTGGGTCTCAAGATCGACGGTCACCATGGCATTCGCCCCGCGCCCGGCATCATCCATCAACTTGTCTACGTCTACTTGCGGCAACACGATCGGCAGAATGCCATTCTTGAAGCAGTTGTTGTAGAAGATGTCGGCAAAAGACGTTGAAATCACGCAGCGAATTCCGAAATCAAGAAGCGCCCACGGGGCATGCTCGCGGCTTGATCCGCAGCCAAAATTTTCGCCCGCGACAATGATCTGAGCGTTGCGGTAAGCGGGCTGGTTGAGTACGAAGTCTTCGACCTCGTTACCCTCGCGGTCAAACCGCATTTCGTCAAAAAGGTTCGCGCCAAGACCGGTGCGTTTGATTGTCTTCAAAAACTGCTTGGGGATGATCATATCAGTGTCGATATTCACAAGCGGCATCGGCGCCGCAATCCCGGTGATGTTGGTGAATTTTTCCATCGTTTCGTCTCCTGACCTTAGCGACATCCGGGTTTCGGTATCGCGTCGGTATTACGTCGGTATTACGTCGGTGCAGGCGTGCGGGGCCTTAAGACCATTGAAAGGCCATAGGCCCCGCCCTGCCCGCCATTATGTCAGATCGCGCACATCCGTCAGATGACCGGTGATGGCCGCCGCCGCCGCCATGCCGGGTGACATGAGGTGCGTGCGCCCCTTGTAGCCCTGACGTCCTTCAAAGTTGCGGTTCGAGGTCGACGCGCAACGCTCTTCGGGCGCAAGCTGGTCGGGGTTCATCGCCAGACACATGGAGCACCCCGCAAGGCGCCACTCAAACCCGGCTTCCTTGAAGATATCGGCAAGGCCTTCTTCTTCGGCCTGAAGGCGCACAAGACCCGAACCCGGAACCACCATGGCGCGCAGGCCCTCGGCGATTTTCTTGCCTTTGACAATTTCGGCCGCCGCCCGCAGGTCTTCGATCCGCCCGTTGGTGCAGGAGCCGATGAAGACAGTATCGATTTTGATGTCGGTCAGTTTTTGGCCAGGCGTGAGACCCATGTAGTCAATAGACCGCTGCGCCGCGCCGACCTTTCCGCCTTCAAAGCTGGCAGGATCAGGGACAACATCAGTGATCGACAACACGTCCTCGGGCGACGTGCCCCAGGTCACGACAGGCGCGATATCTTCACCGCGGATCGTCACGACGGCATCCCAATGGGCATCGTCGTCCGAATAGAGCGTCTTCCAATACGCCATCGCAGCGTCCATTTCGGCGCCCTTCGGAGCATGGGGGCGACCAGTGACGTAGGCATAGGTTTTTTCGTCAGGCGCGATCAGACCTGCGCGCGCGCCGCCCTCGATTGCCATGTTACAGACAGTCATGCGACCTTCCATCGACAGATCGCGGATGGCTTCGCCGCAATATTCGATGACGTAACCTGTGCCACCAGCTGTACCGGTCTTGCCGATCACCGAAAGCGTGATGTCCTTGGCAGTGACGCCGGGACGCAGTTTGCCAGTGATTTCGACCTTCATGTTCTTAGATTTCTTCTGGATCAGCGTTTGCGTCGCCAGAACGTGTTCAACCTCGGATGTGCCGATACCATGGGCCAATGCGCCAAACGCACCGTGGGTTGCAGTATGGCTGTCGCCGCACACAACTGTCATACCCGGAAGGGTCCAGCCCTGCTCGGGGCCGACGATGTGGACGATACCCTGACGGATATCGGACACCGGGTAATAGTGGATGCCAAAATCCTTGGCGTTCTTATCAAGGGCTGCCACCTGAATACGGCTGTCTTCGGGCATCTGGTCAGGGTTGTCGCGCCCCGCCGTGGTCGGCACGTTGTGGTCCGGCACAGCAATGGTTTTTTCGGGCGCGCGCACCGAGCGCCCCGCAAGACGCAGACCCTCAAAGGCCTGCGGGCTGGTCACTTCGTGGACGAGGTGGCGGTCGATATACAGACGGCAGGTCCCGTCTTCGGCTTCGTGGGCAACGTGGTCGTCCCAAATTTTGTCATAGAGCGTGCGTGGATTGGTCATTTTGGACAGTCCTTGAATGGCATGGAAAAGCTGCGCGTGAACGCGCCGGAAAGACGCAGGTTCAGGACGGGCGGGCCAGCACCGTCATTGTCGCGCCATAAAAGCGTTCTCGCAGGCGCGCGCGGTCATCCATGTCGAAAAATCGGTTCATGCGGCGTGGAATACAAGGCTTCGACCCCAACAGCAAGCGCCCGCCTCATCCCTTCTTCTTGGCAAAAGTACTCTGGGGGAGCGCGCGGGACGCGCGTGGGGGCAAAGCCCCCGCCTTCGCGATGCGCGTCGCGCGGCGCAACACTATCGCGCCGCCACCTCGTCATAGTCGCCGCTGGCCATCTCTTCCGCTTCGATCGATTCAAACAAGGCCTTGAAGTTGCCCTCGCCAAAGCCGTCATCCCCCTTGCGCTGGATGAACTCGAAAAAGATCGGGCCAATCACAGTTTTTGAGAAAATCTGAAGGAGGATTTTGGTTTCGCCGCCATCGACCACGCCTTCTCCGTCGATCAGAATGCCGTTCTTTTGCATCTTGTCCAAAGGTTCCGTGTGGCCCGCAATGCGGGTCAGGCTCTGGTCGTAATAACTTGGCGGCGGCGGCGGCATAAAGCGAATGCCGCGTGCGTGGATCGCGTTTGTCGCCTCGTAGATATCCAGCGCTCCGACAGCGATGTGCTGAATGCCCTCGCCTTTATATTTCTTCAGGTAGTTGACGATCTGCCCGGTTTCGCCGCGGTCCTCGTTGATCGGTATGCGGATGCGACCACAAGGCGACGTGAGGGCGCGGCTGAGCAGACCAGTAAACTTGCCTTCGATGTCAAAAAACCGGATCTCACGAAAATTGAACAGATCGCCGTAAAAATGGAACCAGTGGTCCATGTTTCCTTTGAAGACATTGTGGGTCAGATGATCGAGATAGTGAAAGCCGACGCCTGCGGGATGGGCATTGGTCACCCAGTTGAAATCCGCGTTGTAGGGCGATGTGTCATAATACTGATCGATGAAATAAATCAGGCTGCCACCAATGCCGACTATGGCCGGCACGTCCATGGCTTTGCCGGGGCCGGTGTATTCTTCAGCGCCCTTTGATACGGCGTGTTTCAGGGCGTGGTCGGCATCTACGACCCGCCAACCCATCGAGGGCGCGCAGGGGCCGTGTTCTTTGATGAATTTGGACGCATGGGTGTTCGGTTCTGCGTTGATCAGGTAGGTGATGTCGCCCTGCTGCCAGACTTCGATTGCTTTGGTCTTGTGCGTTGCGACATGGGCGTACCCCATCTGGGCAAACAGATCGCGCAGAGCGTCGGGGTCGGGATGCGCAAACTCGACGAATTCAAATCCATCCGTTCCGGCGGGGTTGTCATCGGAGATCGTCGCGCGCGGCGCATCGTGTGGAAACGGGCCCATGAAAGCCTCCTGTCTGTTCGCATTGATCAAAAAATACGCGGAGTTGCCTGCGGTTTGTGCGCATTTTGCAAAGCAAGACCGATTTTTTCGCGTGAGATTTGCGTATTCTTAAGAGTATCTGCAATATGTCCGCATGATGACTTTGGATGACATTGATCTTCGGCTGTTGACGGCACTGCAGGGCGACGCCCACATCACGGCGGATACACTTGGCGGCGATCTTGGGCTTTCTGCGAGTCAGATCGGAAGACGGCGCCAACGGCTGGAGGCGGCGGGACTGATCGAGGGCTATCGCGCACGGCTTAACCCGGCGGCGCTTGGGCTGGATGTTCAGGCGTTTGTCACGGTGCAGATGGCGACGCACGCGCCCGAAAAGGTACAAACCTTCACGCGGATCGTAAAATTGCGCCCCGAGATCACCTCGGCGTGGACATTGACTGGCGATGCCGACTATCTGTTGAGGGTATATTGCGCGGACCTCGCTGGTCTTAACACATTGATCCATCAGGTTTTGCTGCCCCATCCTGCGGTGGCGCGGGTCCAGAGCCAGATTGTAATGGATCAACTCAAGGCAGACGGCCCCCTGCCGATCTAAAGGACGAAATATGGAAGGCTTTCTGTTCCAGGCGGTGATCTACCTTCTGGCTGCGGTCATCGCGGTGCCAATTGCGGTGCGCTTTGGGCTGGGGTCGGTGCTTGGCTATCTGATTGCCGGCGTTGTGATCGGACCCATCCTGGGACTTGTGGCCGATACAGAAGACCTCCAGCATTTCGCCGAATTTGGCGTTGTTTTGATGCTGTTCCTGATCGGGTTGGAGCTTAGTCCGCGGGCGCTTTGGGACATGCGCCACAGGCTTTTGGGTCTGGGCGGCTTGCAGATTGTCGTGACGCTTGGTGCGGTCGCGCTTGGCTGCACGTATCTCTTTGGCCTGCCGTGGCAGACGGCTGTGGCTGTCGGCATGATCATGTCGTTGTCGTCGACCGCGATCGTGCTTCAGACGCTGTCTGAAAAACGTCTGATGCAAACCGGCGGCGGCCGTGGATCCTTTACGGTCTTGCTAAGCCAGGACATCGCCGTGATCCCGATGCTGGCTTTGCTGCCGCTTTTGGCGCTTGGCGGGATGACCAGCTTTGGGGAAGACGGTTCCATTCAACGCGCCGGAACTGAGGCCGCAACAGGCGATCACGGCGAGGCGCACGGCGCAGACTTCGCGCTGAACTTAATGGCCAATCTGCCGGGGTGGGGCGTCACGCTTGTGACGTTGGGTGCTGTGGTCCTGGTCGTCTTGTTTGGCGTATTTGCGACGCGTCCGCTGTTTCGGTTTGTGCATGTTGCGCGGCTTCGCGAGTTGTATACGGCCTTTGCCCTTCTGATCGTCGCGGCAATTGCGTTTCTGATGATCCTTGTTGGCTTGTCGCCTGCTTTGGGCACATTTCTGGCAGGTGTCGTTTTGGCGAACTCGGAATTCCGGCACGAACTTGAAAGCGACATTGCACCCTTTAAGGGGCTGCTTTTGGGGTTGTTTTTCATAACGGTGGGCGCCGGCATCAACTTTGCGGTCTTCTTTCGCGATCCGTTTGAATTGTTGGGATTCACATTGCTGCTGATGCTTGGAAAAGGCGCTGTTCTTTACCTTCTTGCGTTGATTTTCCGCATGAGAGGTCGCGACAAGTGGCTGTTCACGCTGGGTCTCGCACAGGCCGGAGAATTCGGTTTTGTGCTGATTTCGTTCTCGCTTCAACAGGGTGTGTTCGGGGTTGCTTTGGGCGAGCGATTGCTATTGGTGGTTGCGCTGTCGATGATGATCACGCCGCTGTTTTTCATCGCCTACGAGACGTTCCAGCACCGGATGTCCGGCGATGGAGCGGACGCGCGCGAGGCGGACGTGATTGACGAGCAACAGGCGATTATCATCGCGGGGATCGGCCGGTTCGGACAGGTTGTGAACCGACTTTTGATGCTGGCGGGGTTCCGCGCCGTGGTGCTCGACCACAACCTTGAAGCCATCGACACGATGCGGCGGTTTGGGATCAAGGGCTTTTTCGGAGACCCGACGCGGCCCGATCTATTGCATGCCGCTGGGCTTGATGACGCGCGGGTCTTGGTTGTGGCGATGGACGACAGGGATGCGGCATTGCGATTGGTGAAATACGCACGATCCAAGCGGCCCGACCTGCGCATTGTGGCACGCGCCCATGACCGGGTGCATTCCTACCAGCTGTATCAGGCGGGGGCCGATGACATTGTGCGTGAGATGTTTGACTCGTCATTGCGCGCCGGGCGGTATGCACTTGAAAACATGGGTTTGACCGACATAGAGGCCGGAAAAATCGAACATTTCTTTTTTCGCAAGGACCGCGAGGGACTCCGGGAACTGGCGGGGTTATGGAAGCCCGATATTCCGGTGGAAAAGAACCCCGAATATGTGGCGCGCGCGCGCGAGTTGAATGCCGAGCTTGAGACGGCATTGGTGGCGCATCTGGATGAGCTTCCGCTTGGCGAGATCATAACGGACCCCGAGATCGGCGACCTTGTCGCGAGAGCCGCCGGAGAGCCGGTCGCATCGGATTTGGCGGGTGAAATTGGCATAGATGTCGATGT
>JARFRG010000165.1 GCA_029287375.1 Boseongicola sp. | reverse complement strand
GTCTATGTGGTAAAGCCCAAAATGCACGGCCCCGAAGAGTTCGCCTTTGCCAGTGAGACGTTCAAGCTGGTCGAAAATGTCCTCGGTTTGCCGCAAGATACGGTGAAGCTGTGCATCATGGATGAAGAGCGCCGCACGACGGTCAATCTCAAAGAATGCATCCGCGCCGCTAAATCCCGTGTTGCGTTTTTCAACACAGGCTTCCTGGATCGCACGGGTGACGAGATCCATACCTCGATGGAGGCAGGTCCGTTCAGCCGCAAAGACTGGATCAAGCGCAAGGCGTGGATCGGAGCCTACGAGAACCAAAACGTCGATGTCGGACTGGCCTGCGGGCTTTCGGGCAAAGCACAGATCGGCAAAGGTATGTGGGCGATGCCGGACCAGATGGCAGCCATGCTTCAATTGAAGATCGAGCATCCGCAAGCAGGCGCAAACTGCGCGTGGGTGCCATCCCCGACCGCCGCGACGCTTCATGCACTTCACTATCACATGGTTGACGTCTTTGCGGTTCAGGCAAAGCTGAAGGCTGGCGGCGGTCGCGCGCATGTGGACCAGATCCTCGACATCCCGCTGGCCGCCTTCAAGATGTGGGATACGGCACAGATCACCCGCGAAGTGGAAAACAACGCGCAAGGTATCCTGGGATATGTTGTGCGTTGGATTGACCAGGGCGTGGGGTGCTCGAAAGTGCCGGACATTAACAACGTCGGGCTGATGGAAGACCGCGCAACCTGTCGCATATCGGCGCAACATATCGCCAACTGGATGCACCACGATGTTATCAGCCGGGACGAGACCATGGAGATCATGCGGCGCATGGCCGAAATCGTAGATGGGCAAAACGCAGGCGATCCTGCGTATCACCCAATGGCGCCGGGTTTTGACGGGATTGCGTTCAAAGCTGCCTGTGATCTGGTGTTTGAGGGACGCACGCAGCCGTCGGGATATACCGAGCCGGTGTTGCACCGTCGACGTTTAGAGTTGAAGGCGAGTTTGTAGGCGATCGACGCGTGCCGCGCCGATCCGCCGGGGGACGCTGTCCCCCGGACCCCCGGGAGTATTTTGCCCAAGAAGAATGAGGAAGGACGTCAGATGTCTGAGATTGGATTGTCGAAAGCCCGCCGATTGGTGCGCGGAGTCCTGAAAAAGGGGCGCGAGATGGGATTGAAGCCGTTGTCAGTTGTCGTTCTGGACGCGGGCGGGCATCTCAAGGCTTTCGAGCGCGAAGACGGCGCGTCGCCGGGGCGGTTTGAAATTGCACGCGGCAAGGCATACGCCGTTGTGATGACCGGTATGACCGGGACGGCCTTGATGAAGCGCGCCGAAGATCAGGCGTATTTTGTCTCTGCGTTGAACGGTGCGTTTGATGGAAAAGTGATCCCTGTGCCCGGTGGCGTTCTGCTGCGCGATGCCCGTGGGCGCATCGTCGGTGCCGTCGGCGTGACGGGCGATACCTCTGACAACGACGCCATCGCAGCCCTTGCAGGGATCGAAGACGTCGGCCTTGTCGGCGAGGCGTGAGGCCTTGGGCTGTTTTTGAGCGCGCCGGCAAGCGGCATTCGGAGTTGGTGCAAAAATGCACTTCAGTCCTGCTAACTTGTGCGTCTGTGCAGTTCTCAACAGGCTTGTAATGGCCTAAGTATGCCTCAAACGGAGGACTGAAAGCTGTGCGACCGGTTGTTGGGATTATTGGAAACGCGTTTCTTTTGAACGACCAGTATCCGGCCCATATGGCGGGCCGGATGAACAGTGAGGCGGTGCGCGACGTATCGGGCGCTTTGCCGCTGATCGTGCCAACCGACCCGGCGCTTGTGGATGTCCACGAGTTGATGGAGGCCTGCGACGGGTTCGTTTTCACTGGCGCGCGGGCCAACGTACATCCTCAGCATTATGGTGAAGAACCGACCGAGGCCCACGGTGCCTTTGATCTTTGCCGCGATACCATCACCATGCCGCTGATCCGGGCATGTATCGCGCGGGGCCAGCCGATCCTGTCGATTTGTCGCGGCTTTCAAGAGCTGAACGTGGCGATGGGCGGCTCGCTGCATCCCGAGATACGGGATTTACCCGGACGGGTGAACCACAGGATGCCCCCCGACGGTACAATCGAAGAAAAGTTTGAAATCCGCCAGAACGTGACCTTCACCGAAGGGGGCGTGTTCCATCGTCTTATGGGGGCCGAAGTTGTGCGGACCAACACGCTGCACGGGCAGGGGATCAAAGACAAAGGCGCGCGCATTGTGATCGATGGGTGGGCGGATGATGGCACGCCCGAGGCCATTTATGTCGAAGACGCCCCCGGCTTTACGCTTGGTGTGCAATGGCACCCGGAATATATGGCCGCGCAGGATCCTGTCTCGTACAAGCTGTTCACCGCGTTTGGTCAGGCTCTTGAGACCTGGAAATGTGGAAGTCGCCCAAGCGATCTCAAAATCGCCTGAGCCGGGCTTTGCTTTGGTTTTGATTTTTATCAATCTGGTGTGAGCCATGCGTGGCAAAAGACCCTCCAAACCGGAGGGCGCGCCCATGAAAATCGCAGTCATTTATGCTTCAACCGAAGGTCAGACCCGCAAAATCGCGCTTCGTGCGATGTCGACCTTGCAGCACGAAGATCACTCGGTAGCACTTATCCACGCCAACGATGCGGGCGCGCTGGAGCTGTCTGAATTTGAGGCAGCCTTGCTGGCGGGGTCAGTACACCTGGGCAAGCACCAACCGGAACTTGTGGACTTTGCAAAAGATCACGCCAGCGCCTTGAACGCGATGCCGACGATGTTCCTTTCAGTGTCGCTTGCGGCGGCTTCGGACGACGAAACCGATCTCGCCGACCTCGGCACCTATGGTGACAGGTTCGTGTCCGAAACCGGCTGGAAACCGGGGAGGATCAAATATGTTGCCGGCGCGTTCAAATTCACTGAATACGACTTCTTCAAATACTGGGCGATGCGCTGGATAAAAGCGCGCAATGACCCATCGACCTCATCCGACGAAAGCTACGAGTACACCGACTGGGACGACCTCGACGAAGCGCTTCGGGACTGGATGCACGACGCGGCAACTGCCGGTTAGACACCGATCTTGCCAAAGTACCGCTTGGTCAGCGACTAATCGGGCTGGTTGTCAAGCTGTGCCAGCTCCATCTCAAAGCGCTCCATCTCGGTCTGCATCCGCGTAACAACCTCGCGGGCCACAACCTTCCAGCCGCGCTTTTCAAGGAAGGGTCGCAAGAAATGGCTGGCGTGCGTTGTCAGTTTGGTCAGTCCGTTGTCGCGCGCCTGTGCGAGCAGGGCCTCATACAATTCGACCGCGGTGCCATCGCCTCGTGCGCGGGTGCTGACGAAAAACAAATCAAGATACCCGTCCGCTCGCAAACCGATCAAGCCTGTTAGTCCATGCTCGTCTGACGTGACCCATGCGGTCTCGGCTGCCAGGCGCGGCAACCACCATTCCTGCACCACAGGCGAAGGTACCCAAGCCAAACACTGATCGTCGGTGTAATGCGCGCCAGCGCCATGGCGCACCGCATCATAGTAGACAGCGTAACTCGCCTCGGCATCCGCTGGCACCCAATGTCGCATCATGTAACCGCAGCACGCGCCCTGAACTGGGCCGTGTCCCATTCGTTGGTTTTGAGAATGTCTTCCAAATGCGCAACCGCTCCCAAAATTTCGGCCTCGCCAATATACAGGGGAGTAACGCCAAACCGCATGATATCCGGCGCGCGAAAATCGCCAATGACGCCGCGTGCGATCATGGCTTGCATGACCGCGTAGCCCTCTGGATGGCGAAAGCCGACCTGTGATCCGCGCTGCGTTCCATCCCTCGGAGACGCCAGCGTCACATCCGGGCATCGCGCCTCAACCTCGGTGATGAACAGATCGATCAGGGCGATGGATCGCGCGCGCACGTCGTGCATGTCGACCTCGTCCCAAATATCCAGCGCCGCATCCAAGGCGGCCATCTGCAACATTGGCGGCGTACCGACCCGCATTCGGTCGATGCCGGCGCCCGCGCGATAGTCGATGTCAAAGGCAAACGGCGCTTCGTGACCCAGCCAACCTGACAGAGCCGGGCGCACCGTGTCCGTCAGATGCGGCGCGACATAGATAAACGCCGGGCCGCCGGGGCCAGAATTGAGGTATTTATAGGTACATCCCACCGCGAAATCCGCCCCGCCGCTGGTGACATCCACTGGCAACGCGCCTATCGAATGCGCCAGATCCCAGATCGAAAGCGCGCCCATTTGATGCGCTTTCGCAGTCAGTTTGGCCATGTCGTGACGCCGTCCCGTGCGATAATCGACCTCGGTCAGCATCAGACAGGCGACCGTGTCGTCGATATGGGCCTCGACATCCTCGGGGGCGACGATCTTAAGCTCGTGACCACGATCAAGCGACTTGACCAGCCCGTCCGCCATATAAAGATCGCTGGGGAAGTTACCGAAATCGCTCAAAATAACGCGCCGCTCGGGGCGTAAATCCAACGCTGAGGCTAACGCCTGATAAACCTTGATCGTGAGCGTATCTCCCATCACGACGCTGCCCTCGGGCGCTCCGATCAGGCGACCAATGCGATCCCCGACCCGGCGCGGCATCGCCATCCACCCGGCACGGTTCCAGCCGGTGATCAGCATTTCCCCCCATTCATCGCGCACCATCCGTTCAAGTCGGGCAGGCACGGATTTCGGAAGGGGTCCAAGAGAATTTCCATCGAGGTAAATCATCCCCTCGGGAAGCGTGAAGAAATGGCGGGTTTTATCAAAATCTGTCATGGTTCAAAGCCATAGCCGTGTTGCTTCGACCGCGCTAGAGTTGCCTCCATGAAATGGATTGATCTGCCTCCCGTCTGGACCATTGCAGCGCTTGTGCTCGCAAAGTCATTGCCGATCGACGCAGGCCTTGCGAAAGCCCCGACATTTGGAGGGATCGTGTTGTGCGTTGCCGCCGCACTGATCGGCGCATCGTTGGTCGAATTTGCGCGTGTGAAAACAACGGTCATCCCGCACCAAGACCCGTCGGCCCTCATCACATCCGGCATTTTCCGCCTTTCCCGCAATCCGATCTATCTTGCAGATTTGCTGATCCTCGCGGGCTTTTCTTTGATCTGGGGCAAATTTATCGGCCTCGTGCTGGTGCCTGTCCTCGGTTTTGTTCTGATCACCCGATTTATCGCAGGCGAAGAAGCGCGTCTCCATGCCCGCTTTGGCCCCGAATATGCCGCCTATTGCGCGCGCACGCGACGATGGATCTGATCCGTGCTGCCACAAACATCGTTATACCATTGAGAAACCCGGTTCTTGCCATTAGACAACCGGCTGAAAAGACCCATTCCTGCAACAGACCTTAGCAATTCGGGGGATAGTCCATGAAGATCGGAGCGCCCAAAGAAAGCGCAAGCGGAGAAGCACGGGTGGCGATGACGCCAGCCAGTGCCAAGGACCTGCAAAAGCTCGGCTACGAGTGTATGATCCAGAAAGGCGCAGGCGAAGCCGCCGGCTTTAACGACGCCGCCTACAAAGCCGCGGGCGTCAAAGTTGTTTCGGGGGCCGCGCTTTGGAAAGATGCCGACATCGTCGCCAAGGTCCGTCCGCCCACCGACGCGGAAACCAAAAAGCTGACCGATGCGAAGACGCTCATTTCGTTCATCTATCCTGGCGCGAATGCAAAGTTGCTTGAGAATGCCAAAGGGCAGGGCGCAAGTGTGATCGCGATGGATATGGTCCCCCGTATCAGCCGCGCTCAGAAAATGGATGCGCTGTCATCCATGGCGAACATCGCCGGCTACCGCGCTGTTATCGAGGCAG
Source organism: Boseongicola sp. (assembly GCA_029287375.1). GTDB lineage: Bacteria > Pseudomonadota > Alphaproteobacteria > Rhodobacterales > Rhodobacteraceae > Boseongicola. The sequence continues at coordinate 7,751 of JARFRG010000165.1, read as the reverse complement.
GAAACAACTTTGGACGCTTCTTTACCGGGCAGGTCACCGCCGCCGGTAAAGTGCCGCCCGCCAAGGTTCTCGTTGTCGGTGCGGGTGTTGCGGGTCTTGCTGCGATTGGCACCTCGACCTCGCTTGGCGCGATCACGCTCGCGTTCGATGTCCGCCCCGAAGTTGCGGAACAAATCGAATCTATGGGCGCAGAGTTCGTGTACCTCGACTTCGAAGAAGAAGCACAAGACGGGGCCGCAACAGGCGGCTACGCTGCCGTGTCTTCCCCAGAATTTGCAGCGGCTCAGCTTAAGAAATTCCGCGAACTGGCCCCCGAGGTCGACATCGTGATCACCACAGCCCTGATCCCGAACCGCGACGCGCCGATCCTTTGGACCAAAGACATGGTCGAAATGATGAAGCCGGGTTCGGTCATTGTGGATCTCGCCGCAGAGCGCGGCGGCAACTGTGAGTTGACGGTCAAAGACGAGAAAATCGTCACCAAAAACGATGTGACAATCGTCGGGTACACTGACTTTCCAAGTCGGATGGCCGCACAGTCCTCGCTTTTGTACTCCAACAACATTCGTCACATGATGACCGACCTGACGCCGGAAAAAGACGGTCAGGTTGTTCACAACATGGAAGACGATGTGATCCGTGGTGCGACCGTCACCAAAGGCGGTGAAATCACATGGCCGCCCCCGCCCCCAAAGACGCAGGCGATTGCCGCACAGCCGAAAAAAGACAAACCAAAAGAACTGACGGCCGAAGAAAAGCGCGCCAAAGAAGCGGCCGAATTCAAAGCCGCGACCAAACAGCAAGTCACGCTTCTTGCTGCCGGTGGCGCGCTCATGCTGCTGATCGGAGCCTTCGCGCCCGCGAGTTTCATGCAGCACTTTGTCGTCTTTGCTCTGGCCTGTTTCGTCGGCTTCCAGGTGATCTGGGGCGTCGCGCATTCGCTGCACACGCCGCTCATGGCGATCACAAACGCCATTTCGGGCATCGTGGTCGTGGGGGCACTGCTTCAGGTCGGTTCGGGCAATATCATCGTGGTGCTGCTTGCGGGCATATCCGTGCTGATCGCGTCGATTAACATCTTCGGTGGATTTCTGGTCACGCGCCGGATGCTCGCCATGTTCCAGAAATCTTAAGGGGGGGTCGGGAAAATGTTGTCCAACGGACTTGTCTCTGCCGCCTATATCGCGGCCTCTGTGCTCTTCATCCTTGCTCTTGGCGGGCTGAGAAATCAGGAAAGCGCAAAACGCGCCATCTGGTACGGCATCGTCGGAATGGGTGTGGCGATGGTCGCCACGATCCTGTCGCCCGGTGTCGGAAACCTCTGGCTGATCATCCTGACCGTCGGTGCAGGTGCCGCGGCCGGCGTCTATGTCGCCAAACGCGTACAGATGACGGAAATGCCGCAACTGGTGGCCGCTCTCCACTCATTTGTGGGTCTCGCCGCCGTGTTCATTGGCCTGAACGCCGATATTATGCTGACGGCTGTCAGCGAGATCAAAGCTGCGGGAACCGCGCTCTCGGATGCAGATCTCACCGCCTTTGGCGAGAAATTGTGGAAGAAAGACAGCGTTGAAATCGCGATCCTCAAAGTCGAAGTCTTCCTCGGAATCTTCATTGGCGCGATCACCTTCACAGGCTCCATCGTCGCCTTTGGCAAGCTCGCGGGCAAAGTCGACGGCAAGCCGAAGAAACTTGTCCTGCCCAGCGAAGAGAACCCGATCCCGTTTATCTCTGGTCACTATCTGAACGCCGCCGCTCTTGCCCTCTGTCTGATCCTCGGTCTCGCCTACTTCATGGGCGCAGGCATCTGGACCATGGTGCTTGTCACAATCATCGCAGGCTTTATCGGCTGGCATTTGATCATGGGCATCGGTGGCGCGGACATGCCTGTCGTTGTCTCAATGCTCAACAGCTATTCCGGCTGGGCGGCAGCGGCCATCGGCTTTACCCTTGGCAATGACTTGTTGATCGTGACAGGCGCGCTTGTCGGCTCGTCCGGTGCGATCTTGTCCTACATCATGTGTAAGGCAATGAACCGGAACTTTGTCAGCGTGATCCTTGGTGGATTCGGCGGCGAAGCTGGCCCTCAGATGGCGGTCGAAGGCGAACAAATCGCCATAGACGCTGACGGTGTTGCATCGGCTTTGAACGACGCCGACAGCATCATCATCATCCCGGGCTACGGCATGGCGGTGGCACAGGCACAGCAGTCCGTAAGCGAACTGACTCGCAAATTGCGCGCGCAGGGCAAGACCGTGCGCTTTGCAATCCACCCGGTCGCAGGGCGCTTGCCCGGCCACATGAACGTACTCTTGGCCGAAGCCCGCGTACCCTACGACATCGTGCTGGAAATGGACGAAATCAACGATGACTTCCCAGAAACAGACGTTGCCATCGTGATCGGCTCCAACGACATCGTGAACCCCGCCGCTCAGGACGACCCAAACAGCCCCATTGCCGGAATGCCGGTGCTGGAATGCTGGAAGGCCAAGCAGGTGTTCGTCTCTAAGCGGGGGCAGGGTACTGGCTATTCCGGTATCGAGAACCCGCTTTTCTTCAAAGAAAATACGCGGATGTTTTATGGTGACGCGAAAGCCTCGCTCGACGCGCTGCTGCCAAAGATCGATTAACAGGCAGGTACCCGCCGGAAGACATAATAAGCCCCGCTTTGGCGGGGCTTTTTTATTTGCAGAACGCTTCGCGCGCTCTAATCTCTTTAAAGACAGGCATTTTGCATCCTAAGTTTTCCTGAGGAGACACCAATGACCACCCAACGCAAACAAGCCAAAGACTTCGATCAACGCATTCTCGAAATTTTCGATGGGTACGTGCATGGTAAGATCACTAAACGTGACTTCATGCGGCAGGCCGGACGCTACGCTGCTGCCGGTGTGACAGGCGCGATGATCTTTGAACAGCTTCAGCCGAACTATGCCTGGGCGCAGCAGGTCATGCCCGATGATCCATCAATCGAAACGATGGAAGTCACCTATGACAGCCCCGATGGCCACGGTGAAATCAAAGGCCTTATGGCCAAGCCCGCAGGGGCAACAGGCCCGCTTCCCGCAGTCCTCGTCGTCCACGAAAACCGCGGCCTCAATCCGTACATCGAAGACGTCGTGCGCCGTGCCGCCAAGGCAGGCTACCTTGCCTTTGGTCCCGACGGACTGACCCCGCTCGGCGGCTATCCCGGCACCGACGAAGAGGGCCGCGAGATGCAGCGGACACTTGACGGCGGCAAACTGATGGCAGACTTCTTCGCCGCGTTCGAATTCCTGCGCGACCACGAAGGCTCAACCGGCAAGGTCGGTGCTGTCGGCTTTTGTTATGGCGGTGGCGTGTGCAACGCCCTTGCTGTCGCATACCCCGATCTCGCGGCGTCTGTGCCCTACTATGGCCGCCAGCCAGATGCGGCAGACGTGCCGGGCATCGAAGCCCCGCTTATGATCCAGTACGCGGGTCTCGACGAACGCATCAACGCCGGTTGGGACGCCTATTCAGCCGCCCTGCGCGCCAACCAAAAAGACTTCAGCGTTCATTTCTATCCGGACGTGAACCACGGCTTCCACAACGACACCACACCGCGCTACGACGAAGAGGCCGCAACGCTGTCTTGGGATCGCACGCTGGAATTCTTCGAAGCACATCTTTCCTGAACCACATCAGATCTCGCGCCATTCCCCCGGCGCGAGATCACCCAAGTCCCAGTCCCCAACCCGCCATCGCACAAGCCGCAAGGTCGGAAATCCGACCGCCGCCGTCATTCTACGAACCTGGCGGTTGCGGCCTTCTGAAATGCAGATCTCAATCCAGCGATCCGGCACTGACTTGCGAAACCGCACAGGCGGATCACGCTCCCAAAGCGCAGAGGGATCAATCAGCCGTACCTTAGCTGGTCGCGTCGGCCCGTCTTTCAACGCAATACCCCGACGAAGTGGCTCCAAATCGGCGTCGCCCGGATCTCCCTCGATCTGCACAAGATAGGTCTTTTCTGTTTTTGCTCTGGGGGCCGAAATCCGCGCCTGAAGCCGCCCATCATCGGTCAATACCAAGAGCCCCTCGCTGTCACGATCCAACCGCCCAGCCGCATAGACCCCCGCAGGAAGCCCAAAACTAGACAGCGTTGGACGCTCGGTTGGTGATTTCTCGTCAGTGAACTGCGACAGAACCCCGAATGGCTTGTTGAACAATATCGTGCGGCTCATGGCAGCTCTTTGCAGGCTTGCGGGGCATCGACAGCGCAAGCATTGGCGGACAACATATGCATATCCCCAATCTACGCGGCCTCAACCCCGCTTCACAACCACCTCATAACCGGCTTCTTCGGGTTCATCATCGACCATTTCCGCGGGAAACCCAGGTGCCGTGATGTCCAACCCGGCCGCCTCTTCAAGCCGCTTAATAATGTCATCCGACTGCGCCCGCGCGCCATACCGCGCCTGCCCATCCTTGAAGATGTCGATCATCAAGGGTGAGATCTCCAACGGCACATCAGCGTCATCCGCAATCTTCTGAAACAGCCCGATATCCTTCAAAACCAGATCCATCGTGAAATCTATTGTGCGCGAACCATTCAAAATCACCTGACTTTCCGTCTCATGCACAAACGACGTTCCCGACGATATCCGGATTGCCTCATAGGTCGTGGCCAGATCAAGCCCCGCCGCCTTCATCGTCACCATCGCTTCGCAGACCGTCAGCAAATTCGCTGTCGCAAGATAGTTCGTCATTACCTTTAGCATCGACGCCGACCCGATTGGCCCGGTGTGCAACACCCGTCGCCCAAGCGTCGTCAGGATCGGCAACATCCGCTCGAACGTGGCGCGGTCCGTTCCCGCAAAGATCGAGATATTGCCCGTCGCGGCCCGGTGGCATCCACCTGAAACGGGGCATTCGATCGCCGCAGCGCCCGTCGCCTGCACCAGACCCGCCAGCCGTTCCATCTCGTCCGCATCCGTCGTCGACATTTCGGCCCAGATCTTGCCCGGCCCCATTGCCTCCAGCACACCGTCAGCGCCCTCCATCACCGCCGAACAGGCGGCGGGCGAGGGCAGGCAGGTGATGACAAGATCAACCGCCCGGGTCAGTTCGGCTGCGCTGTCCGCCCAGCTTGCGCCCTGATCGACAAAGGGTGTTGCAAGGTCACGGTCGAGATCGCGCACCGTCAGATCAAATCCATTGCGCAGCAGTGACCCCGCAAGTTTCCCGCCGACATTTCCCAATCCGATAAACCCGACCTTCATGGCGCATCCTTCCAATTTGATGTTTCGCGTCGAAGAGACTGGCTGGTTCGCGGCGCGGCGCGCCCATTTGCGTCATGCGGCCGCCTGATGCGACTTTATTGGTGGCACAATTCCATCAAGTGCCAAATGGCGATCCCGCGCCGCGACTATTCTTAGCATTTGGAAAATGCAGAATTCCCGGCTAAGACAGTCAGACTCTGTTGGTATTCAAGGAGAAATCATTTCTGTGACGTCCCCATCCGGCCCCTTTGACGCCAAGCCATCGCGATGATCGAGGCGTTCTCACACGCTCCTGATCTTCCCCGAGGCGATCCGGCGTTATTGAACAAGGTCGCGTGGAGATCGCGATGGGAAGACCGCCTCAAAAGCGTAACTTATGCGAAGGCTGCTCTCGAACATACCGGCCCCGATCCGTCAAAGCACCTCAAAGTGGCGCGCGGATATGCGCTTGTGACACTTGCCTGGCAGGCCAAGTGGCGGGGCGATTTCGACGCCTCGCTCGCTTTTAGCCTAGAGGCTGAAACCCTGCTCAGTGAGAAAGATCACCCCGACGCACGTGCCCACGTGTATTCAATCCTTGGCGTTCTCCACTACAGCCGCAATCGCCTTGATCTTGCCACCTGTGCGACGGACCGGGGGCTCAAGATTGCCGAACCGGATAAAAACACGGATGCCTTTGTGGATTTGTTGTTAACCCGCGCAACCATTCTACGATACAAAGGGGACCGTTCGCGCGCGGGCCTCTCGCTTGGCCGCGCGCGCGATATTGCCGAGGGTGCCGAGCTTGCCCGTGTTGAACACAATATTGCGCGCTGGATGCTGTCTGACGACGCGTTTGAGTTGGGCAAAAAACACTCCAAGACGTCGCTTGATCTGTGCGAACGTCACGCAAACCGGGTCGTGTTGCCATACACTTACGAGGTGCTTGGGGCGTGTCATGTGGACTTGCACAACTTCGAATGTGCCAAGGCGGCCTTTGTGAAAGGGCTTGATCTTGCGATTTCGGATAAAGATTTTCGCGCGCAGTGCCAGATCATCCAACGCTATGCGGCGCTTGAATACGCCCGCGGAAAACTTGATCGTGCGCGTGATCTGAACTGCTATGGTGCTGAAATCGCGGCTCAAATTGACTATGCGCTTTGGGGTCGTGAGTTTGCACTGTCACTGGCACAGATTTACGAAGATCTTGGCGATCTCAAATCCGCACTGTCGGCCCACAAGCGGGCGTGGCGCTTCGAAAAAGACCGCCGCACCTGACATCTTGGATTGGCGCATTTCAACGGTCGTGATCCAGTCCCGTCCGATGCCCGTCACACAATCCCTTTCCGTCAAGCACGCTTTTTACTACAGAGACGCATGGCGCGTTGCGTCGTACATCGACCACTTTACGGGCCGTCCTATTCATGTTTGCCAAAGGCACCATATCACCCACCACGAAAGCCGCGCCTGAGGTCCGGGCGATGGTGCAGTTCAGACGGTCGCGCCATGAATGATATCTGGGGCGGCATCGTTGCGGCCTTCACACTTATTGTGCAACTGGACGCGGACCTGATCAATATCACGCTGCGCTCTCTTCAGGTTACCCTGACCGCTGTCGCAATCGGGGCGGCCATCGGCATCCCGCTTGGCGCGTGGCTGGCCGTCAGCAGGTTTCGGTTTCGTCGCGCAACAATCGCCATCCTGAACGCGCTTATGGGCCTGCCTCCTGTCGTGGTTGGCCTCATTGTCTACCTCCTGTTGTCGCGCTCGGGTCCGTTCGGCGTCTTTGGCCTTCTGTTCACCCCAACGGCCATGATCATCGCACAAGTGATCATCGTAACCCCTCTGGTGGCGTCCATTTCCCATCAGGCGTTGCGCGATATATGGGCCGACTACCACGATCTTCTGATCTCGCTGAACACCACCAAATGGCAACGCATCCGCACCATCGTCTGGGACGCCCGCCGCGCGCTTCTCACCGCAACCCTTGCCGGATTTGGTCGCGCCATCGGCGAGATCGGCGCAATCATGATCGTCGGAGGCAATATCGATAACGTCACCCGCGTGCTGACCACCGCCATCGCGCTTGAAACCTCCAAAGGCAATTTCGAACTGGCGCTGGGGCTTGGATTTATCCTGATCGGTCTCGCCATTGTGGTGAACCTATTCATGCACTGGCTCTCGCGCACCGAACAACGGGGGCGCTGGTGACACAAATCCTCCCCCTCACACTGGCCGAAATCACCGTGCGCAGCGCCGGGCGAATGATCCTTGGCCCGCTTGATCTCAGCGTCGAGGCTGGCGGAGCGCTTGTTGTGCTTGGCCCCAACGGCTCGGGCAAATCCACACTGCTGCGTGTGTGTCATGGCATCACGCGCGCTTCGTCAGGCGCCGCCCGCGACCGCGCGATTTCCATGCTGCACGAAGTCGGCCTGCAAGATGCGGCGCACTTGCGCGCCAGCGTTCTGTCTGGCGGCGAAAAGCAGAAACTCGCGCTGGCCCGTGCGCTTGTCACGCGCCCCGAAGTCC
>JARFRG010000034.1 GCA_029287375.1 Boseongicola sp. | reverse complement strand
ACGACGACAATAAATCTCGGCGCAGCCCTGGCAGACGAAGGGTTCAATGTCCTTATTGTTGATCTGGATCCGCAAGGAAACGCATCAACGGGCCTCGGAATCGATCCGGTGGACCGTCAGGTCACAACCTATGACCTGCTTCTCGAAGACGCTGACCTAAAAGATGTTATTCGGCCCACAAATGTTGAAGGGCTGGTAATTGCCCCAGCAACAACGGACCTAAGCTCTGCGGATATCGAAATGATGGCTATCGAAAAGCGCAGTTTTCTTCTGCACGATGCCCTGAGACAGCCTGGAATCGACCCATTTCAGCTTGATTTTGTGTTGATTGACTGCCCGCCATCGCTCAGCCTTTTGACCGTCAACGCCATGGTTGCCTCGCACTCGGTGCTGATCCCGCTTCAAAGCGAGTTCTTCGCTCTTGAAGGCCTGTCTCAGCTTATGCTGACGGTGCGTGAAGTGCGCCAGACGGCAAACCGAGATCTTCGGATCGAGGGCATTCTTCTGACCATGTATGACGGCCGAAACAACCTTAGTCAGCAGGTCGAGACAGACGCGCGCGGTACTCTTGGCGAGCTTGTCTTCAAGACTGTTATCCCGAGGAACGTCCGGGTGTCCGAGGCGCCTTCCTACGCAATGCCAGTAATTTATTATGATCCTGGCTCAAAAGGGAGCCAAGCCTATCGCGCTTTGGCACAAGAGATGGTAGAGAAACTCGAGCAAACCACACCATAAGGTATTCCGATGGCACAAGCAAAACAGGAACGCAGAGGATTGGGTCGCGGACTTTCGGCGCTGATGGCCGATGTTGATACCGTTGCGCCACAGGCCAGTGCGGACGCCGCCCGAAAAGCGGAAACATTCATTTCCGTTGATCGCATCACGCCCAACCCGGATCAACCGCGACGCACTTTTTCTGAGGGCGCGCTGGCAGATCTCGCGAACTCAATCCGCGAAAAGGGCGTCATTCAACCGCTGATTCTGCGCAGAAACCCGAACGACCCTAACGGCTATGAAATCGTTGCGGGCGAGCGCCGCTGGCGCGCCGCGCAGCGCGCCCAGCTCCATGAAGTTCCCGCAATTGTCCGCGAGCTTGACGATACCGAGGTGCTCGAACTTGCGATTATCGAGAACATCCAGCGCGCCGACCTGAATTCAATCGAAGAGGCCGCCGGATACCGTCAGTTGATGGATCGCTTCGGCCACACGCAGGAAAAACTTTCCGAGGCGCTTGGTAAAAGCCGAAGCCATATCGCGAACCTGCTCCGCCTTCTGACCCTTCCTGAGCGAGTGATAGAGCATGTCCGCAATGGCGATCTTAGCGCGGGTCACGCGCGCGCCCTCGTGACTGCCGATGATCCCGAAGGTCTCGCCGCTCAGATCATCCGGCAAGGCCTTTCGGTCCGTCAAGCCGAAGCGCTGGCCAAAAAGAAGGCTGTGGCGCCAGCATCCCAGAACAATGACGCTCCCATCAAGGATGCGGACACCCGTGCGCTTGAGAAAGACCTGGCTGCAGCGCTTGGTATGAGCGTAGCCATCAGTCATGTTCCCGGCTCTGAAAGCGGCGCGATGACACTCAAATACAAAGATCTCGATCAGCTTGACGAGCTTTGTCGCCGCCTGTCAGTGACGGCAAATGCAGGGAAAGTCTAAGTCAGTAGTTCTCGCAAAACGGCGTTCAGAAGGGGCCGTCCAGCAGCCGTCAGGCGCAACCGGTTATCGACGGCCTCCAAGAGATCAATATCATTTAACTGATTGATATAAATTACTTTATTCTGATAGTTCGCAAGATTTGGAACGCGAACCCCACGCTCCAGCCGAAGCCCCATCATAATACGCTCTTCCGCGACGGCCTCAGCGGTTAACTGTTCGCGGGCCTCATGGCCCACCCCGTCCCGCACGGCCTTAAGCCATGCTCCCGGCGCCTTCGGTGCCTCGGTTGCGTACCGGTGGTCTCCAAAAGTAAGCCGACCGTGCGCCCCGGGACCAATTCCAACCCAATCACCGCTTTCCCAGTAAATCAGGTTGTGCCGAGATTCCGCACCCGGAACCGCATGATTAGACGTCTCATACCCAAAGAGGCCCGCAGCTGAAGTCAAATCTTGCGTCAGGGCATACATATCTGCCGAAACATCCTCGTCCGGCAGCCCGCGCAAACCACCACGCGCAAAGCGCTCGGCAAACACCGTTCCGGGTTCAATTGTAAGCTGGTATAAAGACAGGTGGTCAGCGGCCAATGCCAGCGCTTCAGTTAGCTCCGCGCGCCAGTGAGCCAGATCTTGTCCCTGACGCGCATAAATCAGATCAAACGACACCCGATCAAAGGTCTCTCGCGCAACGTCGAATGCCCCCCGCCCTTCTGCGGCTGAATGCAGGCGTCCCAGTGCCTTAAGGTCCAAGTCATTTAGCGCCTGAAGACCAACCGACACGCGATTAACACCAGCGTCCCGAAACTCCCGGAATCGACCAGCTTCTACCGAGGTCGGGTTTGCCTCAAGCGTGATCTCAATCTCATTCGACGACGGCCAGGTGCGGCGTGCCTCGCTCAAAATCGCATCGACAGTCTCCGGCGCCATCAAGCTGGGCGTTCCACCACCAAAAAACACACTGTCCAAAACCCGACCCTGGGTTTCCTGACCAATGCGTCGTATCTCGCTCAAATAGGCACTAACCCAAGCAGAATGGTCGATTTTCGCAGCAACGTGGCTGTTAAAATCACAGTATGGACACTTTGCCTGGCAAAACGGCCAATGCACATAAAGCCCAAACCCGGGCCTGTCATCCATCGCCAAAAACCGCCCTAAGCTTGGCAAAAGCATCGGCACGGTGGCTTATCTTATTCTTCTCCCAGCGGTCCATTTCGCCAAAAGTCACGTCGTATCCATCGGGCTGAAAGATTGGATCATATCCATGACCCTGCTTTCCGCGCATCGGCCAGACGATCTGACCCTCCATGCGACCCTCAAAAACCTCGTCGTGACCATCAGGCCATGCCAGTAGAAACGTGCAACAAAACCGAGCAGTGCGGGGAGAGGGCGCATTTGCGGCCTCAAGCTCGGAATGGCTTCGGGCCATAGCCATAACAAAATCCCGGCCATTCGGGGTCTCGGCCCAATCGGCAGTATAAACTCCCGGCGCTCCGCCAAGGGCGTCAATCTCGATCCCAGAATCATCCGCCAACGCTGGCAGGCCTGTGGCACTCACAGCCGCATGGGCCTTAATTCGCGCATTCTCAACGAAGGTTGTGCCTGTTTCGTCAGGCTCTGGCAGCCCCTTTTCAGCCGCTCCGACGACAGAAACGCCAAACTCCGATATCAGATCGGCGATCTCTTCAAGCTTTCCCGCATTGTGCGTTGCAACCAAAAGCGTACGCCCCTCGAACTGCCGCATCAGCCGATTGCCGCTTTTTGCGCGATAACCAATGCGTCCGATCCGTCCGAGGCCAGATCCAGAAGAGCCGACATCTCATCACGCGTAAACGTGGAGCCTTCAGCAGACATTTGCACCTCAATCAACTTACCGCGACCAGTCATCACAAAATTGCCGTCAACGCCGGCCTCGCTGTCTTCCGGGTAATCAAGATCAAGAACCGGCTGTCCGGCATAAACACCGCAAGAAACGGCCGCTACGTGATCGATAATCGGATCGCTCGTCACCATGCCGGCCTTCATCAGCTTGTTGACGGCCAATCGAAGCGCAACCCAACCTCCTGTAATCGCCGCACAGCGTGTCCCGCCGTCGGCCTGAATGACGTCGCAATCAATCATGATCTGCCGCTCACCCAAAGCGGGGCGGTCAATGCAAGCACGCAACGAACGACCAATTAGCCGTTGAATTTCTTGTGTTCTTCCGCTCTGGCCCTTCTTGGCCTCGCGGTTCATTCGGGTGTGCGTGGCGCGCGGAAGCATTCCGTACTCCGCCGTCACCCAGCCCAGCCCGGTGTTTTTCATCCAATGGGGGACGCGCTCGTCAATCGATGCTGTACACAAAACATGTGTATCTCCACAACGGATCATACAGGACCCCTCGGCATGACGTGTCACGGTGGTTTCGATTGAAACGCTGCGCATTTCATTGGTGGCTCGACCCGACGGGCGCATGAGGTATCCTTCCTGAGGTTGATGGCGGTTGATAGTCGCCTCAGTGCTGCCCATCAACCCCGATTGACGTTGCCCCCTCCTTGCCTTTAAGTACATCGCCTCTGAGGAACTTGATCCAAGATGAATGATGCCGGTAAACTACTGGAAAGTATGAACAATCGCTCGCGCGAAGTCTTTCGTCGGGTGGTCGAGGGCTTTCTGGAAAACGGAGAGCCGGTGGGCTCCCGCACATTAACGCGCGAAATGTCCGAGAAAGTGAGCGCGGCCACCGTTCGAAACGTCATGCAGGACCTCGAATATCTCGGCTTGCTGAATTCGCCGCACATTTCAGCTGGCCGCATTCCGACACAGCTTGGTTTGCGGATGTTTGTCGACGGCTTGCTTGAGGTCCGTGATCTCAGCGCCGAAGACCGAGGGGCCATCGAGGGTTCAATGGGAACGAACGATACGGATGTTACATCGCTCCTTGACCGTGTTGGCTCTGCATTGTCTGGCGCAACCCAGGGCGCAAGCCTCGTCTTGGCCCCAAAGCACGAAGCTCCGCTAAAACACATTGAATTTGTGAGTCTCGCACAGGAGCGCGCGCTTGTAGTGCTGGTGTTTGCCGATGGTCATGTAGAAAACCGTGTTTTCACGCCGCCGCCCGGTCAAACGCCCAGCTCAATGCGCGAAGCCGCAAACTTCCTGAATTCAATCGTTGAAGGCCACACGCTGTCCGAGATGGGTACAGTGATTGCGCGCGAAATCAAGAAACACCGTCAGGAACTGGATGTTCTCGCGCGTGACCTGGTCGAGAATGGGCAGGCGTTTTGGGAAAACGAAGGCCAAATCTACGAACGACTCATCGTCCGTGGCCGCGCCAATCTCCTCGGTGGGGGGGATCAGGAAGAAGAGCTTGAGCGCATCCGCAGCCTCTTTGACGACCTTGAACGCAAGCGTGATATCGCTGATTTTCTGGACCTGACCGAAGACGGCGAAGGTGTCCGCATTTTTATCGGCTCTGAGAACAAGCTTTTTTCACTTTCGGGTTCATCTTTGGTCGTCTCTCCATATATGAACGCGGATCGAAAGATCATCGGTGCGGTCGGTGTGATTGGCCCAACACGGCTAAACTACGGACGCATCGTTCCAATTGTTGACTACACGGCACAACTTGTTGGCCGTATGATTTCTGATCGAGGGCAAGGATGAACGACCAAGACGCGAACAAACCGGCGGCAGATGAAGACCTCATCGACATTGACAGCCCCGAAGCGCTGGAAGACCCGGATTTTGACGAACGCCTCGTCGAGATAGAGGCGGAGCGTGACGAATTCAAAGACAAGTTTATGCGCGCTCTTGCGGACGCTGAAAACTCACGCAAACGCTCAGAGCGCGACCGACGAGAGGCCGAGCAATACGGCGGATCCAGGCTTGCCCGGGATCTTCTGCCGGTATTCGACAATATGCGTCGCGCCATCGAGGCTATTCCCGACGAAAGCCGCGAGACCAACGCCGCCGTCATCGAGGGCGTCGAGCTCACCATGCGGGAATTGATCAACGTGTTCAAAAAGCACGGAATCGAGCCGATTTCCCCGCAAGTCGGTGATCGCTTTGACCCCCAGCTCCACGAGGCCATGTTTGAAGCGCCCCTTCCGGGAACCAAAGCTGGTGAGATCATTCAAGTGTCCGCTGATGGCTTCATGCTCTATGATCGCCTGCTGCGCCCCGCAAAGGTCGGTGTCAGCTCTAAGACCGGTTCGTAAGGGCTTCTTTCAGCTCATAAAGCGCGTGCAATGCTTCCCGAGGGGACATCTCGTCGGGAAGCAGCGCTTCCAATTTCGTCTCTATACCGTTCGATTTCTCCGGCTTTTGCAAGGCTGGCGCGGGTGTTGCGGCAAACAACGGCAGATCATCAATCAAGGCTTTTGCGCCCGGCCCGCCCTCACGCTCGCCTTTTTCAAGCGCCTCAAGAACAACGCGTGCACGCTCTACGACGCTTGCTGGCAATCCCGCCAACTTCGCAACCTGAACGCCATAGCTCCGATCCGCCGCACCGCGCCGCACTTCATGAAGGAAAATCACGTCACCATCCCACTCTTTGACGGCGACAGTGGCGTTTTCGACGCCGTCTAGCTTGTCGGCCAGTTGGGTCATCTCGTGATAATGCGTGGCAAACAGCGCGCGACACGCATTCACATCGTGCAAATGCTCAAGCGTTGCCCAGGCGATACTCAGACCGTCATAGGTCGCCGTCCCGCGTCCAATTTCATCCAGAATGACCAGGGCGCGATCGTCCGCTTGGTTCAAAATGGCCGCTGTCTCAACCATCTCGACCATAAAGGTCGACCGCCCGCGCGCCAGATCATCCGCGGCGCCCACGCGGCTAAACAACTGGCTAACTATACCGATATGTGCCGATTTCGCGGGAACAAAGCTACCGGCCTGCGCAAGCAAGGCGATCAGGGCGTTCTGACGCAAAAATGTCGACTTGCCCGCCATGTTGGGGCCGGTCAGCAACCAAATGGAACCAGCATCCTCGCCCGACAGATCACATCCATTTGCAATGAACGGCGCGCCCTCTTTTTTAAGTGCGCGCTCAACAACAGGGTGTCGGCCACTCACAATCTCAAAACCGCGGCTGTCATCAATCATCGGACGAGCCCAACCCTCGGATCGGGCCAATGTCGCAAGAGCGGTCATCACGTCCAGTTCTGCAAGGGCCCGCGCGCAATCTCCAAGTGGACCTGAAAGCGATAGAATCGCACCTCTAAGCCTTTCATAGAGCCGCTTTTCAATCTCAAGCGCCCGCGCCCCAGCGTTCAGGATCTTGGTCTCCATTTCGGACAGATCAACTGTGGTAAAGCGGACTGCGCTGGCCGTGGTTTGGCGATGAATGAATTGTTCCGAAAGCGGCGCGGAAAGCATTCTTTCGGCATGGGTTGTGGTTGTTTCGATAAAGTATCCAAGCACATTGTTGTGCTTGATCTTTAGCGCTGTGATGCCGGTTTCAGAAATATAGTCCGTCTGATATCGCGCAATAACGCTTCGCCCCTCGTCGCGAAGCGTGCGGGCCTCATCAAGGTCCGCGTCATATCCAACTGCAATGAACCCCCCGTCGCGCGCAAGAAGCGGCGGCTCTACCATCAAGGCCGCGTCCAAAAGGCTTGAAAGCTCTTCAAAACCCACAAGCGTTGCCTTTAAATCAGTCACTAACTTAGGCATTTCACCAAATATTACCGTCGAGATTGCCCGTGCCTGTTCGACCGCATTTCTGACGGCTGCCAAATCACGCGGTCCGCCTCGGTCAAGTGACAACCGAGACATCGCACGATCCATGTCGGGACACCGCCGCAACGTATCACGCAAATCCTCCCGCAGATCAGCAGCCTCGAGAAAGTGAGAGATCGCATCATGGCGCGCGCGAATAACGGAAAGATGGCAGGACGGGGATGAAAGTCGACGCTCCAAAAGCCGCCCTCCGCCTGCCGTAACGGTGCGATCGACAGATGCAAGCAGCGACCCGTCGCGCCCGCCGGACAGCGCCTGCGTCAACTCAAGGTTTCGCCTTGTTGCCGCATCAATCTGCATGGACCGACCGCTAATCTCGCGGATCGGCGGCCGCAACAACGGCAGCTTTCCTTTCTGAGTTAATTCAAGATAGTCAATAATCGCGCCCATAGCCGACACTTCAGCGCGACCAAAGACCCCATAAGGATCAAGACTCTCGACCCCAAAAAGCGCAGTCAGGCGTTTGGTGGCGGACTGGCTGTCGAAGCTTCCGCCGGTCAGCGTGGTCAATGATGCGCCAGATTCAGTGACTAAATCGGCGAATTCCAGCTCTTTGGCGTCCGAAACGAGCACTTCGCGCGGCAAAAGACGCGCCAGTTCTGGCCCAAACTGTGTGGCGGCTACCTGGAGAACCCGAAACTCTCCGGTGGAAATATCCGCCCATGCGATAGCTGCTTCGCCGCGAACCTCACTCAGCGCGGCAAGAAAATTGTGCCGCCGCGCCTCAAGCAGAGTTTCCTCTGTTAATGTGCCGGGCGTGACCAACCGAACGACACCGCGTTTCACAACGGACTTTGATCCGCGCTTTTTCGCCTCGACCGGGCTTTCAAGCTGCTCACAAACCGCAACGCGAAACCCTTTGCGGATCAGCGTTAGCAGATATCCCTCGGCGGCATGGTAGGGAACGCCACACATCGCGATGTCTTCGCCTAAATGCTTACCGCGCTTGGTCAGCGCGATATCCAAGGCCTCAGCCGCAGCAACGGCGTCGTCAAAGAACAGCTCATAGAAATCGCCCATCCGATAGAACAGCAAAGCGCCTGGATGGTCGGCCTTTATCTCAAGATATTGTGCCATCATCGGAGTGACAGCGGCGTTGGCGACGGTCAAAGGCTCACTCCCCCAGAGCGGTTTTCAAGAATCTAACGGTCCCGGGCTTCGGGCGAAAGGCGAAATCATGCACCTTGCCCCCGCCGCACGACCCCGTAAGGTGTCATGCTCAGGGAGGACGATGAATGCCAAGAACACGCTTCACACGCGAGGACGCGCTGAATTTCCATATGCACCCAAGCCCTGGGAAATTCGAAATTCAAGCCACGGTTGCAATGACCACGCAACGCGATTTGTCGCTGGCCTACTCCCCCGGCGTTGCCGTGCCTTGCGAGGAGATCGCAAAGAACCCAGAGCTCGCCTATGACTATACAAACAAAGGCAATCTGGTTGCTGTCATCTCGAACGGCACCGCTGTCCTCGGCCTTGGCAATCTGGGCGCACTTGGCTCAAAGCCCGTGATGGAGGGCAAAGCCGTTCTCTTCAAGCGTTTCGCCGACGTGAATTCGATTGATATAGAACTCGACACTGAAGACGTCGACGAATTCTGCAATGCCGTCCGCCTGATGGGGCCGACGTTTGGCGGCATTAACCTTGAAGACATCAAGGCGCCGGAATGTTTCATTATCGAACAGCGTCTCAAAGAAGAAATGGATATTCCTGTCTTCCACGATGATCAGCACGGCACCGCTGTGATTTGCGCGGCGGGCCTCATCAACGCCCTTCATATCTCTGGGAAAAAGATCGAAGACGTCAAAATCGTCCTAAACGGTGCTGGCGCTGCCGGAATCGCCTGCATCGAACTCCTCAAACGCATGGGCGCGAAGAACGAGAATTGCATTGTTTGCGATACAAAGGGCGTCATCTATCAGGGCCGCACTGATGGCATGAACCAGTGGAAATCGGCCCACGCAATCACGACCGACCACCGAAGCCTCGACGACGCGATGATCGGAGCTGACGTCTTCCTTGGCGTCAGCGCAAAGGGTGCTGTCACACCAAATATGGTTGCAAGCATGGGCCCCAACCCTGTCATCTTCGCCATGGCAAACCCGGATCCCGAAATCACGCCCGAAGAGGCCCATGAGGTCCGCGAAGATGCCATCGTTGCGACCGGTCGCTCTGACTATCCCAACCAGGTGAACAACGTCCTTGGCTTTCCCTACCTTTTTCGCGGCGCTCTCGATATCCACGCCCGCGCCATTAATGACGAAATGAAAATCGCCTGCGCCGAAGCCCTCGCAGCTCTCGCTCGCGAAGAAGTGCCCGACGAAGTCGCCATGGCCTACGGCAAAAAACTGACTTTCGGCCGCGACTATATCATTCCAACCCCGTTCGACCCCCGCCTGATCCACCGTGTACCCCCCGCCGTTGCGCGCGCAGGCATGGATACAGGCGCTGCCCGCCGCCCGATCGTCGACATGGATGCCTACGAGCTTCAGCTCAAATCCCGAATGGACCCGACGGCATCGATCCTTCGTTCCATCAACGCCCGCGCCCGCGCCGCCCAGTCGCGCATGATCTTTGCAGAAGGCGACGATCCTCGCGTGTTGCGCGCGGCCGTCGCCTACCAGCGCAACGGCTATGGCCA
>JARFRG010000287.1 GCA_029287375.1 Boseongicola sp. | reverse complement strand
CGGCCGCGCACCATCGTGCTGCCGATTTCGGGTGCTCTCAGCCAAGTGAATTCTGGCCGCGCCATAACCGCATAAAGCAATTCTGCGATCCGGCCATCCGGTGCCTGTGCCAACAGGCTCATCCAAGCCTTTCGAGGATTTTCCTGATCCAAAGCGTCTTTCATCTCGACAACTTGCCCGTATACTATACAACTATACATATCCTAACATATGCGCCCCGATGAGACAGAAGAGATTTGTGAATATTGCGTGACACCTCAGGCAAAACGCCCATCTGGCGGGCCATCGCGGATGCGCTGCGCAGCGATATCGTCGAAGGCCGCTACGATCCCGGTGACAAACTGCCGACCGAGGCCGCGTTGGCCGAACGATTTGGGGTAAATCGCCATACGGTGCGCCATGGAATCTCGGTACTGGTGGACAACGGCCTTGTGCGTACCCGTCGCGGGTCTGGCGCATTTGTGGCATCAGCGCCGACCGACTACCCGATCAGCAAGCGCGTCCGTTTCCATGAAAACCTCATTGCCGCCGGTCGCAGGCCGCAAAAGCGCACGCTTCAGGTCGAGGAGCGCTCCGCGACAGAAGGCGAAGCCATGGCGCTCAATATCGATCCCGGCGAAACGATATGCGCCTATCACGGATTATCCCTTGCTGATGGACAGCCCATTGCACTGTTCGAAAGCCTTTTTCCAATGGCGCGACTTCCAGAAATCGGCCTCGCATTGACCGATACCAGCAGCGTAACAGAAGCGTTGTGCGCTTCAGGGGTAGGGGACTATTTCCGCGCCTCCACACGCCTGACGGCGGTCCGCGCAACTGCGACACAGGCCTTGCATCTGCAGCTTGATGAAGGCGGTCCGCTTTTGAAGTCATCGAGTGTCAATGTCGATGGAAACGGTCTTCCTGTTGAATACGGGCGAACCTGGTTTGCCGGAGATCGGGTTACTTTGACTCTGGAAAACGAAAAGCCCCCAACCCTATAGGGTTGAGGGCCGTAGCTCTCAAGGGTGGCAATCTGACTTAATCAAGACCCATGCAATTCGCATAGTATGTCACAGTTGCAGGCCAATCAGAGAAGATGCCTTCAACTCCGACATCTTGCGCCAGCGCGTCGATGTATTCGTACGTTACACCATCGCTGTCAGTAACATCCGCGATCGTTTGATAGTACCAACCACCGCCGCGAACGAGCGGGCCAGAACGTTCAATCGTCCACGTGATGATTTTCAGTCCGGCAGCCTTGGCCTGCAATGCCAGCTCTGACGGGACGATCTCATCGTTCGCCAACGTGACAAGCATCCATGTCGGTGGCGCTATGTAGTTTACTCCCATCGACTTCAGCTCAGCCATTGTGTTTGGCCATGTCGATGGGTCCATCGGGGAGTACCCGTCGATGTTATACTCATCCATGAGATAGACGGCCTGCGCGCCAAAGTCCGGTTCAGCCTCGATCCAGTAGAGCACGTCCTCAAGATTAAAGGACTGCAGCCAGACATCAGAAGCCGGGATACCCGCCGCTTTATACTCGTCTACAAGCTTTTGCGCATAGTCGGCCTGGCTGAAACCATTGAACGGCATGTCGACCGAGGGTGACTTCAGCTCTGGAGTGAACTTTGCGCCAAGCGATTTGAAAAGCTCGATGGACTCTGCATGCGTCATAAGGGTAGCAGGTTCAGCCGAATAGAGGTCCGTGCGCCAGTCAGCCGTGCCCCCGAGATAAGCCTCAACCGTGGTTGCTGACCTGTCAGCAGCATCCATCTTTGGCGTCAATGTGCGGTATTCTGCCAGAGTAATCTCAGACGTCCTACACTCTGCGGCGGCCGCTGTGTCACCACCAGCCGGAGTGAACGGTGCAACACAGGTCGACCCCAGCGGCGTGGCAAGTATGTCGGTCGTCGTATGCAAGTCATTCTGTGCGTGCCGACACACCAGTTCGAGGTCCTTGGTAAATGTTACGTCGCATTCAAGGATACCTGCCCCCATGCGTGCGGCGGCAAGGTTGGACTCGACCGTATGTTCCGGGAATTGCATGGGCGCGCCACGGTGACCGATTGAAAACAGCGACGGTTTTGCATCCTGTCCAGAGCAGGAAAGGAGTTTCTCTTTCAACGGACCGTCACTCATCTGATCAATCAGGTAATACGGGCGCGGCCCATACTGAACCGCGTCGACGGTCTGAGCGAAAGCGGGAGCAGCAGCCATTGCAGCCGATGCGAAGAAGAGTATTCGAAACATGAGGTTTCCCCTAAAATTAACCAATAGGTTGGGGATCGCAGCCTCAGTTAACCGGTTCATGTCGCTCTTGAAAAACTTTTGTGACCTCTCGGTGAACAGAGCAAGTCACGCGTATTTTTCAAGAAATGCCTCAGCGTCTAACTTGCGGAAATCTTCAAGAGCCAGACGCAATGCGTTGTGCGGCCAGTCCCACCACGCCAGTTCGATAAGCCGCTCGGCAACGCATCGAGGCTGTCGCAAACGCAACGGCTTTGCAGGCGTCCCCGCGACGATCGTGTAAGGATCAACATCCTTGGTCACCACTGCGCCAGCCGCAACAACCGCACCATGGCCAAGTGTCACCTCTGGCTTGATCATTGCACCTGCGCCAATCCATGTGTCATGGCCGATATAGGCGAGGCGCGATTTGCGCTGCGCAAAGAAGTCTTCGTCCCGCTTGGCATCATCCCAGTAATCATCTGATCGGTAGAGAAAATGATGGCAAGCAGCCGTATGCAGCGGGTGATCTGTTGCGCCGATGCGTGTGAGGGCCGCGATATTGGCGAACTTCCCAATCCGGGCATTCGCGATGTCCGTAAAGCGATCACAATAGCTGTAGTCCCCAAAGGCTGAATGGGCGATACGGTTCCCTTTCCCGATCTCGACATAAGCCCCAAAGGTACTGTCTGTGATGTCGCACTCAGGATGTACGAAGGGGTCAATTGCTGACAAACGCGCCATAGCTAAAACGGGCGCTCTTCGCCGGTGAATCGAAAAAACTTTCCCGTCATTTCAATTGTGAGCTTGTCCGCAATTGCGAGGATGCCATTGGCGACCGCATCGGGTTCCTCGTCCGCTTCCGGTCCCCCCATATCCGTGCGCGCCCATCCCGGATCGACAAGAGCCACCGGTATGCCCTCGGGTTCCAGCGCGGTAGCGAGGCCCTGCATCACCTTGTTCACGGCGGCCTTGGAGGCGCGATACGCAATCCGGTCAGACTTGCGATACCCCATCCAGGCCATTTGCGATGAAACAGTCAGAATCCTAGGGGCCTCGCTCTGGCGCAAAAGCGGCAAAACGGCCTGCGCAACCGCCAAAGGCGCGATGCTGTTCACGTTCAAAGTCTGTGCAAAGCCGGCGAAATCCATATCCAAAGGGGATTGTCGCTCGGGGGATATGACCCCTGCGTTGTTGATCAGAATATCCACAGGTCCGATATCCTTCAACTGTGCAGCAATTGTGCTCGGATTGTCGAGCGTGAGAGGAATTGTGCCTTCGCGACCGTCTCGTGTCGTCCCAAGCGGCACGTGCCCCGCGCTCCGTGCGGCCGCAACCAGAGCCGCGCCGATCCCCCGGTTGCTTCCCGAAATCAGAATATTGGCCATCAGTCCTTGCGACCAATCAGTTTGCCGCGAAGCCAGCCCGAAAACCAATCCATGAACATCACCATCAGAACGATCAGGACGATGTAATAGGCGACTTCTTCCCAGTCCTTCTGTGTTTGGATCGCCTGCGTCAGCATCAGACCGATGCCGCCACCTGTGATGGCACCAATGATCGTTGCGGACCGCGTGTTGGACTCAAGGAAGTAGAGGATTTGGGCAAGCAACACCGGGACGACCTGAGGAATGACACCAAACCGATACCTTTGCAGAGGCTTGGCCCCGGTGGACGCGACACCCTCAATTTGCTTCTGGTCCACGTTCTCGAGGGCCTCTGAGAAGATCTTGCCAAATGTTCCGGTATCCGTGATCAGGATCGCCAAAGCGCCTGTCAGCGGTCCAGGTCCAAACGCACGCGCAAGGACGACCGTCCAGATCAAGGCATCAACACCGCGCACAAAGTCAAACAGTCGGCGCGTGCCGGCCCTCAGCATCATCACCGGCGAAAACCGTTTCGCGGCAAGAAAAGCGAGCGGCAGTGCAATGATGGCAGCGCCCATTGTGCCCAGGAATGCCATCAGGATCGTCTCGCCAATTGCCCAGGCCACATCTTTGTGCCGCCACATGGCGTTGTTCCACCAATCGGAAATGGCACCTGTCAGGTTGGCACGGTTCGGATCCAGCCGCTCCCCGAACAGGATCGTTCCCAGACCATGGCCGTGATACGGACTGTCCAGCGTGAACCAGAACAGCTCCCACCCGGGAAAGTAGTTGAAAACCTCTGTGCGGGCGCCCGTCATCGTGATCCGGC
>JARFRG010000250.1 GCA_029287375.1 Boseongicola sp. | reverse complement strand
GTTTGCCACAAAGTCGCGCCGCATGGTGCCGGCCTCTTCGACCGCTGTCTGGTCTTCGAATGTAATCAACAACGAGCCCCGCCGTGGAAGCATCGCCAGATGAACAGCCCAAGTCATGTCGCGCCGCGCCTGTGAGGTGATATATTGCGACTGGCGCGTTTCTTGGTCGGAAAGGATCTGCTCGATTGCATCCAACAGGATCGGCTGGCGAAACGACGTAATATAATGTCGCCCGACAATGCCGGCGCCGAACAGCTGGATTGCTCCCTCGTTCGCTGCTTCGATCCGCTCGTCACCCCCGACGATCACGGCAGGCAAAGGTAAGGCGTCGACAAACTCCTGCATTACGTTTTCTGTCTGCCTCTCATTTGCCCCATGCGCCGATGCGGGGTCGTCTGTTTTCATGTTTCGGTGCCTGAATTTGGATTGTAAACCCGCCGTTTGATCAAAAATTGCAACTTTAACGCGTAATTTTCACGTTTTTTCTCCTTAAGGTGTTTAACTTTCCAGATTTGCTCTTAGCATAGCTGAAGGGACGCATCGGATTCTGCGATTTGGTGTCAACACGGTTTGGTAGCGGAATGGGATGAAGTTCAAGATGAGCCGGGAACAATTAAAAGCAAGCAGACTCGACGTCGCGACCTTGGGTGGTCTGGAAGATCAAACCGTTGCAACTCTGGCGGTCGGCGATTCGGATGAATGGATACAGAGTGGGCATCAAATGCCGCGTGGTTCGAGCATCCAGTTTGTCTCTATTGACGCGGTCAACGAGTCGCTTCTTGAACGGCTTTGTCCAACAGTCGTGATTTCTCCTGCCCTGTCCAAACGATTTGACTGCATTGATCTTGCCCAGAAACTCGCCAATTTGAATTATACCGGACGGTATCGCGCGGTCTCTCACGAGTTGCCAAACCCCGGAATGGTCGAGCGCGAAATCAGGCAGCTTTGCACAAGACTGGACTTTGCAATTCTGATCTCGGACTGACTAACGCGCGTGCGCAGCGCGCAAAGCCGTCTCGAACGTCGCAACAAGCGCAGTCGGCTCCTCGCAACCGACCGATATCCGAAAGAACCCCTCGGAAATACCCAAAGCGGCGCGCGCCTCTGAGGTCAGAGCCCGGTGCGAAGACGTTGCGGGATGACTGATCGTCGTGGCGACATCCCCCAGCGTGGGTGCAAAATTCAACCCCTCAGCCGCCCGCACAAATGCGTTGGCCGCTGCACGCCCCCCTTCGATCTCGAAACTGACCATGTGACCGCCCTCACCGCCCAACAGTGAGACGCTGCGGTTGTGGTCCGGATGATCTGCGCGCGTCGGATACAACACCCGCACCACCCCGGGCATGACAGCAAGAGCATCGCCAAGCCGTGCCGCCGTTGACGTCGAGCGATCATAGCGCAGATCAAACGAATACAGCCCGCGCTCGGCCAGCCAGCAATCAAACGGAGACGGCGTAAGACCCATTGTCACCGCAAGCGTCAAAAGCCGCTCGGACAGTGCGGGATCCTTGGCCGCCACATACCCCAGAGTCGCATCCGAATGCCCCGCCATCAGCTTGGTGACAGAGTGGATTACTACATCGGCACCGTGTTGGATCGGACGAAGGCCGCGCGGCGTCGGAAACGTATTATCGACCGCCACAAGAATATCGCGAGATTTCGCAAGCGCGATAATGCCGTCCACATCGGCTACGCGCAGCGTCGGATTGGACACGGTTTCGATCAAGATCAAACGGGTCTCGGGGCGAAGCGCAGCTTTGAACGCCGCCACATCCGTTGGATCCGCCAAAGAGGTCGCAATACCAAGACGCGGCAGCACTTCATTCATCAAGCGCAACGACCGCCCATACAATTGATCCGCACCCAGCACATGATCGCCTGCTGAAACGCTCGCCAAAAGCGCAAGTGTGACCGCAGCCATGCCAGATCCGGTCACAACGCCGCCGGAAACGTCCTCCATCCGATCAATCATCTTGCCCAAGACTTCGGCATTTGGATGCCCTTCGCGCGCATACGTATATCCCTTGGCCCCACCTTCGTACTGCGCATCCAACGCGTCGGGATCGTTCGAGGCGTAGACCACCGACGGCTGCAGTGGATTGACGACGGGACGGCTAATGCTGTCCGGCCAAGGCGCACGAAAGGGGTTTGATGACGTGTCAGACATGCCCGATCTCCCGAATTGCTAAACCAAAGGCGTCAGATGCGCCCGATATTGACGCATGCGCGTCCGGTAATTTTCTGCCGAGATCAAAAGTCCGTCGCGGGCGCCCTCGTCCAACTCACGCACGACCTTGGCCGGCATTCCAAGCACCATCGAGCCATCTGGGATCACTTTGCCTTCGGTCACAAGCGCGCCCGCTCCGATCAAACAGCCTTTGCCAATTCGCGCGCCATTCAAAACGGTTGCCCCCATGCCGACAAGAGAGCCGTCGCCAATCTCGCAGCCATGGATCATCGCTTTGTGTCCGATGGTGCAGTTGGAGCCGATCACAACCGGATATCCGGGGTCCGCATGCACAACGCAGTTTTCCTGAATGTTCGAACCCTCACCAATGATCAAAGGCTCAGTGTCGCCGCGCAACGTCGTGCCAAACCAGATCGACACACCCGTCGAGATACGCACGTCTCCGATCACATTGGCATCCGGCGCAATCCAGAAGTCTTCGTTCTCGGGCAATCGCGGTGCGACCCCTTCCAATGTATATAGCGTCATTCCAACCCGTCCTTGAATTCGTCCTGAAGCTTGCGCACATGGCCCATCAGGCCCGGCTGCTGCGTCCGACGCAGGCGCTCTGCGGTGATGATGGTGCGCAGCCTGTCTTCAGTCACATCGAGATCATCGTTCACAAGCACGTAGTCATAGGAATCCCAGTGGCTGATCTCGTCCCAGCTGCGCGTCATACGCTTGGCGATCGTGTCAGCGCTGTCTTGTCCGCGCGATTCCAGACGCCGTCGCAGTTCGGTGATGGACGGAGGCAAAAGGAAGATCGACAATACATGCGGGGCCAACGGGGAATTCGCGATCTGCTGCGCCCCTTGCCAATCAATGTCAAACAACACGTCTGCACCCGCCTCAATCGCCGACTGAACGGGGGTGCGCGGTGAGCCGTAAAAATTCCCGAACACAAAAGCATGCTCAAGCATTTCACTGTCCCGCACCATGGATTTAAAGGCGCTTTCCTCGACGAAGTGGTACTCACGCCCGTCCTTTTCACCACTGCGCGCCGCGCGGGTTGTGGCCGAAACAGAAAACCGGATATCCGTGTCCCAGTCTCGCAGACGCCCCGCCAATGTCGATTTGCCCGCACCCGACGGTGACGACAAAATGATTAAAAGCCCGCGCCGGGCCATGGCTGTTTCAGGCATCATCCCTGCCCCTCATTCAATGTTTTGAACCTGTTCGCGCATCTGGTCGATAACGGCTTTCAGATCAAGCCCGATCGCCGTCAGCTCGGTGGATTGCGCCTTGGAACACAGCGTATTGGCCTCGCGGTTGAATTCCTGCATGAGGAAATCCAGCTTGCGCCCTGTTGGACCCTTCGTT
>JARFRG010000249.1 GCA_029287375.1 Boseongicola sp. | reverse complement strand
ATCCAAGACCCATCAGACCATTGTCCAACAAAATGTTCAGACGCGCCGTGATCGTCTCGGAAAGCGTTCGAATAAGATCAATCCGCACCCCTTCAGGCAAACTCAGCATCATTTCGGCCGCAACATCTTCGACCTGTGCCTGCATTCGGATTGCGTCACCCTGCGCTGAACGATCCACCCGGATCGAAATGGCCGGATTTTCATCCACAAAGTATGCCCGATCCCGGTCCACACCTTCGACGCGAACCCGCGCCACGTCACCAACTCGCAACTGCGTGCCGTCATCGCCGGTGCGGATCACAATCCCCGCGATCTGATCCGCCGAGCGTTTCGCAACACCCGTCCGCACCCGGGCGGACCCCCCGACATCGCCAGCAGGATCGGTCTCGACTTCACCCGAAATCGCACCTGCAATCTCGCGCATCGACACATCAAACCGGATCAGATCAAGCGACGTCACCTCGACTATCGTCTCTGGTGCGGCAAGCCCCCGAATCGTCGTGCGCGTCACGCCTTCCGCAAACAACCGCACCACGAATTCATCCGCGAAATTCGCCAATTGATCGACGCCGACAGGCCCGGTGATAACCACGTCCGTTACCCGATCCGACCACCGACTGCGCCGTATAGAAGGATCATCGGCATCCTCAGGCAGATTGGTTACGCCATCCAACGCCGTATTCACGTCGTCTTCGGCCCGGTCCATGTCCCAGTTCGACTCGAACTCCAGAGTTATACGCGCCGACCCCTCTGTGGATCGCGACGATGTCTCGACTACGCCATCAACCGCCTGCAACGTCGGCTCAAGCAGCTGCACGATACCGGTATCAACATCCTCGGCACC
This sequence comes from Boseongicola sp., assembly GCA_029287375.1. Classification (GTDB taxonomy): domain Bacteria; phylum Pseudomonadota; class Alphaproteobacteria; order Rhodobacterales; family Rhodobacteraceae; genus Boseongicola. The sequence goes on along the minus strand of JARFRG010000249.1, from coordinate 21,289 downwards.
CGCCCCGTCCCAAGCGACCTGGATCGTCACATTATCCGTAATAATATCCGGAAAAAACTGCGCCCGCATGTTCGGGATCGCATAGAAACCGGACAATAAGAGCAGGACCAAAAGCAAATTCGCAGCCGTTTTGTGTCGCGTGAAATACGACAGAATCCCTCCGGTTGCCCTGCTCAGATCGCGCGCCATGCTGTTAACCACCCATCCGTGATTCAATCCGTTCGACCACCTGCGCCGGGACCAGTTCCTCGGCAAGTTGCGCCAATACCCGCGCTTTTGCATCGTCCGGCATAAAGGCGTTGCCCTCGACAAAGGCCACCAATCGCGCGCGGCGCTCCGGTTCCAGCGTCAGCATCTCAGGCGCTTCGGCGACCTCGGCACCACCGGGGCGAACCGGTCGGATACGAATGCCTGCGCCCAAAAGCGGCGTGCGCTCGGATACAATCTCTTGTCCTGTCAAACCTCGCGCCCGTACAATCACGTCGTCCCGCTCACGGCGCAAAACCTCGACCGTCGAAACGCCAAGCCGGTCATCTTCGCCTAAGGTCAAGACCGTGCCGGACGCATCCACGGCCGTCGCAGGGAGCCGGGCCACGCGCTCCAGCGGCGGCTCTTCGATCAAGACTGACACGAAATCGCCAGGGCGAAATCCGACCGTATCCTCAAGCCGTGCAAACAATAGCCTCCCGGTCTGGCCCGCTCCAACAGCGCCACTTTCCCGGCTGATCACGCCCCTCGCGGTCAAATCGACGCCCAGAATATCAATCTTCGCGGTGATATCCGCACCGACCAGACGCCCGCTATCGGTCAAAAGGCGCGTATACTGCGGCGTCGAGACGCGGAACGAAACTTCCAATGCGTCCGGATCTATCAGCTCCGCCAAACGCTCGTTCGACGACACCAGCCCGCCGACGACAGCAGAAACATCGCTTAAAACGCCCGAAAACTCCGCAAATATCTCGGTATCCGCCAATTCCCGTTCCGCTCGCGCCAAAGCAATCCGGCGTCGCTCAAGCGCGGTTCTTGCCTGGTCAATGCGTGTCTCTGCGCTTGCCTGAGCCTGCCTGCGCGACAACACCGACTGATCCGCCGATGACGCCGCCAGTTCTGCCGTCTCAACCGCCGCCGCTGATCCAACGCCACGCTCCAGCAAATCGCGCTGGCGCTCCAAAGCTTGCGCCCGAAGCCGCGCCTGTGCTTGCGCGGCAGCAACGTCCTCACCCGCCAGGCCAAGCGCGCGCTCGGCGTCACGCACATCCGCTTCGGCTTCTGAAAAATCCGCCTGCGCCGTCTCCAAAGCCGATTGCGCCTCAGCCGGATCCACACGCGCCAACAGGTCACCGGCGATCACTTGTCCGCCATCTTCAAACCGATCTGCCAACCAGACAATCTCACCGCCTGTCGCCGCACGAAGCTCAAGCGTCCGCCGCGCGCGGACCTCGCCAAAGGTCGACAGCACCGGGCGGATTGTCTCGGGCATGACGGTCATCACATTGGCCGCAAAGACGCGTTCACGCGCTGGCCGCTGACTTGGCTCGTCCAGCAACCGCGCCTGAAGTGCGCCGTATACTGACGTGCCTGCCCAGGTGATCAACCCGACAGTCACGGCCATCAAAAACACGCCTACCAAAGAGCGGCGGAGAAATTTCATACGTTGTCCTTACAGATCAGCAACGTCTTAATATGAAGCCAATGCCGAAAATTGGCAAAGACCAAACACTTAAACGTTATACGCCGCTACTTCCGTCGCAGATGTTCATCAAGACGCGGCATAATTTCCACAAAGTTGCAGGGCCGATGTCTTGAATCGAGCTGGAACGCCAAAATCTCGTCCCACGCATCCTTGCACGCCCCCGGAGACCCCGGCAGCGCAAAAAGATACGTGCCCTCCGCCACGCCCCCGCAAGCCCTTGATTGTACGGCACTTGTCCCGATCTTTGCCATCGAAACATGGGTGAAAACCGTGCCAAAGGCGTCGATTTCCTTTTCGTAGACATCGCGGTGCGCTTCGACGGTCACGTCGCGCCCGGTAAGACCTGTACCGCCTGTCGACACAATCACATCAACGTCATCAACCGCACACCATGTGCGCAGCTTGGCAGAAATCAGCGCACGATCGTCGGCCACGATGTCGCGCGCGGCAAGAACATGCCCCGCCGCCTCGATCCGTCCGACCAGCACATCGCCCGATTTGTCGTCCTGAGGGGTGCGCGTGTCACTCACCGTCAAGACAGCGATTCGCACCGGAATGAACGCGCGATCTTCGTCGATCCTACTCATGTGTCACCTCTAAGTCGCGCCTGAAGGCTCAGTAAATCGGCCCAGGCGTCCCGCTTGGCCATCGGGCTGCGTAGCAGATAGGCCGGATGAAACATCGGCAAAACCGGCTTTCCAACAGCCTCGCCCCAAGCGCCGCGAAGGCGCGTTATGCCCTTGCGACCCAACAAGGCCTGACAGGCATGGTTGCCCATTGCGACCAGAATATCAGGATTCACCAGCGCAATATGACGGTGAAGAAACGGCAACATCATCGCCATTTCCTCCGGCTCAGGGTCGCGGTTCTGAGGCGGACGCCACGGCAAGACATTCGTGATATAAAGTGCCGATTGCGCATCCTGTGCATCTCGCGCCATCCCGATCTGACGGAACATCAAATCCAACAACTGGCCGGCTCGCCCCACAAATGGCTTGCCCTGCAAATCCTCATCGCGCCCCGGTGCCTCACCAATGATCATCACCCGCGCATCCGCTCGCCCGTCCGCAAACACAAGCTGACGCGCACCCTGCTTCAATTCGCACAGCTCAAAAGCTGCCATCGCGGCCTCAAGCCCCGCCAGATCTGCTGCCGCCTCCGCCGCAGTCGTTGCCAGGCCAACCGCATCGACCTCCTGCAGGGCGACCACCCCCGGAACTGCGGGCGCCGCGGCCTTTGGCACTGGCGCTTCCAAGGCATAGCGATCGATCGGCGCCTCGGCGATTGCCTCGTCCGCGCCCATCTCCACCTGCCAGTCCAACGCGGCTTTCATTTCCCAGAATCCCATGCGCAAAAACTAGGCCTCCCACCCCAAAAGGTAAATGCCCGAGCGCGCGACACAAAAAACTGACCATTCCCGGCTTTTCACAACGCCAAAGCCGTCCTATACACCGCAAAATCGAAAGGTTGCCGCCCATGTCGTTCCGCGCCCGCCACCTTCTGGGGATCGAACACCTCGCCCCCGATGAAATCACCGCCCTCCTCGACCTTGCCGAGACCTATGTCGATCTCAATCGCAGCGCCGACAAACACGACAATGCCCTGCAGGGTCTCACTCAAATCAACATGTTCTTCGAGAATTCGACCCGCACTCAGGCCAGTTTTGAGCTTGCAGGAAAACGCCTTGGCGCGGACGTGATGAACATGCACATGCAGGCCAGTTCGGTTAAAAAGGGCGAGACCCTGATCGACACAGCTTTGACCCTGAACGCCATGCACCCTGATCTTCTGGTCGTGCGCCACCCGGATTCGGGTGCGGTGAACCTGCTGGCCCAGAAGGTGAATTGCGCCGTTCTGAACGCTGGCGACGGCCGCCACGAACACCCGACACAGGCGCTCCTCGACGCCCTTACAATCCGCCGCGCCAAGGGTCGCCTCCACCGCCTCACCGTCGCCATCTGCGGAGATATCGCCCACTCCCGCGTCGCGCGCTCGAACATCTGGCTGTTGGGCAAAATGGAAAACCGCGTCCGCCTTGTTGGCCCGCCAACCCTGATCCCCGCTGGTGCGTCCGAATGGGGTGTCGAAGTCTACGACGACATGCAAGAGGGCCTGAAAGATGCAGACGTCGTGATGATGCTGCGCCTCCAGAAAGAACGCATGGACGGCGCCTTCATCCCGTCTGAACGAGAGTATTTTCATCGCTTTGGCCTTGATGCCCAAAAGCTCGACGCCGCGAAACCAGACGCGATCGTCATGCACCCCGGACCAATGAACCGTGGTGTCGAAATCGACGGCACTATCGCCGACGACATCAACCGCTCGGTCATTCAGGATCAGGTCGAAATGGGCGTCGCTGTCCGCATGGCCGCGATGAAGCTCCTTGCCGACAATCTGCGCACATCTCGTGCCGCCAAAGCAGATATCGAGGCCACCCGGGTATGACAGCCTTCGATCCAAACCACGTCGCCGCCACAGAATTTGGCAAAGTCCGGTTGTTTTCCACCGAACTCGACCCCGAAGATGCCGCGAATATCACCGCGCAAAACGTGCAGCGTCTGCTTGGCGACAACATCACCCTCGACTCTGCCAAGGTCGAAGTTTTTCCGTCCCGCGCCATCGAAAGCATCGGGCTGCGTCAGTACATGATGTCAGGCTATGGCATTGCTGCAAGCAATTTGGCGGGCAAAGGCGCCGCGCTTGATGCGCTGAAGGGGCTTATCGTCCTGATCCCAAGCTCGGCCTTTAAAGGTCTGGAGCAAACGCTCGACCCTAACCCCGCCTTGCGCTTCATTGGAGTCTTCACCGAAGAAGCCGCCGCCGCGCCTGCACCGATGAGCCCTCACAAAAGCGCCCAAGGTGATCTGCCGCCCGCCAAAGGGCACGCCCGCCCCATTCCGAACACGGGCCGCTCGTGGATCGGCGCGCTCGGCGCTCTGATAATCGCCGCCATGATCGTCCTGTTTTTCGTCCTCTGACCCAAAGGTCTTCGATGTCCGCACTTCTTTTTAAGAACGCCCGCCTGATCGACCCCGAAGCCGGCACTGACCGCATCGGAACCCTTGCTGTGCGCGAAGGCAAAATCGCCGGACCCTCAGGCATGGACGGGGCAACCATCGTCGATTGCGGCGGAAAATGCCTCGCGCCCGGCATTGTGGACATCGGCGTCAAAGTCAGCGAGCCGGGCGAGCGACACAAAGAAAGCTTCCGCTCCGCTGGTCTCGCCGCGGCTGCCGGCGGCGTCACGACAATGGTCACGCGCCCTGACACCACGCCCGCCATAGATACGCCCGAAACACTTGAGTTTGTCCGCCGCCGCGCCAACGAAGCCTCTCCTGTACGTGTTCTGCCCATGGCCGCCCTCACCCGCGGTCGGCAAGGGCGCGAGATGGCGGAAATTGGATTTCTCATGGATGCAGGCGCCGTCGCCTTCACCGACTGTGATGCGGTCGTAACAAACACCAAAGTCCTCACCCGCTGCATGACCTACGCAACCTCGCTTGGCGCGCTGATTATCGGCCACCCGCAAGAACCCATCCTTTCGGAAGTGGCAGCAGCGACCAGCGGCAAATTTGCCTCGCTCAAAGGCCTGCCTGCCGTCTCTTCGATGGCGGAACGCATGGGCCTTGATCGTGATATTGCCATCGTCGAGATGACCGGCGCACGCTATCACGCCGACCAAATAACCACCGCCCGCGCCCTGCGCCGTCTGGAACGTGCGCGCGATGCAGGCCTCGATATTACCGCAGGTGTGTCCATCCATCATCTGACGCTCAATGAACTCGACGTCGGCGACTTTCGTACCTTCTTCAAAGTCAAACCACCGCTCAGATCCGAAGATGATCGCCTTGCCGTCGTAGAAGCTGTCGCAAATGGTCTGATCGACGTCATCTCGTCGATGCACACACCGCAAGACGAGGAAAGCAAACGCCTTCCCTTCGCCGAAGCCGCATCCGGTGCCGTCGGCCTCGAAACGCTCCTTCCCGCCGCGATGCGACTTGTCCACAACGGCCACATCGATTTGCCGACGCTTTGGCGTGCTCTTTCGCTCTCGCCGTCTCGTCGTCTTGGCCTCGACAGCGGACGCCTTTCCGCCGGAGCGCCCGCCGATCTGGTCCTGTTCGATCCAGATGCGCCTTTCGTCATGGACCGCTCGAAATTGCACTCAAAATCGAAAAATACCCCCTTCGACGAAGCCCGCATGGAAGGCCGCATCCTCGGTACATGGGTTGGCGGCGCGCGCGTATTCGAGGCATAAAGCAAAAACCGGGCGGCATCGGCGACGAAAGCCACGTTGCACCCGGCCACCTGCCGGATATTGTCGTAGTCCGTACCGCGCTCAGGAGTCCCAAACGCCAATGCCCATCTTTGAAACCTCTGGCATGATCCTCCTCATAGTCGCCGCCCTGTCCTACCTCCTCGGCTCGGTCCCCTTCGGAATTGTAGTTTCGCGCCTGTTTGGCCTCGCCGATCCGCGCAGCATCGGCTCTGGCAACATCGGCGCGACCAACGTCCTGCGATCTGGCTCTAAACCCGCCGCCGCCCTGACAGTCCTGCTTGATGGGGCAAAAGGCGGCATCGCCGTCCTTATCGCGCGCGCCACCATAGGCGAAGACGCCGCACAACTCGCTGCCCTGACGGCCTTTCTCGGCCACCTCTACTCGGTCTGGCTCGGCTTCAAAGGCGGCAAAGGCGTGGCGACATTTCTCGGCACCGTCCTTGCCCTCTCGCCGCTGATCGGTGCCGCCGCCTGCGGTATATGGCTTGTCACTGTCGCGATCTTCCGCATGTCATCCTTGGGCGGAATTATGGCTCCCGCCCTCGCCCCCCTCGCGGCTATTGCGCTTGGCCACAGCGACAAAGCCGTCGTCCTCGCCGCCATGGCGGTCTTCGTCTGGTGGCGTCACCGCGAAAACATCACGCGCATCGCAAACGGCACCGAACCCAAAGTCGGCCAATCCAAAGCGCCCAAAGATACATCGGAGTAATCCAATGACCTTCAAACAAGCTGTCATAACCGTCCTGAGGGATAAATATTTCACCATCGACGGGCGCGCGCCCCGCTCGGAATACTGGTATTTCTGGCTCTTCTTTCTTCTTGTCAGCATCGCACTTAACCCGATCGACTCGATCCTTTTTGCATCCAGCGGCATCAACCCGCTTTCGGCACTTTTCACTCTCCTGACATTCATCCCTTTTTTCACCCTCGCCGTCCGCCGTCTGCACGACCGCGATCTCTCCGGCTGGTGGCTGCTGCTGATGATTGTTCCCGTCATTGGCTCAATCGCCCTTATCGTGATCTACATGATGCGCGGGACACCCGGCCCCAACACCTTTGGTCCCGACCCCCTCGATCACGACCTCACCGACTGGAACGACGATGACGTCTCGCCCACCTCAATCCCAAGGGTCGACCGCGAATGACCCCCGGCTTTGTTGACACTTTTGACGCCCTCCCAACCGGAGGTTACGGCGGCACCTATCAGGGCCGCCGCTACCGCATCACAAAGACCCAAATGGCCGCGGGTCGCAGCCAGAAACTCGAAGCCGAGGAACTCGGCGGCAACGACTACATCAGCTTCAATCTCTACCGCCTCGCCTCTGGTCAGGCCCTGTTGAAGCCCTGCGAAATGCCCGAGGCCAAAGTCACCGATTTCGTTCTGGGCGTCGTCATAGACTGATGCAAAACAGCAAATTGACTGGCGCATACGCCATCCAAAGTCTCCCAGAACATCGCGAGCCCAAATGCCTTCACTGGTATCAAGGTCTTGCGACTCCGCAAGTTTGCCGCCGTCGAACGCCTATTAGATGACCGCAACGAGCGATCTCAATGTCCGGGCCTTTATCGGCGCCCTTCTGACCGTTCCCCTCGTCACAAGCCTGCCATTCGCGATACCAATGCTAATCTCTGCCACCCTTGGTCTTCACCTCAATGACACGGCATTCGTCTTGGGGTTTTTTGTTGTCGCGTCCTTCTTCGGCCTGCCAACGTATCTGACATTCGGCGCGTTCATGTTCGCCCGCGCCCTGCGGCGCGGCAGGACCGCGCCCCTCCAACTGGTCAAATCCGGTCTTGTTGCACACGTTCTCTCAACCCCGCTGGCCTTTCTGGCCCTGCTCATAATCGAGCCCGGAGACGCCCTGTCAGGAGGGATCGGCTTCTTCTTTTTCGGCTGCATTTTCGCTCCAATCTGGTCTACGATCTTCGCCGTTCTCTATAAAAAGCTGTCCTAATATGGCCCAACCGCCCGCGCTCCGAGTTTCGCAGCGCTCGCATCTTTCACGGATCCGAACGCGTCCTTAACACGCACACCACATCTCGCGCGCCAGCTCCTGCGCACCACCATGCGCACCGACGCAATACCGACGCGATACCGACAGCGCGTTTCTTCCCACTTCCCCTTGCTTTACACGCATTAACCAATAGCCGCAGTTGCGTGCGCGGCATTGGCCACGCCCGTTGCCCAATCATGCGTTAAGCTTTTGGAAATCAGTAGGAATATTCGCCGAAAACCCGCGTCACATCGCCGTCCCAATCGGTTTTATACCGCCGGATCAGCTCATCCGCAGGCACTTCACCGCTTTCCAGACTGTCGTTTAGCGCATTGAGGAAATGCGTCTCGTCCGGCAGCAATCCTCCCGCACCGGGCATCGCCCGCGTACGCAAACCTTGCTCTGCAATATCAACAACTTGCCGCGCCAGATCGTACATCTTGAGACCATTCACCTCAGCGTCCAGACCAGCGACAGACGCCTGCACACGCCACGCTTCGCGCGTCTCAGTGTCCCATCCCTTCACCAGATCCCAAGCGCTGTCCAAAGCTCCTTGGTCATAGCAAAGCCCGACCCACAAAGCCGGCAAAGCACACAGCCTGCGCCACGGTCCGCCATCCGCGCCGCGCATCTCGATGAACTTCTTCAAACGCGCTTCGGGGAATATCGTTGTCAGATGATCCGCCCAATCAGACAGGGTCGGCAATTCACCCGGCAACGCAGGCAATTCGCCCTTCAAAAAGTCCCGGAAAGACATGCCCAGCGCGTCAACATAAACGCCGTCCCGGTAGACAAAATACATCGGCACATCAAGCGCATAGTCAACATATTGCTCAAAGCCAAAGCCCTCGTCGAACACGAATGGCAAGGTGCCGGTGCGGTCCGCATCAAGATCGCGCCAAATGCGACTGCGCCACGACTTGTGACCATTCAGTCCGCCGTCAAAGAACGGCGAATTCGCAAACAACGCGGTTGCGACCGGCTGCAAAGCAAGCGCCACGCGAAACTTCTGCACCATGTCGGCCTCGGACCCAAAGTCGAGGTTCACCTGCACAGTACAGGTCCGCCGCATCATCGCCGTTCCCATCGTGCCAACTTTTTGCATGTAGCTGTCCATCAGCTTGTAGCGACCCTTTGGCATTAGGGGCATCTCATCATGCGACCAATGCGGCGCTGCCCCCAAACCGATGAACCCAACACCGATCTCATCAGCAATCGATTTCACTTCGCGCAGGTGGTCGTTCACCTCATCACATGTCTGGTGGATGGTCTCTAAAGGCGCCCCCGACAATTCAAGCGCTCCCCCGGGTTCCAGCGATACATTCGCCCCGTTTTTCTCAAGGCCGATAATCTTCCCACCCTCGAGAACAGGTGCCCACCCAAAGCGCTCACTAAGACCTTCAAGAACGGCGCGGATCGACCGCGCACCCTCGTAAGGCAATGGCTTCAACGTGTCTTTGCAATACCCGAACTTCTCGTGCTCGGTGCCGATGCGCCAATCTTCGCGGGCTTTGCAGCCCTCGGCCAGATATTCGGCCATCTGTTCGTGCCGCTCGATGGGGCCGCCGCCAGATTGTGGGATAGACATATGTGATCGCCTCGGTGCTCGTTGTCAGACATCGTGAGTTGCGCGAAAGACGCGCGAAGTCAACTCAGGCGCCTGCGTGGTTTTTCCCATACCGTTGTGCGGGCAACGGGGCGAACCCGCGCTGCATCGGCAAGCCGCGACGTGCTCAGGCCCGGCAAAGCCGAGAACGCGTCAAAGAGAGCTTCCGTTCCCTCAGCATCAACCGGGATCGTCACACGCGTTCCCTGAACGTCCACAAGCTCCCAGGAATGGCGGGGAACCGTGGAAATCCGAATCAAATCCTCCAAGGCGACGACCCCACCGTCATGCGGGCCGAAATACGAAATCTGTCGCTCGTCGACATCGACGATCCCGGCCCCGCCACCGTTCGCGCGAAACCGCCCGCGCTGGACACCAACATAAATCAAGGCCGTGCCAAGACCCATCATCAGAATACCGAAGATCATATGCGCACGCGTCGGCCCAAGCACCGTCGCCATCCCGACAAAATCGAATGCGGTTCCAGCGATAACCTCGCGCCATCGCATCAGTGTTTCGCGCGCTTCCGGACGGATAAAGCTCATTTTGTTGGCTCGCTATCTAGGGGATGCCACGGCGTCGGCGCGTCATCGGTTTTTTCTTCACGCCAATCGTAGGGCGCGCGGACGCGCTCGAACTCCATATCTGTAAAGTCACGGATCAGATCAAGGTCATCCCCGTTTCGACGATACAACTTGCCGCCCAAAGTATCATAGCGGTCCAGGGCCAGATCCCGCGATACCGCGATCGGTGACAATACGCGCGCCGCTTGCTCTTGCGTCACTTTCGCAGGCTTGCCGTCGCGCTGATAAAGTCCTGTTGGATTGATCTTTGTCCGCTTCTTTTGCGCCAGTGGAAAAAGACCCTCGCCGCGACCAATCAAGTCCTTGCCGCCGGTAACCGCGAACCTTTTATTGTCAACAAACCGTCCACCACCGCCCCATGTCGACCCCTCCGGGAACAGCGAAAGTGCGGTGAAATAGGGTGGGCGCGAAATCACCGAATAGGCCCCCTCGGATTGATCAGACCAATGTCCGTTCAGCGTGAAATAGATGAAATGCTGCCCGTCCGGCGACAGATCACACCAGTCAAGATAAACACGCTGCTTGATCCACTGCCCGTCTTCAAAAGTATCAGTGTCGCGATGCCAGAGGATCATCCGATAGTGTTTGGACGGCCCCTGCCGCAAGATCAGCGCGCGGTCGTTATCTGACGCAAAAAACAGGTGCAGACGCACATAGGGCGCAGTCACTCCCAATCTCCCAGGGTTCTCTGCCAGATCGTCAGTGCTGCAACCGCCGCCGTATCTGCGCGTAAAATCCGCGGCCCAAGTGCCACAGGATGCGCTTGCGCCATCGCCCCAAGCCGCGCGCGCTCGGTGTCGGAAAACCCGCCTTCGGGGCCGATCAGGATTGCCCAGGGTCCGCGCACATCTGGCAGACCGCCGCCTTCCCCGGCGCGGGTTTCGTCGCAAAACATCAGATGGCGCTCGGACGGCCAATCCGCCAAGAGCCGGTCGAGTTTCTGCAGTTCCGCAACCTCTGGCACAAACGTCGCCCCGCATTGTTCGGCCGCCTCAACAGCGTGGGCCTGCAACCGATCCTGACGGATGCGTTCGGAATTGGTGAAGGCTGTCTGCACCGGCACAATGCGTCCGGCGCCCATTTCGACCGCTTTTTCGACGATGAAATCGGTGCGTGCTTTCTTGATCGGCGCAAAAACCAGCCACAGATCGGGCGGATCGGTTTGTTTTAACGATTGGGTGGTACAAACGATTACACCTTCGCGCTTGCCCGTTTTTGAGATTTCCGCCCGCCACTCACCGTCGCGCCCGTTAAAAACGGCCAAAGTATCGCCCACAGCAAGGCGCATTACCCCAAAAAGGTAATGTGCCTGTTCTCGTACCAGAACAACCGATTGCCCCTGTCCCAAAGGCTGATCTACAAAGAGCCGAACTTTCGAAGTTTTCATGGGACCGAAGCATATGACCGGCACGGGCGGGACACCAGAGACCAAAGCCACCGGACAAGTCGCCGATGCCGTTTCCGGCAACTGGGTCGATACCCGCGCCCCCGCTGCGGCACGCCCCTATCTCAGACTAAGCCGAGCAGACCGCCCGATTGGCACCTGGCTTTTGCTGATCCCCTGCTTTTGGAGCCTCGCGACGGCATCGCTGATGCAAGGCCAGTTCACGGTCTTCCACCTTTGGATCGCCATCGGTTGCAGCCTTGGCGCATGGCTAATGCGCGGTGCGGGCTGCACATGGAACGACATCACAGATCGCGATTTTGATGCCGCCGTTGCACGCACTCAGTCACGCCCTATCCCGTCGGGCCAGGTATCAGTGCGCGGCGCGTTTGCTTGGATGGCCGCGCAGGCCCTGGTCGCCTTCGCCATTTTGCTGACCTTTTCCCTGACCGCGATTGCTCTTGGCATCGGCTCCCTTGCTCTTGTCTGCGTCTATCCCTTCGCCAAGCGTTTCACATGGTGGCCGCAAGTGTTTCTTGGCCTCGCGTTCAACTGGGGTGCCTTGCTCGCATGGGCCGCAGCGACCGGCACTCTGACATGGGCGCCGGTGCTTGTTTACATCGGTGGGATATTCTGGACGCTGTTTTACGACACGATCTACGCCCATCAGGACACCGAAGATGACGCGTTGATTGGCGTCAAATCAACCGCACGCCTGTTTGGAAAAAACACGTCCCAGTGGCTGAAATGGTTTATGGCCGCCAGTGTCACCTTCTTCGGCGCAGGCCTTGTTCTCGCCCTTGCGCCCAGCGCCAATGTTCTGCAGTTGGTCGTAGCGCTTGGCGGGGTCTGGGCGTTTGGCTGGCACATGATGTGGCAACTCAGCCGTCTCGATATCGACGATCCGGTCAAATGCCTGGAGCTGTTCAGATCCAACCGAAATGCCGGCCTCATCCCTGTGCTGTTTCTTGCCGTCGCGCATTTCGTGTGATTGCAGTGTCGCTCTGGTCGGATTAACAAAGCGCCATGAGCCGTTCCGCCCCCCTAAACCTCAAGAATTTTGTGCCGCATTTATTGGCTATTTTGATCGCTGGTGCGGGATGCCTGGGCGTGGCTTTTTGGGCCAAGGAACGGATCGAGGCGAAAACCGCGACCGATATCGGCCTTGTTCTTGCGCAAAATGGCCATGACTGGGCAGAAGTGACGACAAACGGCTTGCAGGTCGCCTTGATCGGCACCGCCCCCAACGAAGCCACCCGTTTCGCCGCCCTGTCTGCCGCCGGCCGAATTGTGGATGCCTCTCGCATCCTTGATCAGATGAACGTCAAGGCAACGGCGGCGCTTTCCGCCCCGGCCTTCTCTATTGAAATTCTGAAAAACGATGATGGGATGTCGTTGATCGGCCTCGTGCCGACAGAGAGCGACCCCGACACGATTCTTGAGCGCGCGCGCCGTATCGCCGGAACCGCCCGAATCACAGACTTGCTAGAGAGCGCGGACTACGCCCCGCCGATCGGTTGGGAACGCGCCCTGACTTTCGGCTTGAACGCGCTGGAAACACTGCCTCGATCTAAGATTTCTATCTCGCCAAATCGCGTTGCAATCACAGCAGCAGCCCCGGATCGCGACGCGAAACGACGCATCGAAAGAGCGTTGAACAGGGACGCACCCACGGGCATCGCCTTGGCCCTGAACATCACAGCGCCACGTCCCGTCATCTCACCATTCACACTGCGATTTCTAATAGACGCCGACGGCGGACGCTTCGACGCGTGTTCGGCGGACACGGAAACCGCTCGCGATACAATTCTCGCAGCCGCAATAGCAGCAGGACTGTCGGGAGATACAAACTGCCAGCTTGGCCTTGGAACCCCTTCCAGCCAATGGGCTGAGGCCGCCGCTGCCAGTATCGCCGCACTGGATGCAATCGGTGACGGGACAGTGACCCTTTCCAACGCAGACATTGCAATTGTCGCATCAGAAGGCACCTCTCAGGACGTTTTCGACCGCGTCATAGGCGAATTGGAAGGCCAACTCCCAGACGTGTTTTCGCTCACAGCCATCCGCACAGAGAGCGAAGGCCAGGATACAAATGATGAAAGTCAGCCCGAATTTGTGGCGACACGTTCACCAGAGGGTCTTGTGCAATTGCGGGGCCGCATCGGCGACGATCTGACACAAACTGCCGTCCAGAATTTCGCAGCGGCTCACTTTGGGTCCGGCAATGTTTATCCGGCCACGCGCACAGATGCGTCTCTGCCATCCGGTTGGCCGACACGAGTCCTGACGGCTTTGGAATCCCTGGCTCTCCTGAACAATGGCGCCACGATTGTGACGCCAGAAACCATTGAAATCAGCGGCGTTTCGGGGCGCGTCGATGTTCGATCCGAAATCACGCGCATTCTTACATCGAAACTGCCGGAAGGAACTGATTTTGCATTGGATGTCAGCTACTCCGAAGCACTCGATCCTTTGGCGGCTTTACCGACGCCGGAAGAATGCGTCGAACAAATCAACGCTGCTGTCGCCCGCAAGAAGATCACATTCGCACCGTCTTCAACCGACATCGAAGACGACGCAATGGAGACTATCGACGCGATTTCGGAGCTTCTGCGCGACTGCCAGACCGTCAAGATCGAGATTGGCGGCCACACTGACAGCCAGGGGCGCGAAATCATGAACCAACAACTGTCACAGGCGCGCGCAGACGCTGTTTTGAACGCAATCATGTCACGACGCGTTCTTACGTCGAACCTGTCGGCCCAAGGGTATGGCGAAACCAAGCCCATTGCTGACAATGGCAGCGATGCGGGTCGCGAGGCCAATCGCCGGATCGAATTCCGTCTTGTCCTCCCCGAGGCCGCCACGGAAGATGCATACGCGCAAGACGCTTCGGAGGAGACCACCGAATGAATGGGACGGAGTTCATTTTCGCCACTGCGGCAATCTTGTTTGTTGCGTTCATGGCCGGATGGTTTGCGCATTGGCTGATCAGCCGGATTACACGTGTCACACGATCAGACATGGACGATCTTGATCGGATGGCCCAAGAGCTGCACCACGCCGAAGAAGAACGTGACAACGCCGTAACTTACATGCAGCAGCGCGAAGCCGAATTGTCGAACCGAATGAACCAGACCGAAGCCGAATTGAATGCGGCAATGGAAGGCCTTCGAACCGCACGCACCGAAGCCGAGGAGCTGCGCGGCTACATCGAGCGGACAAACCAGCCGTCCTGAGGCGTCACGCGCCTTCCGTATGGATCGCCTTGAATGTCAGCGTCGTCAAAGACCGATCAATGTTTGGGATATCCAAGAGACCATCGTTGAGAAAAACCCCAATATCTTTGTCCGCGGGGACGTAAATCTTTGCGATCAAATCAAAGTCGCCACTTGTCGAATATAACTCCGACACAATCTCGCGCAGGTAGATTTCTCGCGCAACCTCATAGGCTTTCCCCGGTCGGCAGCGGATTTGAACAAAGACGCATTTCATGGGCCTGTCTCCTTTGCGCGAACCCTAGCGCTGGTGCGCTTTGCGGGCAAGCCAAGGAGTCTGGACTTAACATCGCAATTTCATTGGACCTAAGCGTCTCGCGACATGCCTTATAAATCAATATCATAAATGGGAGTCGCGTCAGGCCATGAAGCCGGATATGACGTCCTAAGGGGAGAACTCATGCCGCAACCAAAGCTCGATACCTCACCAAAGGTTTCAGACGAAATTCGCAAAACGACCTGCTATATGTGCGCCTGCCGTTGCGGCATCAATGTTCACATGAAAGAGGGAAAAGTTGCCTATATCGAGGGCAACAAGGACCATCCGGTGAACCAAGGTGTGCTTTGTGCAAAAGGTTCTGCCGGGATCATGCAGCACCTTTCGCCTGCACGTTTGCGCGCGCCAATGAAACGGGTGGGTCCGCGCGGCTCTGGCGAATTTGAAGAGATAACTTGGGAAGAGGCGCTCGAGACGGCTGTGTCCTGGCTCAAGCCTCTGCGCGAAACTGACCCCACCAAGCTGGCGTTTTTTACTGGCCGTGACCAATCGCAAAGTTTCACATCGTTTTGGGCGCAGGGCTACGGCACTCCCAACTATGCAGCGCATGGCGGTTTTTGCTCGGTCAATATGGCAGCGGCTGGCATCTATACGATGGGCGGCGCGTTCTGGGAATTCGGGCAACCCGACTGGGATCGCACCAAGCTGTTCATGCTGTTTGGTGTGGCCGAAGACCACGATAGCAACCCCATCAAAATGGGCTTGGGCAAGCTTAAGGAACGCGGCGCTCGGGTCATCGGGGTTAACCCAATCCGCACCGGCTACAATGCAATTGCCGATGATTGGGTTGGCATCACGCCCGGCACCGACGGGTTGTTCATCCTCAGCCTTGTGCACTGTCTGATGAAGGCCGGGCGCATTGATCTGGACTATCTGGCGCGCCTGACAGATGCGCCCTGCCTTGTGAATGCTGAAGAGGGCTCGGACGCATTCGGCCTTATCCTACGCGATGAAGCAGGTAAGGCTCTTGTCATTGACGGCCGCACCGGCAAGCCCGCTGCCTTTGACGGAGAAGGCGTCGAACCCGATCTGTCTGGGTCATGGCGTCACGCGGGCTTCACCCACCGCCCGGTTCTGCACCATATGGCCGAACGCTATCTGACCGACGAATACGCTCCAGAAACTGTTGCGTCCAAGGTTGGGATCGACGCGACACGTATCCGGGCAATCGCTGCGGATATAGCCCGTGTCGCCTTCGATGAAGCAATCGAGCTTGATCGCGAATGGACAGACTTCCGCGGTGTCACCCACAAAAAGATGATCGGACGACCCGTGGCGTTCCACGCAATGCGGGGTATCTCGGCCCATTCAAACGGCTTCCAGACCTGTCGCGCCCTGCACCTTTTGCAAATCATTCTTGGGTCCGTCGAAGTTCCGGGCGGCTTCCGATTTAAGCCACCCTACCCAAAGCCAGCAACTGCCCATCCAAAGCCCCACGCAAATGCGCAGCCGGGCAAGCCACTGGATGGCCCGCATCTTGGCTTTGTCCACGGACCCGACGACCTTTTGATCGACGACGACAACAATCCCAAACGTATCGACAAGGCTTTTTCATGGGAAAACCCGATGTCGTCGCACGGGATGATGCATATGGTCATTTCGAACGCGCACGCCGGCGATCCCTATAAAATCGACACGCTAATGCTGTATATGGCGAACATGGCGTGGAACTCGTCGATGAACACGTCATCGGTAATGCAGATGCTCACCGATACCGATGACAGCGGCGAATATGTCATCCCAAGGATCATCTATTCCGACGCCTATTCGTCGGAAATGGTGGCCTATGCCGACCTGATCCTGCCGGACACAACTTACCTCGAACGGCACGACTGCATCTCGCTTCTTGATCGGCCAATCTGCGAAGCGGGCGCGGCGGCCGATGCAATCCGCTGGCCAGTCGTCGAACCGGATCGCGATGTGCGCGGCTTCCAGTCGGTGCTTTGCGATCTTGGTGGGCGCCTTGGTCTCCCCGGCTTCACAAACGAGGATGGCAGCACAAAATACGCGAACTATGCCGATTACATCCAAAACCATGAACGCAAACCAGGGATCGGACCGCTTGCGGGCTGGCGTGGTGACGGCGAAGATCATGGACGCGGCAAACCGAACCCGGATCAAATCGAGAAATACAAGGAAAACGGCAGCTTTTGGATCAGCCACATCCCGGAAGAGGCCGAGTTCTACAAGCCTTGGAATATGGCCTATCAGGACTGGGCGGTGAAAACCGGCATCTTTGATGCACCGACGCCCTACATCTTTTCGCTTTGGTGCGAACCGCTACGGAAATTCCAACTGGCCGCCGAAGGCAAACACCGACGTCAGCCGCCGGAACGCCTTAAGGCACAATACGCCGAAACAATGGACCCTCTGCCGATATGGTATCCGCCATTCTCGGACACCGACCAACGCTTTACCGTGCATGCCCTGACCCAGCGTCCGATGGCGATGTATCACTCGTGGGGCTCGCAAAACGCGTGGCTCAGACAAATCCATGGGCGGAACCCTCTCTACGTCCCAACCAAGATCTGGGACGCCAACGGGTTTACAGAAGGCGATTGGGCGCGCGTGACGTCTCCGCATGGGGAAATCACTGTTCCCGTCATGCATATGGCGGCGCTTAACGAAAACACGGTCTGGACCTGGAACGCGATCGGCAAACGCAAAGGGGCATGGGCGCTCGACAAAGATGCGCCCGAAGCAACCAAGGGCTTTTTGCTGAATCACATCATTCACGAACTTCTCCCCGCAAAGGGCGATGGGCTGCGCTGGTCAAACTCGGACCCGATCACCGGTCAGGCTGCATGGTTCGATTTGCGCGTCAAAATCGAAAAAGTCGCGGCACCCAAAGAATCGCTCCCGGCACACCCGGCGCAAAAAAGCCCGGTGCCTGAGGCCCCCCAGACCGTCAAACAGAAGGTGGGATCATGACCTCACTTCCTACCCATACCGAGAAAACCCTCGGCCTTGTTATCGACCTTGATACTTGTGTTGGCTGCCATGCCTGCGTGACTGCATGTAAAGGCTGGAACACCGAAAACTATGGCGCGCCACTTGCCGATACAGATGCATATGGAGCTGAACCTGTCGGAAGCTTCCTAAATCGCATCCACAGCTACGAAGTGCAGCCAGAGAACGATGCTCCGGCCCAGCTTTTCCACTTTCCAAAAAGCTGTCTCCACTGCGCCGATGCGCCCTGCGTCACCGTTTGCCCCACAGGGGCAAGCTACAAACGCGTCGAAGACGGAATTGTTCTGGTCAACGAAAGCGACTGCATCGGCTGCGGTCTTTGCGCATGGGCCTGCCCATATGGTGCGCGCGAGATGGACCCGGTAGAAAAGGTCATGAAGAAGTGCACGCTGTGTGTGGACCGCATCTACAACGAGAACATGCCCGAAGAAGATCGCCAACCCGCCTGTGTCCGGACCTGTCCGGCAGGCGCGCGCCATTTCGGAGACCTGTCAGACCCTGACAGCGACGTCTCTAGATTGGTAGCAGAACGGGGTGGTTTCGATCTGATGCCCGAACAGGGCACCGGACCAGTTAACAAATACCTGCCACCGCGCCCAAAGGATGAAATTCCCGAGTTCGACATTCTGTCACCATATCTCGCACCTGTCGCCGAGGAACCGCAGGGCTTCCTGCGCTGGCTCGACAAGACACTTGAAAGGGTCAGCTAATGCATCCGGCCCCCTCAATTATCTTGTTCTCATCGCTTTCTGGGCTGGGTTTCGGGCTTTTGACGATGCTTGGCCTTGGTTTTCCCGATGTCAGCGGATGGGTCGCATTCGTCTTTTTCGCGCTGGGCTTTGCTTTGGCCGGAGGTGGTCTGATTTCGGCCACGTTCCACCTTGGACACCCCGAACGCGCGTTGAAATCTTTCACGCAGTGGCGGTCAAGCTGGTTGTCCCGCGAGGCCTGGGCCGCCGCGGGCGCCATGGCTGTGTTGGGTGTTTACGCGATTCTCATCATATTCTTCGACAACCGTGTCCCCGTGCTTGGCTGGATCGGCGCGGCGCTATCGCTTTTGACGGTGTTCACAACGTCGATGATTTATACTCAACTCAAGACCGTCCCACGATGGAATCACTGGTCGCCTCCGGTCCTGTTTATGGCATATGCGATCGTCGGCGGTCTGCTCTTGGCTGGTCAAGTGGGCGTCGCGACACCGCTTTTGGTCGCTCTCGGCGTCCTTCAGGTTGTCGCATGGGTCGACCAGGAGAAGAAAGAAGCCGCCTCGGACACCACGCTCGCAACGGCAACTGGACTTGGCAATATCGGCAGCGTCCGGGCTTTTGAGGCGCCACATACGGGTGGTAATTATCTGACCCACGAAATGGCGTTCCGCGTCGGTCGCAAACACGCGCAAAGCCTTAAAATCATTTCGCTAATTTTCGCCGTTGTTTTGCCCTTTGTCCTGCTCATCCTTCCGTTCCATCACCTTTTCGCAGCGGTCGCTGTGCTGTCGCACCTTGCAGGTGTCGCGGCTCAACGGTGGTTGTTTTTCGCCGAGGCAAAACACGTCGTTAGTTTGTACTACGGACGCTAACTGCATAGCAGCTATTCAACGGGAGCGACGTTGTGTCGGTTGCTGTTTTTTCTGCAACTGCATAGTGTCCGCCCAAATTCGCCTCGCGCACAAAGCTCGGGCCGACACCGGACACAAGAGGAGACAAACATGACCAACGTCGTAATCGCAAGCGCCGCACGGACTGCCGTCGGGAGCTTTAGTGGCAGCTTTGCCAACACACCTGCTCATGATCTGGGGGCCGCTGTCATCGAAGCCCTCGTCGCGCGGGCAGGCGTCAACAAGGCCGACGTTTCTGAAACGATCCTTGGTCAGGTTCTGACTGCAGCGCAGGGTCAAAACCCGGCACGTCAAGCGCATATCAATGCAGGCCTTCCAAAAGAAAGTTCGGCATGGTCCATCAACCAGGTTTGTGGCTCGGGTCTTAGGACCGTCGCGCTTGGTGCTCAGCACATCATGCTTGGCGATGCGGAAATCGTTGTCGCGGGTGGACAGGAAAACATGTCCATGAGCCCCCACGCTCAGGCCCTCCGCGCAGGTCAGAAAATGGGTGATCTCAGCTTTATCGACACCATGATCAAAGACGGTCTTTGGGATGCCTTCAACGGTTATCACATGGGCCAGACGGCTGAAAACGTCGCCGACCAATGGCAGATCACCCGTGAAATGCAGGACGAATTTGCGGTCGGAAGCCAGAACAAAGCCGAGGCCGCCCAAAAGGCCGGTAAGTTCGACGATGAAGTCATCGCCTTCACGATCAAGACGCGCAAAGGCGATATCGTCGTCGACAAAGACGAGTATATCCGCCACGGCGCAACGCTTGAGAACATGCAGAAACTGCGCCCGGCCTTCACACAGGACGGTTCTGTGACCGCAGCGAATGCTTCCGGCATCAACGACGGCGCTGCTGGCGTTCTCTTGATGAGCGCGGACAACGCCGAAAAGCGCGGCATCAAGCCACTCGCACGGATCGCATCATATGCGACCGCCGGTCTTGATCCATCGATCATGGGCGTTGGTCCAATCTACGCGTCGCGCAAAGCACTCGATAAAGCTGGATGGAGCGTTGCGGACCTTGATCTGGTGGAAGCAAACGAAGCCTTCGCCGCTCAGGCCTGTGCCGTGAACAAGGACATGGGCTGGGATCCGGCGATCGTAAACGTCAACGGCGGCGCGATTGCTATCGGTCACCCGATTGGTGCATCCGGCGCACGCGTTCTGAATACGCTTCTCTTCGAAATGCAGCGTCGCGACGCCAAGAAGGGCCTCGCCACTCTTTGCATTGGTGGCGGTATGGGCGTGGCACTCTGCGTCGAGCGCGACTGATTCACATCAAGGCGGCGTCGATTAGCGCCGCCTAATTCACATATAGAATGTCGGACCGACGACGAGTCCGGACAACTTACTGGAGGAACGTCATGGGACGTGTAGCACTTGTAACAGGCGGTACCCGCGGTATCGGCGAAGCGATTTCGAAAGCATTGGCCGCCGAAGGGTACTCAGTCGCCGCAACTTACGCTGGCAACGACGAGACGGCCGCTGCCTTCACTGAAGCCACCGGCATCAAGACATATAAATGGGACGTAGCGGACTACGACGCATCCGCCGCTGGCATTGCGCAGGTCGAAGAAGACCTTGGCCCGGTCGATGTTGTCGTCGCAAACGC
>JARFRG010000136.1 GCA_029287375.1 Boseongicola sp. | reverse complement strand
GTATGTCATGTTGGACATGCAAGATAATTTCGAAATCGATATCTGTGACAAGCTGTATGGTGGCCCCCTTGATCCGTGCGATCTGGTTGCGGCGATCAAATCGCTGAGCCCGTCCGAGCTTGCAGCGTTGGAAGATGAGCTTGATTTCGCGCAATTCACCGGCATTCGATCCGAGCGTATGCGCGTCATCATTTCGTCTGTATCTGACCGCCACTCAACGATCGCGGCTTAACCTTCGTTAAAGCGTCGCGCCGTCGAAAGCGCGCACCTCAATTCCGGCTTCCTCCAATCCTGCACGTACCCCTCGCGCCAAAACGACCGCTTCTGCGCTATCTCCGTGGACGCAAATCGTGTCGATACGCGTTTCGATCTTGCCACCACCTTCTGTCAAAATTGCACCTGCCTTGACCATCGCGACCATACGCCGTGCTGCCTCATCGGGGTCGTGGATCATCGCGCCCGGTTGGCGGCGATCCACCAATGTCGCATCGGCGTTGTAGGCCCGGTCTGCAAAAATTTCGCCGGCCCAGGCACATTTCAAATCGCGCGCAACCGTTTCCATCGCAGTGCCGGCCAGCCCCATGATGATGATGTCAGGCGCTACCTCAAGCGCGGCCTCATAGCACGCCCGCGCAAGATCGGCATCTGTCGATGCCATGTTCGACAAAGCCCCATGTAATTTTAAATGCCGGACTGTGCCACCGACCGACCGCGCCATCGCTTGCGCCGCGCCGATCTGATAGCGCACCTGATTGGCCAGTGTGGCAAGCGGCACATCCATGCGGCGACGCCCAAACCCCTGAAGATCATCAAATCCTGGATGTGCGCCAATGCCGACGTTTTGTTGCACCGCCCAAGCCATTGTTTTCGCCATAGTATCGGCGTCTCCGGCGTGAAAACCGCAGGCTATGTTGGCCGAGGTCACGGTCTGCAACAGGGCCTTGTCGTCCCCCATGGCCCATGGCCCGAAA
Organism: Boseongicola sp.; assembly: GCA_029287375.1. Taxonomy (GTDB): domain Bacteria; phylum Pseudomonadota; class Alphaproteobacteria; order Rhodobacterales; family Rhodobacteraceae; genus Boseongicola. The sequence continues at coordinate 15,245 of JARFRG010000136.1, read as the reverse complement.
CCTTCGCCCATATCGGAATTCAGATCGACGCGATGTGCCATAGGAGCCCCTTTTTGTCTGTCACCTGCAATTCACCGAATGCGATGGACAAAGGCAAGGGGCATGGTCATTCATCCGGATTTTCCAGCAGGGACAATACGGAAGGTCCGATATCTTCGACAATAAGCGCCACACCCGCCGCATTCGGGTGAATGCCGTCGCCTTGCATATAAGTCGCCAAAGTCGCCGTTCGGTCGTCCCGCGACGTCAGCGCGTGCAGAAAATTCTCATGGAGCGCGACGCCGTACTGTGCGGCGAGGTCTCCATACATCGCATCAAAGGCCGCTTTGAAATCTGCGCCATAATTCGACGGCGCCTCCATGCCGATCAAAAGCACATCAAGGTCGCGTTCGGTGGCGATCTGAAGGATACCTTCAAGGTTCTCGCGGCTGGCTTTCGGATCCATACCGCGCAACAAATCATTGCCGCCCAAGGCGACGATGATTGCGTCGACCTCGGGTGTCAGGGTCCATTCGATCCGGGACAATCCACCTGCCGTGGTGTCGCCAGACACGCCTGCGTTAATCAGTGTTACCTCAGCGCCTTGCGCGTTTAACCATGTTTCAAGTTGCGGCACAAAGCCGTCCTGCGCTGCCAACCCAAAGCCCTGCGTCAAGCTGTCACCCAGTGCCGCAACCGTGACCGGGTTCGCCGCCGCGACCCCCATTGTCGCGATCACAAGCAATCCGGCGTTGCGAACCGCACGTATCACCCCATATGCCAACCATGACATCCGCAACGGAGCGCCACGCATGACCGAGACGATCTTGTCCCTCAAGGACGCGACTTTGTCGCTGGACGGCAACGCAGGCCGCGTGGATATCCTGCGCGGCATCACTTTGGACATCGCGCGCGGTGAAACGGTTGGGCTGGTCGGGCCTTCGGGGTCTGGCAAGTCGTCTCTTCTCATGCTCATGGGCGGCTTAGAGCGCGCCACAACCGGGTCCGTCAACGCGTTGGGGCACGATTTGACAGCACTGGGCGAGGACGCTTTGGCGCGCTTGCGCAGAGATCATATGGGCGTGGTGTTTCAGTCTTTCCACCTAATTCCGACAATGACCGCTTTGGAAAATGTCGCGACCCCGTTGGAATTGGCCGGTGCAAAGGACGCGTTCGACCGCGCCGAGGCCGAACTCGACGCCGTGGGTTTGCGGGCGCGCATGAACCATTATCCGGCTCAGATGTCGGGCGGAGAACAACAGCGCGTCGCACTTGCCCGCGCCGCAGCGCCAAGGCCCGACATATTATTGGCAGACGAGCCGACCGGAAATCTTGATGGTGCCACGGGGCAGGCGATTATGGATTTGTTGTTCGGACTGCGGGACCGGCACGGTTCGACCTTGGTGCTGGTGACCCACGCGCCAGAGCTTGCGGCGCGGTGTGATCGCGTTATCCGGCTTCAGGACGGTGCGTTGTCGGCAGAAGATCACGCCGAGGCCGCCGAATGAGCCTTGCCATCGCCGCCCGGATCGCACGGCGCGAATTGCGCGGTGGCCTTAAGGGTTTCCGCGTTTTTCTGGCCTGTCTGGCGCTTGGTATCGGGGCAATTGCGGCTGTCGGCAGCGTCCGTGAAAGTATCCAGGGTGGTCTTGAGCGTGAAGGCGCGGTGATTTTGGGCGGCGACGCTGCGTTGGAGTTAACCTATCGGTTCGCCGAACCATACGAGCGCGCATGGATCGATGCGCGCGCAGAGGCGGTCTCGGAAATCGTCGATTTTCGCTCGCTTGCGGTTTTTGGCGCGGGTGAAACGGCAGAGCGGGGATTAACGCAAGTAAAGGGCGTGGACGGTGCCTATCCTCTTTATGGCGCGCCAGAATTGGAACCGGCGATTGCCTTGGAAGACGCATTGCGCACCACCGACGGCACCCCAGGCGCGGTGATGGATCCTGTCTTGATCGCGCGGCTTGGCCTTGGGGTTGGCGACCTCTTTCGACTGGGCGAACAGGACTTTCGACTGACCGCCGCTTTGGTGCGCGAGCCGGATGCGGCCGGGTCTGGATTTGCGCTGGGGCCGCGCACGATGGTGCGCACCGAGGCGCTGGCAAACAGCGGTTTGATCCAACCCGGCACTTTGTTCGAGACGCAATACAAACTGCGATTGGCCGAAGGCGTCGATCTGGACACGCTGCGCGACGCAACCGAAGACGAAATTGTCGGAGCGCGCTGGCGCGACCGGCGCAACGGAGCGCCGGGTGTCGCGGAATTTGTGGACCGTCTGGGATCCTTTCTGGTGCTTGTGGGATTGGCCGGTCTTGCGGTGGGCGGTGTTGGTGTGTCGTCGGCCGTGCGCGCCTATCTCGCGGAAAAAACCGAAGTTATCGCAACGCTGAAAACACTTGGTGCCGAAAATCGTACCATTTTCTTAAGTTACTTCATGCAGATAGGGGCATTGACGCTGGTCGGTGTGACGCTTGGCCTCGCGCTTGGAGCGCTCGTTCCGGTGGTGTTTGCGCCCTTGATCGAAGCCCGACTTCCGGTCCCGGCCGAAATAACGCTGTACCCCGGGGCATTGGCCGAGGCGGGTATTTACGGTCTTCTTGCGGCCCTGATATTTACGATCTGGCCGCTGGCACGCACCGAAGATGTGCGGGCAGCGACGTTGTTTCGCGATAGTGGTGGTACGGGGCAGGGGTGGCCGCGCGGGCGCTGGGTCACGCTGACGCTTGTGCTCTTCGGTCTGCTCGTGGCGCTGGCCGCGCAGTTTTCCGGGTTAGTGAGCCTCACGGTCTGGTCTGCGATTGGTCTGGCGGCTTCGTTCGTGGTTTTGGTCGGGGCGGCATGGACGGTACGCCTTTTGGCGCGCCGCGCAGCGCGCGCCCGGTTCTTGCGGGGCAAAAGCGCCGTTCGGTTGGCGTTGGGATCGGTTGGTGGCCCCGGCGGCGAGGCAAGTTCTGTGGTTTTGTCGCTTGGACTTGGTCTGACGGTTCTGGCGGCGGTCGGTCAGATTGACGCCAACCTGCGCGGCGCAATCGAGCGTGACTTGCCCGACATTGCCCCGTCATTCTTCATGGTCGACATCCAGCCGGGACAACTCGAAGCGTTTCGCTCGGGCCTTGAGGCCAATCCCGCAGTGACCACAGTGCAAAGCGCGCCCATGCTGCGCGGGATTATCACCCAGATTAACGGCGCGCCAGCGACCGACGTGGCGGGAGACCACTGGGTGCTGCAGGGCGATCGGGGCGTGACCTATTCTGCAAGCGCGCCGGACGACGCCGTTGTCACCCACGGTGAGTGGTGGCCTGCGGAGTATGCCGGCCCGCCGCAGGTCAGCTTCGCAACCGAAGAGGCGCTTGAGATGGGCCTCAAACTTGGCGACGATATCACCGTCAACATCCTTGGCCGCGACATCACCGCCGAAATCACAAGCCTGCGCGAGGTTGATTTCTCAACTGCTGGCATCGGGTTTATCATGTCGATGAACCCAAGCGCCCTTCAAAGCGCGCCGCATAGCCACATTGCCACGGTTTATGCCGATGTTGCGGCAGAAGGCGCGATTTTGCGTTCTGTTTCGAACACCTACCCAAATATTACCGCGATCCGCGTGAAAGACGCTATCGAGAGAGTAAGCGCAGTCCTCGCGGGCATTGCTGCGGCAATCACCTATGGCGCGTTGGCGACGCTGATAACTGGCGGGATTGTCTTGATCGGCGCGGCAGCAGCAGGTGTGCGCGCACGCACCTATGAAGCCGCCATCTTGAAAACTCTTGGCGCATCGCGTCACACAATCCTGACAAGCTTCGCGCTGCGTTCGGCCCTTTTGGGCATCGCGGCGGGCGGTGTTGCAATTGTTGCAGGTGGTTTGGCCGGATGGGCCGTTATGACCTTTGTGATGGGCACGGACTATGTGTTCGAGCCGATTTCAGCCGTGTTGATCGTTTGTGGCGGCGTCATCGCAACGCTATTGGCGGGCCTGGCTTTTGGCTGGGGGCCACTTGCCGCACGCCCCGCACATATCTTGCGCGCGCGCGAGTAGGCGCAACTGATGTCCAGCCGCGGCAATCTTCGGCGCAATAGGCGAAAGAAGCCCGCACAGGTCTGGACAATCCCGACAGGCGCGCCATTCTCGCACTCAGAAAATTCCTTGGGGAGATGACTATGAAACTGACGATGACAAGTTCGCTTGCCCTGCTGATGTCCGCTGGCATGGCACTGGCGGGTGGCCATTGTGCTGCTGGCAAGACGCTTAACGATGACGTCTTGACGATCGCGACGGGCAACCCCGCGTATTATCCGTGGGTTATGGATGACGCGCCAGAATCCAAGGCCGGCTTTGAAGCGGCCGTGGCCTATGCCGTCGCCAATCGCATGGGCTTTGAAGACGCGCAGGTTGCATGGGTGCGATCGTCTTTTGATCAGGCCATTCAACCCGGTGCGAAAGATTTTGATTTCAATCTTCAACAGTTTTCCATCACCCCCGAGCGCGAAGAAATCGTCGATTTCTCGGCGCCGTATTATTCCGCCGCAATGGCTGTCGTAACGCGGCAACCCGTGGTCGATGGCGGAGCAGAGGCGACTTTGGCGTCGTTGAAGGGATTGCTCTGGGGCGCACATGCGTCCACCACGGCCGTCCCGATGCTGGCTGAGATCGTGCAGCCTGATAGAGATCCGCTGCTCTACGGCGACAATGCCGACGTGGTCGAGGCGATGAAAGCCAATCAGATTGATGCCGCACTTATGGATCTTCCAACGGCTCTGTTCACCGCCGCTGTCTTGATGGACGACGGTGTTGTACTGGGTCAGTTCCCGCCCGAACGCAGCGAAAACCCCGATCAGTTTGGTCTTTTGATGGAAGAGGGCAATCCGCTCAAGGAATGCGTCGATGCTGCCATAGCCGACCTTGCCGCAGACGGCACTTTGGCGGCTATCGAAGCGGAATGGCTCGCAGAAGCCACAGGTGTTCCGGTCATCGACTAAATGACCCAGACCGAAATTGACAGCCCGGACGCCAAACGTCCGGGCCTGACCCGCCGTCAGATATACGAGGCGCAGGTGCGTCGACGCTCGATGGCAATTGCGGCGGGTTCGACGGCGGCTGTCTTGCTTGCTTTGGTCGTCCTGATCCCGCTCGCGCCGGGGTGGGAAGGCGTGAAGAAGAGTTTCTTCAACGCGGACGTTTTCGCGCGCACCTTCCCGGGTCTTCTTGAGGCCTTTCTTTTGGACGTTGCGATCTTTGCATGGTCTGCGCCGTTAATCTTTCTGTTGGGGCTGTGCATTGCGTTGTGTCGCGATGCGCGGTCACCTGCGCTCTATCCTTTGCGGCTGTTTGGGACGCTCTACACCGATATTTTCCGAGGAGTCCCGGTGATTTTGGTGATCTATCTGATTGGCTTTGGCATTCCGGGACTTGGCCTGCCGAGACCTTGGAATTCACCATACATCTGGGGGACCGTTGCGCTTGTCCTGACTTATGCCGCTTATGTGGCCGAGGTGCTGAGATCTGGCATTGAAAGTATTCATCACAGCCAACGCGCGGCGGCCGCGTCGCTTGGTCTGGGGCATTCGGATACCATGCGCTTTGTCATTCTACCTCAGGCAATTCGACGCGTGGTGCCTGCAAATATGAACCTTTTCGTCGCCTTACAAAAAGACGTGGCTCTTTTGAGTTTCATAGGACCGGTCGAGATTTTCCGACAGGCCGGGGTCTATAAATCCCTTCTTGCGAATTTCACGCCCTACGTCGGGGCGGCCTTGATATTCCTTGCCGTGACCGTGCCGGCGACACGATATGCGGATTATCTGATGAACAAACAGGCGCGGGCGCGCAGCTGATGGCCACGCTCGATCTGAAAGGTGTCACCAAAAGCTTTGGGCGAAACACTGTGTGTTCCGGGATTGATCTGACCGTGGGCGACGGCGAAATGGTCTGCCTCATCGGCGCGTCCGGATCGGGCAAGTCGACGCTGTTAAGATGTATGAACCTTTTGGAACCAATTGATGACGGCGTGATCCTTCTGGATGGCGTCGATATTTCTGTCCCCGGACTTGATCCACAACCTGTGCGTCAGCGCATTGGCATTGTGTTTCAAAGCTTCAATTTGTTCCCGCATATGACGGCTGTCGAAAACGCAATGCTGGCCCCGCGGCGTGTCCACAAACTGACCCGCGAGGCGCTCTTGCCGGAAATCACGCATCTGTTTGAGCGCTTTGGATTGGCAGATCGTATGGACCATTACCCGGATCAATTATCCGGCGGCCAGCAGCAACGCGTCGCCATCGTACGCGCCCTTGCGATGAAGCCTGAGATCATGCTGTTCGACGAGATAACAAGCGCACTTGACCCTGAATTGGTGGGCGAGGTGCTTGACGTTTTGCGACATTTGCGCAGGGCAGGCATGACCATGGTTCTGGCGACCCATGAAATGGGGTTTGCGCGCGAGTTGGCGGACAAAGTCTGCTTTTTGGACAAGGGCGTGATCCTTGAAGAAGGCCCGCCCGAAAAGCTGTTTACTGACCCCAAAGAGGACCGCACCCGCGCATTTTTGGCTCGGGTTCTTTGAGGCTCTGACGTTTTAGATGCGAAAGGCCGCGACGGGCTCTTGACGCCTTCGGCGCAAGGTTCTACCTAGCCCTCGGTTTTGGCGGAGTAGCTCAGGTGGTTAGAGCAGCGGAATCATAATCCGCGTGTCGGGGGTTCAAGTCCCTCCTCCGCTACCAACACCCCCACCGATTTTTCCAGCGCGCCGGCAGGTGGGACTTGTCAGTTCATCCCTTAGCGGCCGGGCCAGCGCAGGATCGACAGCAGATTGGCCCGATCGTCCGTCCAGATGATACCGCCGTCGCTTTCCATGCGGCGCCACCGATCGTCATCGTCCAAAGCGAATGGCGTCTGCGAAGAACGCGTGAACGCAACAACTTCTGACGCATAGTCAGTGGGATCATTGCGTCGATCTCCGGGATAAAGTTGCCGCCACGCGACCAAGCCAAGATCTTCAGCGCTTCGCGACAACGGACGCCAGATATCGTAGTATCTGTTCGAGATATGAAACAGCAAAACGCCGTTCTCTGTCAGGCGGGAGGTGTAGAGATCAACGGCCTCGCGGGTCGTCAGGTGGACCGGCACGGCGTTCGACGAATAGGCGTCGATAATCAAAACGTCGAACCGCATATCCGTTTGGGATTCCAGAACCACACGGGCATCGCCAAGGTGTGTCGGCGCGTCGCCCGCACAAGACGACATGAAGGTAAACAGCGACGGGTCGCGGGCAAGGCGGTCGACCATTTTGTCAATTTCGTAAAAGTGCCAATCTTGCCCCGGTTGAGAATAACAGGCCAATGATCCGATGCCCTGACCCACAATCCCAATACTGGACCCGGCATCCACCGCTGCGGACGTCAGGACTTGGCCCATCGGTCCATTTTGATGGTAATACGTGATCGGTGTCGGGCGCCGAGCAGAATAATCAGACCTCTGCTGCGCGCCGTGAGTTGTCGTTCCATTTCTGTAGATACGCTGGTCCGTGTAGTCGACGACTTCATGCAGGCCGAAAAAACTGCGGTCCTTGAACAGATTGTTATGTTCGGACATCGCAATCGGCGTGAGCGCCACGGAAATCGAGGCAATGGATGCGGCGGTCAGCGAATGGCGCATTGTCACGAAGGCAGCACCCGTCAAAGCGAGCAGCACGATCGATGTGATTGCCGGGTGCTCTGTTCCGATTGCCAGTGTCAAAATTGCAAAGATACCGCCACCGATGAGGCCCACGCAAAGACCGCGCCCGACCGAACGAATTGAAAGGTCAAGCCAGGGAAGGGCGATCAACACGGCAGCAACCGCGATCGTCAAGATACCCTCGTAAATGGCATTGAAGACGATAGGTCCAATGATCGAATTGAACAGGCCTCCCAAGGCTCCGCCAATCGACATTGTGACGTAGAAAATCGTGAGGTGATTGCCGTGTGGGCGCGCGCCATAGAGCGCACGGTGCGCCCAAAGCGCGATGACAAAGAATGTCCCGATCAAGATCCCCGACTTGGTGAGGCTCAGGTGTGGGCCACCCGTTCCGGTGAAGAGCATTCCTGCGACGACGACGGAGGCAGCGGCCGCCAGCTTCAAAAGCTTTGGCGGGATCAGTTCACGTTTGGAAAATCCGACCACAAAGGTCAGCAAATAAAGCGACAGCGGGATCACCCAAACCAGCGGGATTGATCCAAGGTCGGTACTGATTTTTGTGGTTACGGCAAGCATGAGGGACGATGGCACAAAGGCCAAGAGCGCCCAGAAGGCATATTCTTTGACGCTTGGGCTGTCGGCTGTGCCAACGCTGACAGCGTCCGTGGTCATGCGTCCGGCACGCGCTGCCATACCGCTGAACAACAGGCAAATCCCCAAAAGGAAAAACCCGGCGGCAAAACCAAAACTGATGTCTTGAGCACCAAAAAACGGTTCGGCTACAAATGGAAACGCCAAAAGCGCAATAAGCGAGCCGAGATTGCTGGCGCCATACAAGAAGTATGGATCATCCGCCGACGGGCCGTCCGAACGTGCGTACCACGACTGCAAAAGCGGCGCATTTGCCGACAACAAGGCGAAGGGAACTCCGACACCAGCGGCGAACAGCAGGAGTGTTTGCAACGCCGTCGAGCCAGAGCCGTCGTACTGCCATCCTTCTGGGATGCCGAGCGGCAGGAAAAACAGGGCGACGGCCCAAATGGCCAGATGCAGGATGATCTGGACTTTGACCGGAAGATATCGCGTCGACACGTGGGCATATAGATATCCGACGATCAGAACCGTCTGAAAAAACAGCATTGCCGTGGTCCAGACAGCAGGAGCCCCGCCAATTTCCGGCAAGACAATTTTCGCAAATAGCGGCTGTACGAAAAACAGCAGGGACGCGCTCAGGAAAATGGTGGCCGTAAACACAATTGGCACGAGGCTCTTGGACTCGATGGGGGCTTCTATGGTTTGCTCGGTCATCATTTTTGCTCGTCTGTCGGCGAAAGGGACATGCTTTCTTTCGTCGACAATAAGGGCCAGACTGTGACCATTAGCGCGCGAATTTCTGTTCTCAAAGCGCAATAGACATTGGAATTGATACGCTCTCGGGCGCTGGAAATAGCCGAACGTGCGGCGCAACTTGGCACTTCTATGCGTGCGCGCGACCCGCTACACATCACGAATGATCAACTTGATGTATGGGGGCGCATGAGCCTGAAACCTCTCGACCTGGACCCGGCCAGATGCCTGATCGGAGGGCAGTGGCAAGCGCCCGTGACGGGCGAAACCTTGCCGCTTATGAACCCGTCTGATGGCACGAACTTGTGCGAGATCGCGCGGGGCGGGGCTGCGGATATCGATTTCGCCGTGCAAAGCGCAGAGACCGCGCTCGGCAGGGACTGGGGCCGCGCGACGGCGGCCGAGCGCGGCCGCGTTCTTGCGCGCATTGGCCATCTGGTTTTGGAAAATGCCGAGCATCTGGCCATGCTTGAGGCTCTGGATGTTGGTAAGCCGCTGAAACAGGCGCGCGCGGACGTTGCAGCTCTTGCCCGATACATGGAATTTTACGCCGGAGCCGCGGACAAGTTGCACGGCACGACGATCCCTTATCTTGACGGCTATACGGTCTATACTTTGCGCGAACCGCACGGTGTCACCGGCCATATCGTGCCATGGAACTATCCGATGCAGATCATCGGACGATCTGTCGGGGCGGCACTTGCAATGGGCAACGCGGCGGTATTGAAACCTGCCGAAGAGGCCTGCCTTACTGCGCTGGCATTTGGCGAACTGGCGCGGCGCGCAGGCTTGCCGGACGGCGCTTTGAACATTGTGCCGGGGCTTGGCGCGGAAGCCGGCGCGGCCCTTACGGCGCATCTCGGCGTGCGGCATGTGTCGTTTACAGGCTCGGTTGGTGTTGGGCGGTTGGTGCAGGCATCTGCAGCACAAAACGTGGTCCCTGTAACATTGGAATTGGGCGGAAAATCGCCTCAGGTGGTTTTTGACGACGCCGATTTGGGCGTCGCACTGCCGTTCCTTGTAAACGCAGGCATCCAGAATGCCGGCCAAACCTGTTCAGCCTCGTCGCGTATTCTGGTTCAGCGCGCGCGTTACGACGAAGTCGTCGCCCTGATGGCCGCGCGCTATGCGACATTGGTTGCGGGTCCGGCGATGGATGATCTTGATGTGGGGCCGCTGGTCTCGGGCCGCCAAAAGGACATTGTCGAAAGCTTCATTGCCAATGGGAGCGATCTGCACGTCGCGTCAACCGGGCGCATTGCAGACAACGCCCCGAACGGCGGGGCCTATGTTGCGCCGGTCCTGTTTGCTGATGTGCCCCCGGACCATGCCTTGGCGCGCGACGAGATTTTCGGCCCCGTGCAGGTGATCATTCCGTTCGATGACGAAGACCACGCCGTCGCAATTGCGAACGGCACGGATTACGGCCTTGTCGCTTCGGTCTGGACCAAAGACGGGGCGCGTCAAATGCGAATGGCAAAGAAGCTGCGCGCGGGGCAGGTGTTCTTGAACAACTACGGGGCAGGCGGCGGGGTCGAACTGCCGTTTGGTGGCACGGGGCTTTCGGGTCACGGACGCGAAAAGGGTTTTGAGGCGCTCTACGGGTTTTCGGTTTTGAAAACTGTCGCGGCGTTGCACGGGTAGGGGAAAAAGATGCGATTAGACGGTAAATGCGCCATTGTGACCGGGGCGGCATCTGGGTTTGGCGCCGGGATTGCCCGCAAATTCGTGGCCGAAGGCGCGCGGGTTGTCCTTGCGGATATGAACCTTGAGGGCGCTCAGGCGCTGGCCGAAGAACTTGGCAATCGCGCAGTGGCGGTCCAGGTCAACGTGGCCCTGAACGACGATGTCGAGACAATGACCGCGCGGGCGCTCGAGGCTTTCGGGCGGATCGATATTCTAGTTAACAACGCGGGCATCACGCATCTTCCGGCCCCGATGGAAGAGGTCAGCGAAGACGATTTTGACCGCGTTCTCGCGGTGAATGCCAAATCGGTTTACCTGACCGCTCGTCACATTGTGCCTTTGATGAAGGCGCAAGGGTCCGGCGCGATCCTCAACGTCGCCTCAACCGCAGCCGTCAGCCCGCGCCCGCGACTGTCCTGGTACAACGCCTCAAAAGGCTGGATGACGACCGCGACCAAGGGCATGGCCGTAGAGCTTGCACCACACGGTGTGCGGGTGAACGCCATCAATCCGGTGGCCGGGGAAACGCCGCTGCTAAAGTCATTTATGGGCGAAGATACACCCGAGGTCCGGGCAAAGTTCCTGGCCACGATCCCTTTGGGTCGGTTTTCTACGCCAGAAGACATGGGAAACGCCGCCTGTTTCCTGTGTTCGGACGAGGCAAGTATGGTCACGGGCGTTTGTATGGAAGTCGACGGTGGGCGTTGTATTTAAACGCTAATTTGACAGATCGACTGCGAATCGCGCGGCTCCCCAACCATCGGCATTGGTGCGGGCTTCGACATAGACCTGTGTGGTGCCTTGCGGGACGGCAACGCCGGACAGCGACCGCGTGAACGGCTGTTCGTCGACATGAGGGTGAAACAACACACGCGTACCCAACACAGTGCCGTCGTCCAATACCACCCGCCATCCATCCGCGTAGTCGTCCCAACCCGTGTCGCCATGGCGCAGGGTGACTGAAAACGCCAAAGCGTCGTAAGAGCCGCGCACAGAGACGGCTTCGATCAAAGCGTCGTCCGCAAAAACCGGTGTCGCGACGGCCAAAAGGGCCGCGAAAATTGAGCCAATACTCTTGGTGCTTGTCATGCTCATTTTGCTATACTGCGAGTTCATAGGGGGGCTTGCCAATCACAATCGCTTGCATCCGCGCCAAGATTGGTTATAAATTATTACCAATTACTGTCAGGAGGACACATTCATGGAAATGCCAACACCGGATCCCCGCATTCTTGCGCTAAAATCCCGGCTCGTTCAGCGTCTGCGCGAGGTGTTGCCCCATGATGCGGTCATCGACGATGAAACCGAAACGCGCGTTTACGAATGCGATGCGCTGACGGCCTATCGATGCCCACCTCTTTGTGCGGTTCTTCCTGCGTCAACCGAAGAGGTCTCCGCAGTTCTTAAGATTTGCCATCAGGAAGGCGTTCCTGTTGTGCCGCGCGGATCCGGAACCTCGCTTGCCGGAGGCGCATTGCCGACGGCTGATTGCGTCATCCTCGGCGTGGCCCGCCTGTGCGACGTGTTGGAAACGGACTATGATAACCGGTTCATCAAGGTCCAAACTGGACGCACAAATCTCAGCGTGACAGGTGCGGTCGAAAGCGATGGGTTCTTTTATGCGCCCGACCCATCGTCGCAACTTGCCTGCGCCATCGCCGGCAATATCGCGATGAATTCCGGGGGCGCGCATTGCCTCAAGTACGGCGTGACCACCAATAATCTTCTGGGTGTTAAGATGGTCATGATGGACGGCACTGTTGTCGACATTGGCGGCGCGCATATGGATGCCGGTGGCTATGACTGGCTTGGACTGATCTGCGGTTCCGAAGGCCAGCTTGGCGTCGTGACCGAAGCGACGTTGCGAATCTTGCCAAAGCCCGAAGGTGCGCGCCCGGTCCTGATCGGCTATAAAAGTGCAGAGATTGCAGGGGCTTGTGTAAGTGACATCATCAAGGCAGGCGTGTTGCCTGTGGCAATCGAATACATGGATCGCAAAGTTCTCGAAGTCGTCGAGCGTCACGCAAAAGCGGGGTATCCCGATTGTGAGGCGCTCTTGATCGTCGAAGTCGAAGGCTCGCCGGCTGAGATTGACGAGCAGCTTGGCCTGATCAAGCAGATTGCTGCAAAACACGACCCCGTTGAGTTGCGCGAAGCCAAGGACGCAGCCGAAGCAGGCCGGATCTGGCTTGGCCGCAAGTCGGCCTTTGGCGCAATGGGCCAGATCAACGACTATATGTGTCTGGACGGAACAATCCCCGTTTCATCGCTGCCGCATGTGCTGCGGCGCATCGGGGAGTTGTCGACGGAATTCGGCCTGGAAGTGGGCAATGTCTTTCACGCCGGGGACGGAAATATGCATCCCCTGATCCTGTTTGATGCCAACAAACCCGGTGATCTTGAGCTTTGCGAAGAAATGGGCGCGGAGATTCTGAAGCTGTGTGTCGAGGTCGGCGGTTGCCTGACCGGAGAACATGGCGTCGGTATCGAAAAGCGTGATCTGATGAATGTCCAGTTCGCTCCGCAAGATCTTGAGGCGCAGATGCGTGTCAAAGATGTCTTTGACCCGGCGTGGCTTTTGAACCCTGCCAAGGTGTTTCCGCTGGCCGATACCGCGGCCCGTCGTGCGCAACCAGAGGCTGCTGCATAAAAGCCTGAATGGGGGCTGTCTGCCCCCAAACCCCCGAGAGTATTATTGCCAAGAAGAAGGACGAGCGCTGTGATTGAGCCGACGACAGAACGTGAATTGGCGGATGCCGTTGCTGGCGCAAGCGGTCCGTTTGCCATTCAGGGCGGTGGCACGCGTGGGATTGGGGTGCCTGTCGCCGGTGAGCGGCTTTCTTTGGCGAAATTATCTGGCATTTCGCTTTATGAGCCTGGCGCTTTGACGATCGTCGCCGGTGCCGGAACGCCGATGTCCGAGATCGAGGCCGCTTTGCGGTCCGAGGGGCAAATGCTGCCATTCGAGCCGATGGATCATCGCGATCTTCTTGGAACGGACGGAACACCGACAATCGGCGGTGTGGTGGCAACGAATGCTTCCGGACCACGGCGTCTGCGTGCGGGCGCCTGTCGCGACTCGCTGATTGGTGTGCGTTATATCAACGGGCACGGCGCGGCCGTGAAGAACGGTGGCCGCGTTATGAAGAACGTGACCGGCTATGACCTGGTCAAGCTGATGGCGGGATCATATGGGACGTTGGGTGTTTTGAGCGAGGTCAGCTTCAAGCTTTTGCCGAAACCTGATGCTTCGGGGGAGGTCACGCTTCGCGATTTATCATTGGCGGATGGAATATCTGCGATGGCGGCTGCTTTGGGGTCACCTTACGAGGTTTCCGGGGCTGCGATGATGCCGGGCGAGGGATCGGTCGTGAGGCTTCGACTTGAGGGGTTCGAGAATTCGGTTGGCTACAGGGGTGCAGAGCTGATCAAGACGCTCAAAAAATTTGGACCCGCCGAAATGACGATGGGAGGTGATGACGACTGGCGCGCGATCCGCGATGTGTCCGTCTTTGCGAACAAGTCAACGGTTTGGAAAGTGTCGATCAAGGCGAGCGATGTGCCAGCCCTTCTTGAAAGCGCTCTTGCACCGTCGCACGCGTATGATGCGATGCTTGACTGGGGCGGTGGGCTTGTCTGGATTGGCGCCGACGACTCACAGCTTGCAGCACATAGTGCCGCGGATGCCGTCGCCGGAGCGCAGGCGCTGCATACGGATTTGCAGACACATCTGGCGCGCATCGGCGGTCATGCAACGCTTGTAAAGGGGTCTGACGACCTCAAGGTCCGCGTCCCGGTGTTTCAGCCTGAAGTGGCACCTTTGGTCGCCCTTGCCACGGGGCTGCGCGCGCAGTTCGATCCGCGCGGCCTCTTTAATCCCGGGGTCATGGGCTAATGGAAAGCGCGACATTTGCGTTTATTGCGCTGCCTGCACTGGGTGGGTTGATCGCGGGCTATCTGCTCACGGATTGGCGTCTTGCGGGGGCTCTGTCCGCAGGTGGTTTCGGGCTTTTGATCGTCTTGCCCGGCACCGCTCCGAGTATCTTCACCTTTGTCTTGCCGTTCCTTTTGGGCGCGGCTGTTGGCGCACTTGCGTTGCTGCCTTACCTGCGCGCGCGTCCCGATGCGAGCGTGTGGGGGCGGATGGGGGTGGCCATCATTGCAGCACTTGTGGCGTCCTTCGCCAATATTTCCATTCTTGCCGGGGGCGCCTGATATGAGGACGACATTCACAGACGAGCAGTTGAAGAACCCGGCGATTGAACGGTCCAACGAGATTTTGCGATCGTGTGTTCATTGCGGTTTTTGCACGGCGACTTGTCCAACTTATCAGGTGCTTGGCGATGAACTCGACAGCCCGCGCGGGCGCATTTATCTGATCAAGGACATGCTAGAAAACGACCGGCCAGCGGACGCGAAAACGGTAAAGCATATCGACCGGTGCCTGTCGTGTCTGGCCTGTATGACCACCTGTCCGTCTGGCGTGCATTACATGCATCTTGTCGACCACGCCCGCGCGCATATCGAAAAAACCTATAAACGCCCTGTGTTTGAACGCGTTCTG
>JARFRG010000113.1 GCA_029287375.1 Boseongicola sp. | reverse complement strand
AGACAAGGCCGACAAATATCACGCCGTCTACAATCCAAATGGGGGTTTCGGTCAACGTCGGGCTGATCGTGCCGCGCGTGTAGTCCCGCGCAAGCGTGCGCCAGATATAGCGCGCAAGAAACAACGTGATCCCGAAGGTAAACGCGATGCACAATAGTTCTACCGCAAGCGCAACACGCCCGCGCACAATGGATTGCAAAATACTGACGCGGATGTGTTTACGGTACCGGAAGGTATGCGCCAGCGACAGAAACGTCATGGCGCCAATCGCGTAGCCAACGAATTCATCCATCGAAAATGTCGAGGTTTCAAAGAGGCCGCGCATTGCGATCTCTACCGTGATGTGGCCGACAATATAGACCAGCAGCGCCGACGAAATCAGGATAGCAGCGTTTCCTGCCAGATCGTTTACTTTGACAAAAGTCTTGATCAGCACCCGCGCCCCTTTTCGGATTTCATATCAAGTGTGACGGCCCTGCGAAACCCGCAGAGCCGTCTCGTCGTCGAGTATCAGGAGCCTTTTTGGGCGCGGTAGGCGTCAAGGATAGCCTGCCCGTCCGCGCCAACTTTATCCAGCCAATCCGCATAAACTTGTTCGCCGGCGGCAGAAAGCTGACCAAGAAACTCAGACGGCACGTCTGAAATGACAGTGATGCCATTTGCTTCCATATCCGCATAGTTCTCAGCCACACGTGTCGCCAACGCGCCCCAAGCAGCATCGCTCGCAGCATCGGACGCCGTCAAAAGAGCCGCGCGTTGATCATCGCTAAGCGCGTCCCATTCGTCTTTGTTCACGTGAGTCATGTTGAGAGACATCGAATAGTTAATCGCCGAGAAATGCGACAGATGCTCCCAGAACTTGGCGTTTGTACCGCCTTCTGCAGAGGTCAGCACAGCGTCAATACCACCTGTGGCCAGCTGAGGCACGACGTCTGCCCAGCTCATCTGAATGGCCGCAGCGCCCGCATTGATCAACGTGCTTGTTCCACTTGCATCCCAAGCGCGTGTTTTCACGCCTGCGAGTTCGTCTTTTGACGTAATCGGCTTTTTCGCCCAGACTCCCGCGGGCGGCCACGGAGACGCATAAAGCAGTACCTGATTGTTGCGTGCGAAGACTTCTTCATATTTTGGACGTGCCACATCCCACAAGAGCCGCGCGTCATCGGCTGACCCCACGAGGAAAGGCAGCGATGACAGCAAGAACATCGGTTCAATGCCGGCAACCTGACCCATGCTGGTGTTTGCAATCGGCAAGGCACCGTCAGCCACCGCATCAAAATGCTCTTTCGACTTGTAGCCGATCGACCCGCCGAAATGGTTGGTGATATCAATTGTTCCGCCAGATGCCTCGCGCGCTGTGTCTGTGAATACCTTTTGGGCCTGACCGTGGATCGATGTGTCTTGGTATTCGTTGGCCATGTCCCATTTGACGTCTTGCGCAAATGCTGGCGCGGCAAACATAGCTGCCGCCACTCCGATGCTTCCAAGAACTGATTTCATATACATGAACGTACTCCCTGTTGATAAACCCCACCTTTCCCGGTCAGGTCAGTTGATTAGTCGGCTTTGGTATAGTGCCTTCGAAAATAGGCCTCCGTAAATTTTCCGGACCGCTTGTCCTCATCTAGATCTTCGGGGCTCCGGTCGCCTGGTGATCCGTATCCACCTGCGCCCGGCGTTATGATGATTGCCGCGTCTTGTGGGGTCAGCTTCACACGAGATGCCTTTGGTGGCAAAGAAGTTGTTCGCCCATCATCATTTTTCAGCTTGAACGAACCGGGTTCGCCTGGAAATCCGCCAAAAAGCCCCCAAGGTGGGTTGGTAAAGCGTTCTCCGACCCCGTTGAATTCGCAATTATGATTAATCGGGCGGATGGTACGGCGAATACCCATACCCCCACGGTGCTGTCCCGCGCCGCCACTGTCCTCGACAAGAGCATACTCCTCTACGCGCAGTGGATATTCCTGTTCAATCGCCTCAACCGGCAAGTTTGACGTATTGGTGATATGAACCTGTACACCGTCCTTGCCATCGCGCGCGGCGCGCGCACCCATGCCCCCACCCAGCGTTTCAAAGTAGACATACTTGCCACCGGTTCTGGGATCAGTCCCTTCAAAGACCGCGCTTGTATTGGCGCCGTTTGCCGCAGCGACAACTTGATCGGGAAGCGCATCTGCCAGAGCGCCGATCACTGTATCCACAACGCGTTGGCAGGTGTTGGCGCGCAGGGCCACAGACGCCGGGGCGACGCAATTCACAAGGGATCCAACCGGAGCATCAATGTCGATGGCGTCAAAAATCCCCTGATTATTCGGCACATTCGGGTCAAGCAGCGCCTTTAGCGCATAGCACACCGCCGACTGCGTCGCGTTCAGTGTCTGATTGAAATTCCCCAGCACCTGATCCGCTGTCCCGTTGAAATCAAAGATAATTCGGCTGCCTTTCTTGCGGATCGTCAATGCGATGCGAATGTTTTCCGTTCCCGCGCCGTCGTCATCCATCACATCCTCAAATGAGTACTGACCATCCGGCAGCCGAGAAATTGCCGCCTGCATGCGGTGATGGGTCCGACTGACAATCTCTGAAAATGTCTGGGTAAGCACATCCGGACCAATCCTTGTCAGCACTTCGTCAAGGCGCTTGCACCCAAGGCGGATGGCCGCGATTTGTGCATATAGATCGCCTTTTCGTTCGTCGGGAAGACGCATATTCAGCAGCAACAACCGCAGGATATCGTCCTGCAATTCCCCCCCCCGGTAGAGGCGCACAAGCGGTATCCGCAGGCCTTCCTTGTAGATTTCGTCCAACCCACCGGACATCGACCCGACCGCCGCGCCGCCTACATCTGCATGGTGCACGATATTGGCCACAAATCCGATCAGCCTGTCCCCATCGAACACCGGCGCGGCAAGATTGATGTCAGGAAGATGCGTGCCGCCCGCAACGTGCGGATCATTGCCGATGAATATGTCGCCCGGCGCAATCGCATCCCCAAAGATTTCAAGAATATGCGTCATCAACCCGGACATCGACGCCAGATGGATTGGCAAAGCGCGCTCTGCCTGGACAATCAGCCTGCCTTGCGCATCCGCAATCGCCGTCGAATGGTCGTGGCGCTCTTTGATATTGGTTGAAAAGGCGCTTCGCATGATCGTCAAGAAACACTCGTCGGCGATGGACTTCAAACCGTTCCAGGTAATCTCAAGCGCAATCGGATCGAGGTCAGATGCATCAGACATTGTGGTTCTCCATCAGCAGGTTAAGAGCTGCATCGACCGTGACACTTGATCCCGGCGGGACGAGCGTTGTCGCATCCAATTGTGTGATGATCACTGGCCCTTCAAGCAATGTGCCGACGGGCAGATCGGATCGGTCATATATTGGCGTATCCAGTTGTTTTTCCTCCGAGAACCATACCGGAACAACACCCTTGGCATCCCCTTTTTCAGCGGATCCACTCAAGTCCGCGTCCCCGCGCGCGAGCCGCGCAACAGCCTTGGCGCGAATGTTCACCACTTCGATCGCCGCGTCAGGGTCCGCATGCCCATAGGCGCGTTCGTGCGCTGCCAGAAATCCACGACGAAGCGCATTGATGTCACCGACTGCCCCTGGCGCTTCGACTTGCAATTCATAGTTCTGCCCGACGTATCGCATATCCAACGCCAGGATCACGCGACCGTCTTGTCCTTCTCCAGCTTCGCGCCTCAGCCAGTCATTGCCTTGTGCATGAAGTGCCGCCGAAGCCGAGGCAATATCGTCCATCGCGTTTTCGAGCCTGCCGCGGCAAGGGGCGACAAAATTTTCCTGCAGCTCTGCCTCCAACAGGCCTTCGGCGCACAAGATCCCCGGCGTTCGCGGGATCACTATCCGAGAAATTCCAAGGGCTGCAGCGACGTCGGCCGCATGCAGCCCCCCGGCTCCGCCAAACGGCATCAACGCAAAGTTCCGTGGGTCGTGGCCTTTTTCGGTCGAAACAGAACGGATCGCGCGCGTCATATTCGACGTCGCAATTCCGACAATGCCAAGAGCCGCCTTAACGGGTGCCACGCCAAGTCGCGTGGCAATGCGGGTGATCGCCTCTTCTGCCTTGTCCTTGCTGATGGTCAAACCGCCCCCTGCCAGCGAAAGCGGCAATCTGCCCAAAAATACATTGGCGTCCGTGACAGTCGGGTCTTTGCCGCCTTTTCCGTAGCATGCCGGTCCCGGTACAGCGCCCGCGCTTTCGGGGCCGACCTTCATCAATCCATCGGCTTCAATCCGTGCAATCGACCCTCCACCAGCGCCGACGGTATGAATGTCGACCATCGGCAGCCGAATACGAAAGCCCGCTATCTCACGCACATAGGCAATTTCAGTCTGCCCATCGCGGATCAGGCACACGTCCGTTGACGTGCCACCGATATCCAACGTGACGAGGTTCCCAACACCCGACGCCGCACCCGCAGCGGCAGCCCCAACGGCCCCTGCTGCCGGGCCAGACAATGCCGTGCGCACCGGGAACTGCGCTGCCTTTTCGACTGACATAAGCCCGCCAGACGATTGAAAAATCCCAAACCGCGCCGTCCGGGCGGCATCCCCGATAGACGCCTGAAGTCGCGCCATATAGCGCCCGACCTCGGGTTGCAGGAAGGCGTTGATCAACGTCGTGGAAAATCGCTCGTATTCGCGAAACTCCGGCTGAACTTCGGACGAAATCGACACGTAGAGATCGGGGCGCGCTGTCCGTATTGCGTCGGCGAGGCGTCGTTCGTGGTCATTGTTAATGAACGAAAATAACAGGCAAACCGCAACACCCTGAAGGTCTTCAATGTCTTTCAGATCCTCAAGGACACCTTCAATTGCCTGATCACTCAAGGCTTCCAAAACCGACCCGTCATGCAGCATACGTTCGGCCACTTCCACCCGCGCGGAACGCGGAGCGAGCGGCGGTGGCGCGTCCGTTTGCAAATCGTAAACTGCCGGACGCACTTGTCGACCGATCTCCAGAAGATCACGAAAGCCCTTCGTCGTGACGACGCCAACGCGCGCACCTTTGCGCTGTAGCAACGCATTTGTGGCAACTGTCGTTCCGTGCGCAAAGCGATCAATGTCGTCGCCTATAATGCCGATTTTTTCCATTAGCTCGCGGAACCCCTCGACAATCGCCTCCGAAGGATCCGCAGGCGTCGAGGGTCTTTTGTGAATGCGCGTTTCTCCTGTCCTGGTATTCCGGGCGGCGAAATCGGTGAAGGTACCACCAACATCGACGCCCAAAATCCAATCGGGACGTTCAGCTTGGTCATTCATGCGCCGAGGCTACCTATTTTGGGGTCGATTGCATTTCAGCATCCAAAAAGTATACTGAAATTGCAAGCAAAGATCCGATGCCTTCTAGGGGCCTGAAAACGCTCTTATAAAACTACAAGTCGGATGAAAGAGAGAGCGCAATGACGAAACGCGATGGCTCAAAGGTTTTTCAAACTTTGGGAGATTCGATTCTTCGCATGGAGCTTCGGCCCGGAACGATTTTGGACGAAGCCGACCTCGCATCGAGATTGGACGTCTCCCGCACGCCCATTCGTGAAGCGATTATCAAACTCATCGCTGATGGCCTAGTGGTGCGCGATGGTCGCAAAGCCAAGGTCGCTCCGCTGGATTTTGACGAAGTTCCCAAGCTGTACGACGCTCTCTTGGTATCGAGCCGCCTGGTCCACCGGCTTGCCGCGGAACACAGAACCGATGCAGACCTGACCCTGATCTATCGTCATATGATGGCTTTTGAGGCCTGCGAAATAGACGGGAATGGTGTCATGCGATCAGAAGCAAATCAGAGATTTCACAAGGCAATTTCCCAAGCCGCGCAGAACCGATACATTTCCGATTTCTACAACCGCGCCCTAGTTGATACTATTCGCCTTGCCAGAGCATGTTTTAGCAACGCCCAAAAAACCGACGACCCCGAAAGAGATGCAGAACTCCAACGCCATCTCGCCACGACCGTTGGTCAGCATCGCGAAATCTATCAGGCTCTCGCGGACCGCGACGTCGCACACGCAGATGCACTGGCAGTCAAACATTATGAGCTGACCAAGAACCGAATGATAAAAGTGTTGTTTGAGGGAGCGAAATCCATGGCATCCCTCGAAGATCTATCGCTCGACAGTTGGGAGCCAACCTAATGCAAATCAATCTTGAAACTCTGTTCATTGCGCAAACAAAACCCGGCCAACCCACAGTTTTGTTTCACGCAGTCGAGCAGATATGCAAGGCACGGTTCGGATTCCAATTCCTGACAATTCTGCAAACTTTGCCAGATACCAAAGACGTACTTCGTATTCACAGTTCGTCGCCCGAGGACTATCTCGTCGGCGCCCTGAAGCCAATGGGAGGCACCCCATGGGCAAAAATCGTGATTGACGGAACACGCTCGTGGCTTGGTAATAGTCGCGAAGAGGTTCTCTGGGCCTTCCCGGACGCCGAACTGATCTTGTCCAAGGGGTGCGAGGCCTGTGCCTGTGCGCCGGTCATATGGAACGGCCAAACCCGGGGCATCCTCTCGCTTAACGCGGCCCGCGACAGCTATTGTGTCGACGATCTCGCAGAAATGAGCCAAATTTCTCAGATGTTACTTCCCGCTTTGGTCTCGCCGCCTTCGCCTTCAACGTCCTAACAAAAGAGTTCCAGCCGCATGCCCTCAATTCTTATCTCAAACGCCCGCATCGTTGACGGAACACAGGATCGTCCGACTGACCCGATGCAGATCGCAATCGAAAACGGCAAGATCAAGGAGGTTAGCGCATCGGTTTCGTTTACCGCCGATGAGAAATTGGATTTCGCCAGTCTGACCGTCATGCCCGGCCTTGTCGACTGCCATGTCCACACAATTGCAACGACCGCGAACCTCGGCGAAAATGCAAGTTTGCCGTCATCGCTGATCGCAGCCAAAAGTGCGCGATTGATGAACCAAATGCTCATGCGCGGGTTCACAACAGTCAGAGACCTCGGTGGTGCAGACCGGGGCCTTCAGCAAGCCGTGGAAGAAGGTTATTTTCAAGCCCCGCGACTGGTGATTTGTGGAAAAGCGCTTTCTCAGACAGGTGGACATACCGACTATCGCGGCCCTTACAACAACCGAGGCGTTGACTGGTACGCCACTCAGCTAGGCTCAATGGGGCGCATTTGCGACGGGCTTGCAGAAGTCCAACGCGCCGCGCGTGAAGAACTGAAAGGCGGCGCGCAGTTCATAAAAGTGATGGCGGATGGCGGAATATCCTCGCCGTCTGATCCCATCGGTTATCTTGTTTTCTCGATCGATGAACTCAAGGGCATGGTCGAAATCGCCAAGGGCTTTGGCACCTATGTCTCGGCACATCTTTACGCAGATGAGGCCATTATCCGGGCGCTTGACTGCGGCATAGAATGCATTGAACACGGCAATCTCATCTCTGACGACACCATCGCGCGCGTGGCCCGCGAAGGGGCCTTCGTCGTCCCGACAAACATCACATACGACCTGCTGGCGCGCCGTGGAGCGGAATTTGGGCTTCCGGCTGGTTCCGTCGCCAAAATTGCCGACGTCCGCGAAGCGGGTCTCGAAAAGTTGGAAAAAATGCATCGGGCTGGCGTCACTATGGGATACGGATCAGATCTGTTGGGCGGGATGCAAAGCGAACAATCCGGCGAATTCCCTCTGCGCGGACGTTACATACCAACGGATGCCGTCATCCGCTCGGCAACGGTCGACGCTGCTAAGGTTTTAAGGATGGAAGGGAAAATCGGCGCACTCGTTGCAGGTGCGTTTGCCGACCTGATTGCCGTTGAAGGCAATCCGCTGGAAAACCTCGACCTTCTGACGGATCAAGGCGCGCATATGCCGCTAATCATGAAAGAAGGCCAAGTCATAAAGCAACGCGGGTCATTCTAAGCGCAACCTTTCCTGCCTCTGCACCTACGGCGTGCGCCCGTAGCTTTGAGCGGGACCGAGGGCTTGGCGATCGCCATTGAGCGCCATCCGCTATGGGAGTTCCAGTTCAGCTTTTGCGGCACTTTTCCAGAGTGTCTGACCGCTGGCAAAACGGCACCTACGAAGGACCAACGCACTGCGTTCGCGGGAGCGATTGAAATAAGCCGCCTGACATCGTTTACTCGGCCTGACAAAGGAGAACCCGGAAGCATGTCGAAGAACAAATACGCGTTCTTGAACGCCTTTAATGTTCAATCCACGTTTTTTATCCCCCTGTGGCGCCGCGTCTTCGTGGTCGCCCTAAGTGCGCTTTGGGCAATTTTGGAATTCGCGAACGGAAACCCCTACTGGGCTCTCTTGTTCGGTGCCGTTGCAGCCTATTGCGCGCATCAGTTCTTCATTGTGTTTAATCCAGAAGAAAAAGACGAATGACCTTCTGGATATTGCGTTTGATGATGATGGCAACGACTCTCATGTGGGAGGTTTTTGGGCGATCATGGTCTGGGCTTTCGCGCGCAACGCATGCCAAAGTCGAAATAGCGGCGACGGCGCACGACATTCGCCCAATTCGTGGCTACCAATACTTTTAACAACCTTTGTCACGCCAGAAAGTGCCTATTCCCAATGCCATCTGACCAGACCTTGATCATCGGTATATTTGTCGTCCTTTTCGTTCTCCTTGTTTGGGGACGTATCCGGTACGATCTCGTCGCATTCGCAGCTCTTGTGCTGGCGGCAATCTTGGGTCTCGTTCCAACCAAAGACGTATTTTCCGGGTTCGGACATTCGGCGGTCGCAATTATCGCTTTGGTCCTTATCGTATCGCGCGCGCTGGTCGGGTCCGGCGCTATCGAATTGCTTGCGGCGCGCCTTTTGGACTCGGATCGACCTCTGCCCTTTCATATTGCGGTAATGGCCGTTGTCGGAGCAGGATTGTCGGCGGTCATAAACAACGTGGCAGCGCTCGCACTCTTGATGCCTCTCGATATTGATACCGCAACCAAAGCGAAGCGCGCTGTAAGCCTGTCCCTGATGCCCCTGTCCTTCGCGACGATTCTAGGCGGAATGATTACGCTAATTGGCACGCCGCCCAATATCGTTATCGCAGCCTATCGCGAAGATGCCCTCGGCGAGTCGTTCGGAATGTTCGATTTCGCACCTGTTGGTCTTACAGTTGCGCTTGTCGGAATTGCATTTGTTTCTCTCGTCGGATGGCGTTTTTTGCCAAAACGCGAGGGGTCGCTTGAGCACGGAACCGCATTTGCCGAGGGTCGCTACATTGCCGAACTGCGCGTCAGCGAGAAATCCATTGAGGAAACCGCAACCGTCGCTGATCTATACCCGCTGGCGAACGAGCATGACGTTCATATTCTAGGGCTAGTGCGTGCTGGAAAACGGCTGCCGGGGCTCGCGGCACGACAGGAAATCCGGTCAGGTGACTTTATCGTTGCTGAAGGCGAGCCAAAATCGATTGAAGCCCTTATGGGGCAAGCATCGCTTGAGTTTTCGGGGTCGGAGAAGCATTCAGGCCGGGTCACATCTGGTGGGCTGACACTGACGGAAGCCATCGTCCCAGAGGGTGCCCGGATCGCGGGACGAACGGCGCGGGGCCTCAAGCTTCTTCACTTGCATTCAGTCACGTTGCTAGGCGTTTCGCGAAACGGACGGCGGTTCACGGACCGCGTTCGCCTTCTTACGATAAAACCCGGCGATGTCCTTTTGCTTTTGGGCGAGGCGCAGCGAAACGCGGCGGCCGCAGCCTATTTGGGCGTGCTTCCCTTGGAGGGACGCAAGACACAAGTTGTGCAACGATCAAAGGCCGGGCTGTCAATTGCGATCTTTCTGGGCGCGATTGGAGCCGCGGTTTTGGGCTGGATGTCGCTGCCGGTCGCACTTGCCGGAGCGGTCATCGCATTGGTCGCGGTCGGGCTTGTCTCTGGGAGCGAGGTTTACGATTCCATCGAGTGGAAAGTGATTGTTCTTCTCGCCAGCCTGATCCCGCTTGCAGAGGCCTTTGAGCAGTCCGGCGGTGCGGAACTCATTGCGTCTCAAATACTTTCGATCACAGACGGGCTTCCAGCGTGGGTTTCGCTCTTGGCGCTTATGGTCGTCACCATGACGCTGTCGGATTTCCTGAATAATGTCGCAACAACATTGATCGCGGCACCGATAGCAATGGGCATGGCCGTCGCAACCAGTACCAATCCGGATGCCTGGTTGATGGCAGTCGCGGTTGCAGCCTCGTGTGCATTTCTGACACCGATCGGTCACAAGAATAATACGATCATTCTTGGCCCCGGAGGCTATCGATTTGGGGACTACTGGCGCATGGGTCTTTTGCTCGAGGTGCTTGTCATCATCGTGGCGATGCCCATGATCCTTATTGTCTGGCCATTGTGAGCCTGGGCCTCAGTGTCGCCATTCACTGACCTGCGCGACGGATTGGAAATGCTTCTAAAGACCGTGTCGCATGTCCTAAACAAGTGCGCGGACTGTCTGGCTTTGTCTGCGACGACGCATCTAAAGGCTCTTGGGTCGGGTGGGCTGCGCGCACTCACTGCCGCGTCTCGGCTGAACCATTCGAAAGACCTGACCCAGACATGAATTTTGCAAGGACGCCGGGCATAGAGGTGTCGCCATTTTAGGCACAAGTCATGACCCAAGCCTGCCCCAAAATCGCAGGTTTCCAATTTTATCTGGCTAATTTCCTCCCAGAGACGACGATCACGGCCACGATTATTGCCCCGGTCACGATCAACCGAAATCCCGCCGACAACCCAAGCGTGTTCAACATCGAAACCAGCAAAAACATGAAAAGAGACGCGCCCCACAATCCGGTGAGATTGGCGTAGCCGCCCGCGACTGATGTACCCCCGATGACAACCACCGCGATCGACATAAGCAGGTATTGCTCGCCCATATTCAAAGCCGCCCCACCCGAAAACCCGGCCAGAAAAAATCCACAAACAGCCGCAAGCACAGCGCACATCAGATACGTCAGAAATCGAACCCGTTCGACCTTGATCCCTGCCAGCTTTGCTGCCTTTTGGTTCTGCCCAACG
>JARFRG010000061.1 GCA_029287375.1 Boseongicola sp. | reverse complement strand
CGTGGGCTCGGAGATGTGTATAAGAGACAGCTGTCGGGTACGGCCGTGGGAAAGTTGACCTGTCTGACCGGTGCAAGACTCATCTGCGCCTCTGCGGACATACCATGATAACCGCCTTCGAATTTCAGGATTTTGGATTTGCCGGTAAAGGCGCGCGCCAGACGGATCGCATACATGTCAGCCTCACCACCCGAGGTGACAAAGCGCACCTGTTCGCAGCAGGGTACAGCTTCGACAATCGCTTCGGCCAGCTCTATGCCTTTGGCGTTGTTGGCAAAAAAGGTCATTCCTTGTGGCAGTTGTTCAAAGACCACCTCCATGACCTCGGGATGGCCATGACCAAGCAGCATCGGGCCAGAACCGATCAGGTAATCGACATATTCCTTGCCATCCTCGTCCCAGACGTGGCTGCCCTGCCCCCGTGCAATGACAATGCCCGGGTCGAAATTGCCAAATCCCGCGGCCGGAAGAACCTTTCGCGCGCGTGCGATCCAGTCGGCTTGGGTGTGAATGCGGTTCATGTGCTCAGTCCAGTATCAGGTCAGGTGTGCCAAGGCTGCCTTCGTCGATGGTGATGCCAAGACCGGGACCATCAGGCGGAGCGATGCGGCCATGGTCGCGGGTCGGCGCGTCGGGTGCAAGACGCGGGCTGACATAGCCTGACAGGTCACAGACGTTCAGAACAAGGTTTGGCGGAGTCGCCGCGCCAAGGTGCAGCGCGGCAGCAGTTACGATATCGCTGCCCCAGGTACATTCGATACACATCTTTGCACCCAGATACAGGCACAGGTCGCGCGCCCGGCGCGAAGGCGAAAGCCCGCCGAACTTCGACAACTTCAGCGCCACTGCATCCATGATCCCAAGCCTGTGCCCTTTCAGAAGGGAGGCCGTGTCATGGGCCAACTCGTCAAGTTTCATCGGCAGGCCGGTTGCAGATTGCACCCGTGCGCAGTCCTCCAGCGTAGCGCAGGGTTGTTCCAGCATGATGTCCAGATGCGCAACTCCGCGCCCCACACGGATCGCATCCAATGTCGTGGCACCGCAATTCCAGTCACCGTAAACCAGCGGACCTGGGCCGACCGCCTCGCGCACCTTGACCAGTCGTTCAATATCGGTCTGCCAGTCGCCCGATGCGCCCAGTGTTGCCTGAAACTGGGTGATGCCGTTTGCTTTCGCCTCGTGTGCGATGCGGGCCATCTCGTCGGGGTCGACGCAGGTAATGGAATGGTAAAGCGGCAGGGTCTCTTGCCGGCGTCCGCCCATCAAGGCATGGATCGGCAAGCCCGCCGCTTGCCCGGTGATGTCCCAAAGCGCAATGTCCAGCGCAGATTTCGCATAGACGTGACCGGGAAGAATGGCGTCGGCCCTGGCCATCAGGGCCTCTGCCCCAACGGGGGCGCCCCCAAGGATGACCGGCGCCAGTTCCTGCAAGGCGGGTGCAACGCCACGCGCATAGGCAGGCAGGTAATGCGGGATCGGACAAACCTCGCCCCAGCCTGTCAGCCCGGCATCGGTATCGACCGCAATGATAACCGTTTCCACCGTATCGCAGGTTTTGCCGTCGGCCATGTAATAGGCCGTATGGCTGGTCAGCGGCACATGCCATAGCCGCAACCTTGTAATACGTTGACCGGTCCCGACAGGCGTCAGCGCAGGAGACGCGATCCGGTTCATTGGGCGGGCTCCTGAATGGCATCCATGCGCGGCAGTTCGCTTTGCGGATCGTAGGCCGGTTCGCCAAGTACGCGGGCAGCGCGGGGCTTACCGTGGATCACCACCTCTAGCGCGGTTCCGGGTTCGGCGGCGTTTGGCTTGATATAGGCGAAAGCGAGGATTTTGCCGACCGTATGGCCATAGACAACCGATGCTGTGGAACCAACCACTTTACCGTCAAGCAACACAGCCTCGCCACCGTGACCGTCAATCTCGCCATCCGGTTCGATCCCAAGATACGCACAGACCCAAGGAAGGTCGGTATTCAAGGTTTTTTCGCGTCCCAGATAATCCTTGTCCGTCTGCGCAAAGCGCAACACGCCCGCTTCGGCCAGCGTGACTTCGTTGGTCAGTTCGCCCGCGCCCTTGAAGCCTTTTTCCATGCGCATCACGTTCATGGCGAAACTGCCGTAATCAACCATATCATACGGTTTCCCGGTGTTCCAAAGCGCGGCGTAGACATCCGCCATCGCCGCAAACGGCATGTGCAATTCCCAGCCCAATTCGCCGGCATAGGACATGCGAAAGGCCCAAATTCTATGTCCGGCAATGTCGATTTCCTGTGCCGAAAGCCAACGAAAGCCCGCGTTGTCAAGCCGCGCGGCAGTGACAGCGCCCAGAACATCGCGGGCGCGAGGACCGTTAAGCGACAATGCGCCCCAGCTATCGGACAAGGCGGTGATGGTCACATCCTGTTCGCCGAGATGATGGCGCAGATGATCCCGCAGACGTTGTTCGAAAAAGGCCGCACAAACCAGATAGAACCGATCATCGGCCATGCGGGCAACCGTCGTTTCAAGCTCTATTCGGCCGCGGCGGTTCAGCATGTGGGTGAGCGTGATCGATCCGACTTTTTGCGGCATCCGGTTCGCCGTCAGACGATCAAGCAACGCATAGGCATCCGGCCCCTCGACCAGCACCTTGGTGAAAGCGGTCACATCCATTATCCCGACACGTTCGCGCACCGCCTTGACCTCTGCGGCGACCATGTCGTCCACCTCTGTGCGACGGAACGAATAGTGATCTTTCTGCGCTATGCCATCCCTGGCGAACCAGCGCGGGCGCTCAAAGCCATAGACCTCTTCATAGACGGCGCCTTTCGCCCCGAGAGTCTCGTAAAGCGGCGATGGCTTGATCGGGCGCCCCGCCAGCCGGTTAAAATGGGGGAATGGAATTTCATGGCGCAGGCAGTAGTCTTCCTTCGCCTTAGTGACCTGCCACTCTTTGACTGCGTAGCTGCCAAAGCGGCGCGGATCGAAATCACGCATCGAGATATCCGCTGCGCCATGCACCATCCAACGTGCCAGTTCACGTGTCAGACCGGGGCCCCAGCCGATACCAATCTGGGTGCCGCAACAACACCAGTAATTTCGCACGCCGGGCGCAGGGCCAATCAGCGGGTTGCCATCCGGCGGATGGCTGATTGCGCCGTGCACATCGCGCGTGATGCCCAAATCGGCAAAAATCGGCATACGATTGAGAGATTCCTCAAGCCACGGCATGACACGGTCATAGTCAGCTTCAAAAAGTTCGTTCTCGGCTTCCCAAGGGCAATGATCCGTCCAGACGGTATTGGGATTGGTCTTTTCGTAGATGCCGATCAGACCCTTCTTTTGTTCCATCCGGATATACCCGGATACCTTTCGATCATCGCGAATCACTGGCAATTCACGCTCCAGATCGCGGAACTCCGGCACCTCGTCGGTCACGAAATAGTGGTGCGTCATCGAAGTCATCGGCAGTTGCAACCCCGACCACTCGCCCATCTGCCGTGCATAGGTGCCACCCGCGTTGACCACATGTTCGCAAGTGATTGTACCCTGTTCGGTTTCAACAACCCATTCGCCGCCCGGCGCTTGCGTGATGTTTGTCGCCCGGCAGCGACGGATGATCCGCGCCCCCTTGGCCCGCGCACCTGTAGCCATTGCCATGGTCACGTTGGTTGGATCTACATGTCCGTCATCCGGCGTGTGCAGCGCGCCCAACACACCTTCAAGGTTGTAAAACGGGTGCAGTTCCGCCACCCGGTCCGGCCCGACAAGTTCGATATTGAACCCGAGAGAGCGCCCGACCGAAAGTGTATGCCGAAGCCAGTCCATCTCGTCCTTGGTATAGGCCAGCCGGAATGACCCGCAGCCATGCCAGGTGACAGCCTGTCCGGTCTCTGCCTCCAACCCGCCGGAATACAGGCCGATATTATAATCGACGCATTTGCCCAGACCAAAACTGGAGGTGGAATGCGTAATCTGCCCCGCGGCATGCCACGTGCTTCCGGACGTCAGCTCGGCCTTTTCAAGCAAGACCACGTCCGGGCCCCATCCTTCGTGCGCGAGGTGATAAGCCAGCCCCACCCCCATCACACCACCGCCAACAATGACCACACGGGCGTGACTGGGGAAACTCTTCTCCGACATGGTCATATCCTTTGCCCGAAAATCGCGAAACTGATGGACAGGTTAGGTGCACATGTGTACCAATGTCAATCATGAATGGCACAAATGTATCATCGAACGTCTTGGACCGCCTCACCGAAGAGTGGGACGCGCTGACACCCGAGGCACAGAAGGCTGCGCGCTACGTCCTCGAAAACCCCAATGACGTTGGGGTTTCGACCGTGCGCGAGATTGCCGAGGCGGCCAATGTCAAACCCAACACCTT
>JARFRG010000293.1 GCA_029287375.1 Boseongicola sp. | reverse complement strand
CGAATTAACCCAGTCCGTCGCCTTCTACTGTGCAACCTCACTAGGTGGCAAACACCGCGGCACAATATTGAAATTGGGTAATATGTGGGGAGCACAGCGCTCGTTACATGTTAAGCGCTTGATTATAAACATTTTATTGTCAGAAATGGTGCCGCTGATAGGACTCGAACCTACTACCCCATCATTACGAATGATGTGCTCTACCTGATGAGCTACAGCGGCATCCAGGCGCGCCTGTTACCAATAATTCCCAACCAAGGATAGATCTAAGTCGCGTCTTTTTTCTGTCCCGGATCCACATCGTCAACCACCGCATCTTCAACCGAAATGGACGCTGGTGGCGCGTCAGCGTTCGCGATTGGCTTATCAGAATTACCCTCAGGAACCGCCGCGCCTTTAACGTCAGGCGATGCAGTCACCTCAATCGTTTCAACCTCATCTTCAGCCTCTTCCGGCGCCGCGATTTGCCCAACGATAAGTGGCAGCATTTCTGCACCCGTCAACATCGACGACACGCCTTCGGGCGGGCGCGTCCAGGCGAGGGTGTCGAAGCCATCGCAATTCTCGCACGTCGGAGCCCAGGCCCGGTGTGACGTCTGACATTTGTCGCAAACCCACTGCGGATCCCGCCGCGCCGTCAACGCCCGTGCCAACCAGCCCTTTACAACGGCATCATCAGCACCCGCGCCGCGTTCAATCGCTGCCATGATCGTCAATGTGCGGGCAGTCGGATCTGTCTCTGCGAGATCACCAAGCGCTTTGCGCGCCGCAGGAAAATCTTCTGCCGCAATCCGTAGTTCGGCCTGCAACAGTCGCGTTTCCGAGTTTTCGCGATGCATATTCGTCAATGCACCAAACCGCACAATACGACGGTCGGGGGTCTCATCCGGGACAATCCGGGCAAATGCCGCAGCCAAATCAGGATGCGGTGCGGCTTCCCACGCTTTTCGAATAACGCGTGTCGCATACTTCGGCTTGCCCTCTGCCACATAGCTATCCGAAGCCATAACCGCAGCTGGCACCAGGTCTGGCGACATCTTGTTGGCGGCAATTGCTTTTTCGCGTGCCTCGATCGACGCGTTTTCTTCAACAATATCGCGCGCCTCACCCAAGGCCAAAACAGCATCGCGCCGACGATGAACGTCGCGCGGCAAAAACCCGTGTTTCAACTTAGCGCTCAGTGTTTTGCGCGCACCGGACCAATCGTGTTGACCGGCCTGCAACGCCAACAAGACATCTTGTGTTTCCTCATGCTTTGGCTTCAATGCAAAAGCGCGTTCGGCCAATTTCAGAGCCGTATCCGTATCACCGTCCAGCAGCTTTTGCCGCATGATCCCGCGGACACCAACAAACCGTGTGCGGTCGTCCTGAAGCAATTTCTTATAGGCCAATTCCGCTTTCGCCTTGTCGCCCGCCATCTCGGCCGCCTGTGCAGTCAGCAATGTCGTCAGATCAGGGCGCTTTAGATATCGCTCTGCTTTTGATGCTTTCGTCAACGCCAAGCGCCCGTCGCCAGACGCAACAGCCATCATCCCTTCCGCCAAAGCGTCATAGCCCTTTCGTTCACGGTTACGGGCAAAATACCGTGTGATTGCCGTCTCATCCCCGTTGAGAAAGCGCAAAAACGCTATAACAAAGCCAACAGCCTTAAATCCAAGCCACGTGACAATCACCAACACCACAAGGGCAACGACCGACTCCAGCGCGCCAAGCGTAAGCTCTGTGTCGGCGACCGAAATCCGCACGCCGCCTTCGGCTTCGAGCAACATACCCGCGCCCCAAGCTGCCGCGCCAACCAGCGCCACAAAAAGGAAGATTCTCAGTAAAGACCAAACCATCTAAAATTTACCTTCCTCAGTTCAAATCATTTGTGAGCGCTTGCACCGCTCCAATCGCGGTGGCACGTGTTTCCGCCGAGGCGATCCAGTCGCTCAGCGCCGCAACAGCGCCATCCGGCAATGCGGAAAGCTCGGACAACGCGAGTGACAGATCACCACCGTTCAGCGCGGCCTCCGCACGCGACAATACGGCATCCGGATCATCTCCCTCGCGCGGAGACAGAGATCGCGCATTCGTTTGCTTCCGCAGAAACGCCGCCAGACGGTCTGTGGCGCTGGCATCCGCCGGTACACTTTGCGCACCACGAAGAGCTTCGCGTGCCGCTGCCGGAAATTCCGCGCGCAAAGCCGCCAGCGTGGGGACACCCCGCTCAGCCACTGCGACTAACGCATCCGGCGCACCTGGCACCCTTGCCAGCACGTCCGCAAACGGCGCACCACCTTCCAGCGCGGCAGACATCTCTGCAAGAGCCGCTCGTTTCATTGCCACATCAGCGGCCGCTGCGGCCTGCGCCTCAACTTCCGCCGCACGGGCCTGGGCGGCCTCAACCTCAGCACGAGCCGAAGCCGCAGCCGCCTCCAGTTCAGCCCGAAACGCGCCCATTTCAGCATCAAAATCCACAGTGGGCGCGACGATAGCCTCTCCTGCGGGTCGACTCTCCAATGCCGCGAGACGCTCTGCCGAAGCCGCTACATCACCAGACAAGCCATCAACTCGCGCAGCCAATCCAGCAATCTCTTCCGTGACAGGGCTTAGATCAGGCATTTCAACCTCTGACGCGCTCCTCAGACTTTCAATCTGAGCCACAAGCTCTTCGATCCGAACAGCCTGAGCGTCCAGCGCCGCCTCATACGTCGCATTGGAGTCAACACGCGGGTTGGGCCATCCATCCGGAACAGCGAATGTCGCCACCAAAAAGCCAATGGCACCAGCAACGAGACCGCCAAAAACCAGTCCAAAAGCAGACGGACCGCTCTGTGTCGGTCGCGCAGGCGCCTCAGTAGGCGCGACAACGTCCAGCGCTGCGCCTTCCGCATCCACAGTTGTCTCAGCTTCGGCCAAAATATTGTCGTCCGCTGTGCCGTCTTCAATCAGAACTGCACCGTCGTCCGAACCAGACTCATCCGTCGCGCCTTCACCGCCCGAAAATTTGGAACCGCCATCGGTCACTTCAAACGTCGCCTCATCACTCGATTCGGTGTCTTCCACAGGCTCAACTGATGCAACTTCCCCCTCAGCATCACGGGTGCTCTGTGCGGAATTCTCCTTGTCTTCCGTGGCTTTCGACGACTTGTGATCGCTCGGCAAAGTCTAAACTCCCATACATAGCCCGGCAACCGGACCCATAAGTCACAACACGTCAGAGTCTAATGTGCGTCACCTCATACAACAAGGAAGCGGGTCTAAATGACCTGCGCCACGGCCGCGCACATGGCTGCTGATGTAGGCTCTGCCACAACACATAGTGTACCACCACCCGTCCACGCGGCAGCCACGGCATTGCTCATCGCAATCACTGTGATCGGCGCGCGAATGTCCAGCGATCTGCTTAATAATTCAGCAGATCGCGCGGAAAATAGCGGTACCACCACTTCCTCTGTACCCGAAAGCAATGCCTCGCCTGCCCGGCTGAACGGCTGTGCGACCTGGTCATAGACCACCGCCTCCTCGACCTGAACGCCCCGGGTGCGTAGCGCGGTCACCAAATCAAGCCGGATATGACGCCCTCTGACATAAAGGCAGGGACCGACCAACTCACTCGCCCGCGCCAATAGACCGTCAACATCCAAACCAAAGGCAATCGCATCGGCCCCGTACTTACGTGCAAGCAAGGCCGTTGTCTCTCCAACACAAACGACAATCTGCCCCCGCAAAAAACCGGCCTCGCCCAACCGTCGAACGGCGTGCGATGACGTCACAATAACCGTTCTGAAATCAGTCAGGTCCGGCACATCTCCAACATCGACTATCTGCATTAAGGGCGCCACAACTGCCGAAATGCGCCGGCCAATTGCAGCCTCGCATTCAGCCAAAAACGCACGCGATTGCGGGTCAGGACGGGTCAAAAGTAGAATCGGCGACGCGTCATCCATAGGGGACCGTTGCTTGTGCGATGGGCTTCTCGGTGTTACCTGCCGATTATCGCACACGCAAGACAGCGCACATGTCTCCCATACGCACCATCCTCGGTATCGAATCCAGTTGCGACGACAGTGCGGCTGCCGTGGTGCAAAGTGATCGCAAGATATTGTCGTCCGTTGTTGTCGATCAGTCGGAACTCCACGCGGCGTTTGGCGGCGTGGTTCCCGAGATTGCAGCGCGGGCGCACACCGAAAAGCTAGACACAGCCATCATC
>JARFRG010000268.1 GCA_029287375.1 Boseongicola sp. | reverse complement strand
ATGACACCGCCGCCCAGGACTTCGATGGGGATGGTGCGAATGACTGCCCCTACTTTCGGAACCAAACCGCACACGATCAGGAACAATGCACCGATTGTGACAACGTGGCGGCTCATGACGCCGGTCATCGCAATCAGTCCTACATTCTGGCTGAACGACGTGTTCGGAAAACCACCAAAAACACCCGCAACCGCAGAACCGAGACCATCAGCATATGTTGCACCTTGGATTTCTTCCTCGGTTGCTTCGCGGCCTGCACCACCCTTGGTAATGCCAGACACGTCGCCGACAGTCTCAACGGCAGACACAAAGGCCATCAAACAAAAGCCGATGATCGCAGCAAAGCTCAACTCAAAGCCATACTTGAAAGGGATCGGGAACTGGAACGCCGAAGCACGGCCCCAACTTGTCGAAATCCCGTCAAACGTGACCATTCCCATCATCAGAGCATAAAGATACCCGATGAAAATTCCGATCACGACGGCGGAAACCGACATCATACCGCGCGCAAAGAATTTGAGACCCAGCGTGACAAGAACAACAACCAAAGCCGCCGACCAGTTCAAAAGCGAGCCGTACTCAGGTTGATTGATTGCCGGAACACCACCAGCCGCATATTGGATGCCGACTTTCACAAGCGCCAAACCAATCATCGTGACAACAAGACCGGTCACAAGCGGCGGCAGGGCAAACCGGATTTTGCCGATAAACGTGCCAAGGAAGGCATGGAACAATCCACCAATCAAAACACCACCGAACAACGCAGGAAGCGCCTCGACACCTTTACCCGCAACCAACGGGATCATGATCGGAATGAAGGCAAAGCTGGTACCTTGAACAATTGGCAAACGCGCTCCGACCGGACCCATTCCGATTGTCTGAAACAACGTCGCGATACCCGCAAACAACATCGACATCTGAATGAGGTACGTCATATCCGGAAAGCCCTGGGCTCCCGCGTCTGATCCGAACCCGAAACCCGCCGCCCCTGCGATGATAATCGCTGGCGTGACGTTGGATACAAACATAGCCAAAACGTGCTGGATACCCAGCGGGATAGCGCGGTGAAGCGCCGGAGTGTAGTTGGGATCGCGCAGCTGTTCTGGCGTTCCTATCGAGACATCGGCCATGAGTTATTCTCCCTGTTGCGATGATTGAGCCAGCCCCTCGCTGGCACATTCTTAGTCAGTTTCGATCACGAAAGGCGTATCGAACCAGTGTTCTTCCAAGTTATCGCCATCGCCTATGCGATCGATGACGGCGAAGAGTGCGGGTTCATGAAGCGGGGTCAGAACTCCGTGCCACGTTCCTCGATTATAGTTAACGCCCTGCCCGACCTGCGTCAGAAACGCGAGCGGACGGCCCGGCTTGCCACCTTCATCTGGTGCCACGACCACAACGAACGGATGCTGACTCATTGGCAAGAATGCCTGACTTCCGTCCGGATGCCGTTCGACCATCTCTAACTTTAGGGGCAGCGTGCGCGGGACGCCTTTGAACAGGCTGATGCCCGCGCGTCCATCCGCGAAATCCATCGTTGCGCGATCATGAAAACGCTCGCACAGGCCCTGATTGATCAACTTGTCAGGAGAGCCCGCCGCTGAAATCACATTCCCAAAAGGGGCAAACGCCTCGGCGACTAATGGCTGAAGGCGAATTGGAACTCTCACGGCGAGAACTTTTCAATGAGACGCAATTCAGCAATTCGTTCAACTTGCAGGCAAGCGGCCGCAAACTCTGTGTCACGGTCGTTTTCTATCCGGTGCTCGAATGCGGCCATGATCGAAGCCTTGGTGTTGTCGCGTACGGCGATGATAAACGGAAACCCGAACTTAGCCACATAGGTATCGTTCAATCTGGTGAATGTCTCACGCTCTTCGTCCGTCAACGCATCAAGACCCACCGAAGCCTGCTCCGCAGTCGATTCTGCCGTCAGACGCTTGGCCTCTGCCAGTTTACCGGCAAGATCAGGGTGCGCGGTCAGAACCCCCAAACGCTGATCCTCCGACGCCGTTCGAAACACCCGCGCAAGGGCGCTGTGAACGCCCTCCGCAGTGTCGTGCGTTGGTCCCAACTCAAGGTCAAACGCCCCGTCTGCAATCCAAGGCGAATGCTCGAATACTCCGCCAAATTCCTGAACGAACGTATCTCGCTCCATCTTCGAAGGTCGCGCAGTCCGATTTGCCGGATGGTGCGTCGCCCAATGCTCGGCAATCTCAAGTCGGCTCGCGAACCAGACATCCGCGTGCGACGCCATATAATCCAGTGCGCGCTTCAACGCGGCAGCGCGCCCGGGCCTGCCCGCCAAACGACAATGAAGACCGATCGACATCATCTTTGGCGCGCCCTCGGACCCTTCGGCGTAAAGCACGTCGAAGCTGTCTCTGAGGTAGGTCTCAAACTGATCGCCCGAATTGAACCCCTGCGGTGTTGCGAAACGCATGTCGTTGCAATCAAGAGTGTATGGCACGATTAATTGATCACGCCTGCCAAACTCGGACCAATAGGGCAGATCATCCGCATACGAATCCGCCACATAGGCGAACCCGCCCTCTTCCGCCGCCAACCGCACCGTGTTTTGCGAACACCGTCCCGTGTACCAGCCGCGTGGCCGCGTGCCTACGACTTCGGTATGCAGCGCAATCGCCTCGCGCATGTGAGCGCGCTCGTCCGCCTCACTAAAATCTTTGTATTCAATCCACTTCAGACCGTGGCTTGCGATCTCCCAACCGGCAGATTTCATCGCCTGAACCTGGTGTGGTGCGCGCGCCAAAGCCGTCGCGACACCGTAAACCGTGACCGGAAAATCCTGAAGCATCCGGTGCAACCGCCAAAAGCCGGCGCGCGATCCATACTCATAGATCGATTCCATGTTCCAGTGTCGCTGACCCTGCCAGGCCGCCGCACCCACAATCTCGCTTAGAAACGCCTCCGAAGCCGCGTCACCATGCAAGATGTTGTTTTCGCCGCCTTCTTCGTAGTTCACGACGATCTGAACAGCAATTTTCGCGCCGTTCGGCCAGTTCGCCGACGGCACCGAATTCGCATAGCCAGTCATATCGCGTGGATATCGAGACACACCTATCCCCTAACAAATTTAGACCGTTCTATTCCAAAGTAATGGTTTTGTTTCTCAATAAATTTTTGAAAGACTATACCTGCCAAGCAGGTTTGTGCTGCCCCAGACATCCAGCGATGATGCATCAACCAAAGGATACCTTATAAAATGGCCGGATATCTGACAACACACGTCCTCGACACATCAACGGGCAAGCCTGCCGAAGGGATGAAAATTGATCTTTTCAGGCTTGAGGGCGAAAGCCGACAACACCTGCGCACGCTTGTAACAAACAGCGATGGGCGAACGGACGAGCAAATCCTCCCGGCATCCGAATTCTCGATCGGGACATATGAGCTAGTATTTCACACCGGCGCCTATCTCGACGCCATCAAAACCGAAGACGGCACGCCGCGGTTTCTCGACCTGATCCCGATCCGTTTTGGCATGTCCGAAGCTGCGCACTATCACGTCCCGCTGCTGCTTTCGCCATTTGGATACGCGACCTACCGGGGCAGCTAACTTTGTGACCCGGCGTCCCGGATGGACGCCGCGATGCGGTCGATCATGAATTCCATGAAAAGCCGGGTTTTTGGGTCCTGACGCCGCCGATGTGTGAACAAACACGCCATCTGGATGGGTTCTGGCGGGGTTTTCTCTGCCACAGACACCAACAGTCCGGCCTTGAGATGTTCGGCAACTTCAAAAATCGGTTTCAACGCCACCCCATGCCCGCCTAGCGCCCAGTCCGTCAAAACATCGCCATCGTCCGACTCGTATCTGCCGGTAACGCGAAGACGCTTCGGCCCGGCCTCCGTCACGACCCGCCACTGAAACTCTGGCGCTCCGGGAAACCTCAGGTTCAGACATTCGTGCTTGTCACTTAATAAGGCCTCACCATCAGCCGGATGACCGCGCGCCTCAATATAAGCAGGAGACGCGCAGAAAACCCGTCTCACATCCGCGATTTTTCTGATCCGCAGATTGCTGTCCTCGGGTTGCCCAAGGAAAAACGCCAGATCCAACCCTTCTGTCGTCAGATCAACTTTGCGGTCCGTCAGACGCAATCGCACGCTGACCTCTGGGTACGCCGCCAAAAACGCAGGCACATGCGGCGCAAGCAATCGCCGACCCACACCAAGCGGCGCCGCCACATAAAGTGACCCTTTCGGATTATCCGTAATATTCACAACCTGAGCCTCGGCATTTTCAACCGACTCCAGCACTTCACATGCCCCGGTGTAAAAGGCCTTGCCCTGCTCTGTGGGCGTCAAATTCCGGGTTGTGCGTTGAAACAGCCGCACGCTCAGATGCGACTCCAACTGCGAAATGCGCGCCGATGTCACTGCCGGAGAAATCCGCAAATCCCGCCCGGCAGCTGACATGCTTCCAAGTTCATAGACACGGACAAAGGTTCGGATATTCTCAAAATAGGACATTGTTCGGCTTTTTTTGATGCTGCTTGGCTTTTCCAATCAATACCAGAATAATCGATGCTCGACTACAGTGTTCAAAATCGAGTTAAGGGAGTCGGACAATGTATGATTTTGCTGTGATGTGGGACTGGGTTGGCTTTGCCGTCCGCTGGCTGCATGTCATTACGGCGATCGCGTGGATCGGTTCGTCGTTTTACTTTGTTGCACTCGATCTCGGCCTCAAGAAAGTTCCGCACCTTCCGGTCGGCGCGCATGGCGAAGAATGGCAAGTCCACGGCGGCGGCTTCTACCACATCCAAAAATATCTCGTGGCCCCGGAAAATATGCCCGAACATCTGGTCTGGTTCAAATGGGAAAGCTACGCCACGTGGCTCTCGGGTGCCGCGCTCTTAATGATCGTCTATTGGGTCGGCGGAGAACTGTTCCTTTTGGATCCCACCAAAGCAGACCTCGCGCTTTGGCAAGGCATCGCCATATCGGCCACGTCGCTGACAATCGGCTGGATTTTCTATGACTTCCTTTGCAAATCCAAACTTGGAGAAACGCCCACCGCATTGATGCTGCTCTTGTTTGTTCTCCTCGTCGTCATGTCGTGGGGCTATGACCAGATTTTCACGGGACGCGCGGCCCTTTTGCACCTTGGCGCATTCACCGCGACGATCATGACCGCCAACGTCTTCTTCATCATCATGCCCAATCAGCGCATCGTCGTGAAAGACCTTCAGGAAGGGCGCACCCCTGATCCGAAATACGGAAAAATCGCCAAGTTGCGTTCGACCCACAACAACTATCTGACGCTGCCTGTGGTCTTCCTGATGCTCAGCAACCACTACCCACTGGCCTTTGCGACCGAATACAGTTGGATCATCGCAAGTCTCGTGTTCCTGACAGGCGTCACGATCCGGCACTACTTCAACACTATGCACGCGACCGGAAAGGGGCCTCACTGGACCTGGGCTGTCACAGTCATCCTGTTCATCATCATCGCTTGGCTTTCGACAGTTTCAATGCACGACACCTACGAGGAAGCAGACGCTCGCGCACTGACGCCATACGAAGAGAAATTCGCCTCTGCAGCTGGATACGACGCCGCCTATGACGCGGTTATCGGCAACTGCTCGATGTGCCATTCAAGAGAGCCCGTCTGGGACGGCATTCGCTGGGCCCCCAAAGGGGTTGTGCTGGAAACCAAGAGCGACGTTGCCCGCCACGCCACAGCGATTTTCCTGCAGGCAGGCGTCACCCACGCGATGCCGCCCCCCAACGCCTTCGAGATGGATGCCGAAAGCCGCAGTGCAATCGTCGCGTGGTTCCGCGCGGCTGAATAACAAACCACCTATCGCTGCAAGGTCGTTCGGACTATGAAAACGAACCCACGAGTTTCTTCTGGCGGCCCCTCTCAGTCGCCTGCACCCACCTTGCGGGCAAGATAGGCAACCGCCAGACCAGGTGTCGCAATCTCCTCATATTCCGACTCCGGGATGTTCACGCCAAGGCGCTCAAACAGCGCCGCAACGAGGTTCAGAACATCCATCGAGTCAAGTTCAAGGTCATCCTGGATATGATCGTCGTCCCCAACGTCGGCCGGATCGATGTCCGGAGCAACACGCGTCAGCTCTTCCAGATACACTGTGCGAAAATCCGTCTTGGTCATAAGTCCTCCGGGGTTTGAACAAAGGTTTCGAAAGCCGTG
The DNA here is from genome assembly GCA_029287375.1 of Boseongicola sp. Classification (GTDB taxonomy): domain Bacteria; phylum Pseudomonadota; class Alphaproteobacteria; order Rhodobacterales; family Rhodobacteraceae; genus Boseongicola. The sequence continues at coordinate 1,702 of JARFRG010000268.1, read as the reverse complement.
ATGAACCGGGCGATCTGTCGCCCGTCGGCAACCCGGTGATCGGCTGAGACCGAAATCGTGATGACCGTCCCCGGCACCACAGCCCCATCGACCACCCACGGCCGTACCTGCGGCGCTCCAAGGCACACAAGTGCGACCTGCGGCGGAAAGATGATACCCGTCATCAACTCGGGGCCAGACTCTCCCAAGGCCGAGACTGTGAACGTGCCTTGCGTCATCTCAGACCCCTTAAGCCGCCCGGCGCGGGCGCGCGTGACCAGATCGCGCATCCCGGCCATGGTCTCATCAAGCGTCAGTGACGGGGCGTTCATCAGCGCAGGCGCAACAAGACCGCCCCCCCTCAACGCAACCGCGACACCGGGATTGACCGCATCTGATGGACGATAACCATCGTCAAGATAGTGACCGTTCAATTCCCCGGTCTTGGTCGCCGCCAGCGCGGCGGCTTTGACAAACACAGCCCCAAGAAGAAGCCGTTCTGCCGGATTCCTCCCATCATTACGCGCGGACAGCCATTCGATTAAACTCTGTATATCAATGGTATGCGTCAGATAGACATGCGGAATAGTTCGTTTTGAACGGGCCATCGCAGCCGCAATGGCATTGCGCATTTCCTGCATCGGCGAACTGGCAGGCGATGGCTTTTGTACGCTTTCCTTGGCAGGCTGTGCCCCTTCCACATCCGACAAAACCACCACACCGCCCGGACCACTTCCCCTTATCGACGACAGATCAACCCCAAGCTCGTGCGCGCGCACACGGGCGGCGGGCGACACCGCATGCACATCTGAAGGCGGCAAAACCGCGCGTTGCGGCGCGGGTTTCGGGGCGACCGGAGCATCTTCAACATCCGGAACAGGGTCCGCGACAGGTGTCGGTTTGACCTCCTCCGGCGCATCTTCGCCTTCGGCCAAAATGATCGCCAAAGGCGCGCCAATCGGCAGTTCTTCCCCAAGTTCCGCGTCCAGACGGTTCACCACGCCCTCTTCGAATATCTCGATCTCAATCGCGCCCTTCTGCGTTTCAACCACAGCGACCACATCGCCGCGTTTCACCTTGTCACCGGGCTGAACCAGCCATTCGACCAATTTCCCGGCCTCCATATCGGCACCTAGCGATGGCATTTTGAAAACACCCATCTCAGCGCCCCATCAGCGATTTGGCAGCAGCAACAATCTTGGCCACTTGCGGAATTGCAGCGTCTTCAAGGTGTTTTGGGTAAGGGATCGGGACTTCTTCGGCGCAAACCCGCGCCACCGGACCGTCAAGCCCCCAGAACCCCTGTTCCATGATCCGCGCCATGATTTCTGCCGAAACCGAACCACTTCGCCACCCCTCGTCAACGATCACGGCGCGACGGGTCTTGGCTAGCGAGGCAAGAATAGTCGCCTCATCAAGCGGCCTGAGCGTGCGAAGATCAATCACCTCTGCCGAAATCCCTTCCGAGGAAAGCGCTTCGGCGGCCTCAATTGTTTTGAAAAGCGACCCGCCGTAGGTGACAAGGGTGAGGTCGGTTCCCTCGCGGCGCACGGCAGCTTTCGAGATATCCACCGGTCCCGCCGCCGCATCGATCGACCCCGTCATGTTATAAAGCATCACGTTCTCAAAGATCAGCACCGGGTCAGGATCACAAAGCGCAGTCCAAAGCATACCGCGCGCATCTTCCACAGTCGCCGGAGTAAGTACCTTGAGCCCAGGAATA
>JARFRG010000262.1 GCA_029287375.1 Boseongicola sp. | reverse complement strand
ATGGAAGGCATCATGGGCATGATGCCCGGCATGGGCAAAATGAAGAACCAGATGGCCGATGCGGGCATGGACGACAAAGTCCTCAAACGCCAGATCGCGCTTATCCAGTCCATGACCAAGAAAGAACGCGCCAACCCTGGTCTTCTTCAGGCATCGCGCAAGAAACGCATTGCGGCGGGCGCAGGCATGGACGTCTCGGACCTCAACAAGTTGATCAAAATGCACCGCCAAATGGCGGACATGATGAAAAAGATGGGGAAAATGGGCAAAAAAGGCTTGATGCGCCAGATGGGCAGCATGTTCGGCGGCAAAGGCGGAATGCCCCCAGGCGGCATGCCCAGCCAGGCTGAAATGGAAGCAGCACAAAAGCAGCTAGGCGGCATGGGTGGAATGCCCGGCCTTGGCGGCGGCGCAGCTTTGCCCCCCGGCCTCTCCGGCTTCGGCAAAAAGAAATAGACCAAAATGACCGTCGCCTTCCATGTCCCCGAGATCGAGACCGAACGTCTCCGACTGCGGCTTCCCAAAGCCTCGGACCTGGATGCGCATATCGCGTTTCGGGCCTCGGACCGGAGCGTTGGCGTCGGCGGCCCCTACGACGAGTATTCAAGTTTTCACCACCTCGAAGGCATCATCGGTCAATGGCAACTGCGCGGCTATGGCCGTTGGATGGTCGCCGACAAGGCGACCGACGAGCCCTTCGGCGTCGTCGGCATCTATCACCCGCTCGACTGGCCCGAGCCTGAAATCGGCTGGTCTCTCTACACCGCTGGCGAAGGCAAAGGCATCGCATACGAGGCCGCCACCGCCACCCGCACCTTCGCCCACACCACCCTCGGCTGGACCCGCATCGTCAGCCTGATCATGCCCGACAACCTGCGCTCCATTCGCCTCGCCGAACGCATGAACTGCCGCAAAACCACAGCCTTCAAGCACCCGGAATTCGGGACGCTCGACATTTGGGTCCACGCCCAAGCGGAGGCCGCATGACCCCGCATCTCGCAAATGTCCCGACCCTGGATACCGACCGCCTCACCCTGCGCGCGCCGCAGATAATCAATGGCGACACATACGCAGAACTCTCAAACGTCGCCGCCTCAGGAGTCCACACATGACCGACGCCGTTTCCCGCGCCGCCGAACTCCTCGTTGGCCACCGCGACAGCATCGACCGCCTCGATGCAATCCTCGTCTACACGCTTGCCGAACGGTTCAAGCAAACACAGGCCGTCGGCCGCCTGAAAGCACAACACGACCTCCCGCCCAGTGACACTGCGCGCGAGGCCAAACAGATCGAACGCCTCGAATGGCTCTCGAAAGAAGCGGATTTGGACCCCGAATTCGCCAAAAAACTCCTGGCCTTCATCATCCAGGAAGTCATTCAACATCATAAACAACACCAGAAATAACTCTCAAAGGATCAACGACATGGCTATGAAAATTCGCCTCGCCCGCGGTGGCTCTAAAAAGCGCCCACATTATTCGATCGTCGCATCAGACAGCCGCATGCCACGTGATGGCCGCTTCATCGAAAAGCTCGGCACCTATAACCCGCTTCTCGCAAAAGATAGCGAAGACCGCGTGAAAATGAACATGGAACGCGTTCAGTATTGGCTCGGTGAAGGCGCACAGCCAACCGATCGCGTCGCCCGCATGCTCGAAGCTGCCGGCGTTCGCGAAAAGACCGAGCGCAACAACCCGAACAAAGCCGTTCCGGGCAAGAAAGCCGCCGAGCGCGCAGAAGAGAAAGCCGCAAAAGCAGCAGCTCCCGCCCCGGAAGCACCAACAGAAGACGCAGCCCCAGCCGCCGAAGCAACTGAAGAGGTTGCGGAGTAATCCGCGCCTTTTCAATGGCTTAACGACATGTCTGATCGGGTTTGCGTCGGTGCTATTGCCGGCTCATTTGGTGTGAAGGGCGAGGTGCGGCTGAAAAGCTTTTGCGCCGAACCCGACGCCATAGCCACCTATGGGCCGCTCACGTCGGAAGACGGGGCGACCTCTTACGAGGTGCGCATAACGCGGTCTGTGAAAAACGGATTTGCCGCGCGCCTGACAGGCGTGGCATCCAAGGAAGCCGCCGACGCCTTGCGTGGGTCGCGCCTTTATGCCCCGCGTGATCGTCTGCCCGGCTTGCCGGACGACGAATACTACTACACCGATCTGATTGGCCTGATCGTACGCGACACAGGTGGCACCGAACTTGGCCGCGTCAAAGCGGTGCTGAACCATGGCGCAGGTGATCTCATCGAAGTTTCGGGCAAAGGGATGAAAGAGCCGGTCCTCCTGCCCTTCACCCAAGCCGCCGTGCCGACCGTGGATATGGCGGCGGGCGTCATTATCGCTGACCCGCCCGACGGTCTGTTCGAATGACCGATGAACCCTCAAAATCGCACGGGCGTCTGAATATCGGCGCAACGCTGGCCCCGCGCGAGTTGATCACCGACCGCCCCGATCTTGCGGGGGCCTGGACGGCGAAAATCATCACACTTTTCCCCGAAACCTTTCCCGGTGTTCTTGGGGCCTCTCTCACCGGAAAGGCCCTGCAAGACGGCCTTTGGAAGCTCGAACCCATCGACCTGCGGCTGTTCGGCGAGGGAAAGCACCGCAACGTCGACGATACACCGGCAGGCGGCGGCGCGGGCATGGTTCTGCGACCCGACATCATGGGGCGCGCCATCCAGTTCGCCCAAAAGAATGCGCCACAAGATCGCACGCGCTGGCCCCTCGTCTACCTCTCACCCCGGGGCAAGCCTTTCGATCAGCAAACCGCGCGACGCTTTGCGGCCGCCGATGGTATCACGATGATCTGCGGTCGGTTCGAAGGCCTCGATCAGCGCGTGATCGACCATTACGATATCGAAGAAGTCTCCATCGGAGACTATGTGCTGACGGGCGGTGAAATCGCGGCACAGGCAATCCTGGACGCGACGATACGACTTCGCGCCGGCGTCCTCGGCAACGCCACTTCGACCGAAGACGAAAGCTTTTCCGAAGGTCTTCTGGAACACCCGCAATACACCCGTCCCGCCGACTGGGAAGGGCACAAAGTCCCCGACGTTCTGACCTCTGGTGACCACGGAAAAGTCGCGGAATGGCGCCAAAAAGAGGCCGAACACCTCACCAGGACACGCCGCCCCGATCTTTGGCGCGCCTACACTGCAAAACCAGAGAATAACTCAACAGACTGAACGATCGAGCCGCACCCCAAAACCCTGTTTTTACTTGATCAAAACCACCGCCGCCCTTATACGGCGCAAGTTCGTGGCCGGAATCGGTCGCACACGCAAGCAAAGATGACCTGAACCCTTCGGCGGGTGCGACACGCAACCCGACAAACCCCGAAGCTCTGAGGCACCAAATCACCTCTTGGGAAAAACCCGGGGCATATACAAAAGGAGCGTTTCAGATGAACCTGATCGCACAATTGGAAGCCGAGCAAGTCGCAGCCCTTGCCGCCGATCTTCCAGACTTCAAAGCGGGTGACACCATCCGCGTTGGCTACAAAGTGACAGAAGGCACGCGCAGTCGTGTCCAGAACTACGAAGGCGTTTGCATCAGCCGCAAAAACGGCGCCGGCATCGCGGGTTCGTTCACTGTCCGCAAAATTTCGTTTGGCGAAGGCGTGGAACGTGTATTCCCACTGCATTCGACAAACATCGACAGCATTACCGTTGTGCGACGTGGCCGAGTACGGCGCGCCAAGCTGTACTATCTCCGTTCGCGTCGCGGCAAATCGGCCCGTATCGCCGAAGATTCCAACTACAAACCCAAAACGAACGCGTGAGAAAGGGAACACCATGAAAAAAGAAATTCATCCCGAATACCACGTCATCAACGTCAAAATGACAAACGGTGACATGCTTGAAATGCGCTCAACCTGGGGTGCCGAAGGTGACACACTGTCGCTCGACATCGATCCAACAGTGCACCCTGCATGGACCGGCGGCAATTCTCGCCTGCTGGACACTGGCGGACGCGTTTCGAAATTCAAAAAGAAATACGAAGGTCTCGGCTTCTAAAGCCAAACACCTCCGCGAAATCAAAAGCCGCCCTGCATTCGGGGCGGCTTTTTTCGTTTCACCCTTTTTTGAAATACCTCAGGGGGAGCCGCGTCAGCGGCGGGGGACAGCGTCCCCCCGCAGGACGTCTACCGTGACTTCAGAAACGCCACCAAAATATCCAAAGCGGCTTTCAGATCGGTGCGATCCACCATTTCAGTGACGGTGTGGATATACCGGGTGCCGACCACAATCCCAATCGCGCGCGCGCCCGCAGCCGCTTGCTGGGCCGCCGCGCCATCCTGTCCGCCAGATCGCAGCATCGTGCGTTGATAGGGGATTTTCTTCTTCTCAGCCAAAGCAGCAACCTCAGCCACCAACGCCTTGTCAGCAATGAACGACCCGTCACGAATATGAAGACCGAAACCCTCGCCCTGAACCGTCGTGCGGTCCTGCTCAGGCACACCAGGTGTGTCACACGAAAGCGTTGTGTCGATCCCAATCCCGATGTCAGGCTTCACCGCATAAGACGCTGTCCGCGCACCGCGCAAACCGACTTCTTCCTGCGTTGTGAACACGACATGGATCTCCGCGTTGGTCTTGGCCTTGCCAAGCCCGCGCGCCGCCTCAATTCCCAACCAACAGGCCACCCGGTTGTCCAAAGCCTTCGAAACCAGCTTATCGCCCATCTCCAGAAAAGGTTCATCCATCACGACCATGTCGCCAACCTTCACACGGTCCTTCGCGGCCTCGCCAAGCCCGGTATCGACGTAGAACTCATGCGGTTGCGGAATGCGCTTGCGATCTTCAGCCGACGCAATATGCACTGGGCGCCCGGCCGGGTTCATGACTGCCTTCAAATCACCATCGTCGGTGCAGACCAGAACCCGCCGCGAAAACAGGTTCCTCGGATCGAACCCGCCCACCGGCTGCAAATATAGAAATCCTTTGTCCGAGATATGGCTGACCAGAAAGCCGATCTCATCCATGTGGCACAACAACATGATCCGCTCGGGGTCTTTGCCTTTGCCGTTGCGCACGCAGTGAAGCGATCCCATTACATCCACGCGTACGTCATCGAACACACCTTTGACCTCCGCAAGAATCAACTCCCGCACCCGCTCCTCGTTGCCGGGAACCCCAGGCGTTTCGCAAAGTTGTCTCAACAGTTCGATGTTCATGCCGCACGACCTTTCATTTCCGTTCGATCCCATAATGGGGCGGGGCGCGAGGGGTTCAAGCGGGATTTCGCCTGATCCGCATACCATTGCCGGGTATCTGTGGCGCGCATAAGGTAGAATTGCCCCAGGGAGGATTATGAGTATGCGATACCTTTTTTTAGTCACGGCCATTTCAATGGCGACAACCGGATCTGTTCTGGCCGAGGGGGCAGCCCTCTTGCTTGGAAACGAGGACTACGACGCCCTCAGCGATGTCCGCCGCAGCGACGAGGTCACTCTCGCAGCCGGGGCTTTTGAAGACCTCAACTTCGATGTGACGGCCCTGCGCGATGGCAGTGCAAGCGACATGTCCGACGCGATGGCGTTCTTTGAAACCGCCACACAACAAGCCGATCAGTTGCTTGTCGTTCTGGCCGGTCGGTTCGTGCATTCGTCTACTGAGACCTATTTTCTGGCGACCGATTCCCGCCCCGGCACATTGTCGAAAACCGGGCTTACATCTATCCCGTTGTCACAGGTCCTGACCCTTTTGGAGCAAGCGCCCGGCAAGGCGATCCTTGCGCTTGGCAGTGATGACCTCAGCGGCGAATTCTCAACTTTTCTCGACTACGGCCTCGGTGACTTTGACATCCCACAAGGCGTCACGGTCATAACCGGTGCG
>JARFRG010000163.1 GCA_029287375.1 Boseongicola sp. | reverse complement strand
GCCAGCGGCTTTTTGATGTGTTCCTGAATAACGCGGCCCAGCGGACGCGCACCCATTTTTGCATCATAGCCTTTGTCAGCCAGCCACTCAGCCGCACCTTTTGTCAGTTCGATATGCACGTTGCGGTCGATCAACTGGGCTTCCAACTGAAGCACGAATTTCTCGACCACCTGCATGATGACAGGCTTCGGCAACGCGCCAAAGCTGATCACCGCATCCAGACGGTTGCGGAATTCCGGCGTAAACGTCCGCTCAATCGCGGCTGTATCTTCGCCCTCGCGGGTTTCACGCCCAAAGCCCATCGCATTCTTCGACATCTCTGCTGCACCCGCGTTAGAGGTCATGATGATGATCACATTGCGGAAATCGGTCGTGCGACCGTTGTGATCCGTCAACTTACCGTGGTCCATCACCTGCAACAGGATGTTGAACACATCGGGGTGCGCTTGCTCGATCTCGTCAAGCAACAGACCCGAATGCGGATGCTGATCGACACCGTCCGTCAATAAGCCACCCTGATCAAACCCAACATAGCCCGGAGGCGCCCCGATAAGACGTGAAACTGCGTGCTTTTCCATGTATTCCGACATGTCAAAACGCATCAACTCGACGCCAAGGACATCGGCCAATTGCTTGGCAACCTCGGTTTTGCCAACACCAGTTGGACCCGCGAACAGGTAGTTGCCGATCGGCTTTTCCGGTTCGCGCAGACCTGCACGGCTCAACTTGATCGCCGAGGCCAAAGCCTCGATGGCTTTGTCCTGCCCGAACACCACACGCTTCAGCGCCGCATCCAGATCTTTCAACACAGCCGCATCGTCTTTCGAGACGTTTTTGGGCGGGATGCGCGCAATCTTGGCCACAACATTCTCAATCTGCGTCACGTCGATGATCTTTTGACGCTGGTCTGCCGGAACAAGATGCTGCGCCGCACCGGCTTCGTCGATCACATCAATCGCCTTATCCGGCAATTTCCGGTCGTTGATATAACGCGCCGACAACTCAACCGCCGTGCGCACCGCATCGTCGGTGTAGTTCACCGAATGGTGCTCTTCGAAATAGGGCTTGAGACCCAAAAGGATCTTAATGCTGTCATCCACTGTCGGCTCGTTCACGTCGATTTTCTGGAACCGACGCGACAAGGCGCGGTCCTTCTCGAAATGTTGACGGAATTCCTTATAGGTGGTCGATCCCATGCAGCGTAGTTTTCCGCCCTGAAGGGCAGGCTTCAAAAGGTTGGACGCATCCATGGCGCCACCTGACGTTGCACCGGCACCGATCACGGTGTGAATTTCGTCGATGAACAGGATTGCATCGGGATGCTCTTCAAGTTCGGTAACAACCGCCTTCAAACGCTCTTCAAAGTCGCCGCGATACCGGGTTCCGGCCAAGAGCGCGCCCATATCAAGCGAGTAAATCGTCGTGCCCAACAACACCTCGGGTGTCTCTTTCGCGATGATTTTGCGTGCAAGACCTTCGGCGATGGCCGTTTTGCCCACACCGGGGTCGCCCACCAAAAGCGGGTTGTTCTTGCGGCGCCGACACAGAACCTGAATGCAACGGTCGACTTCGTCATTGCGACCAATCAGCGGGTCAACATCGCCCTTTTCGGCCTTCACGTTCAGGTCCACGCAATACTTTGCCAGGGCAGATTCTTTGGCTTCTTCTTCCGAGGAACCCGAAGCGGACTGTGCTTCATCCTCAAAATCAGACGCACCTGACACCGAACGGCTCTCGCCAAATGACGGGTCTTTTGCAACGCCGTGGGCAATGAAGTTCACCGCATCATAGCGTGTCATGTCTTGTGCCTGCAGAAAGTACGCGGCGTTGCTCTCGCGTTCGGCAAAGATCGCCACAAGCACGTTCGCGCCGGTCACTTCTGTGCGTCCGGACGACTGAACATGGATCGCGGCACGCTGGATCACGCGCTGGAAAGCCGCCGTTGGGACCGCTTCCGAACCTTCAACCTCGGTCACAAGGGTCGACAGATCGTCATCGATGAAATCATTCAGCGTCTTGCGCAGATCTTCCAGATCAACGGAACAGGCCTGCATCACCTTTGCAGCGTCAGGTTCGTCAATCAGGGCCAGAAGCAGATGTTCCAGCGTTGCAAGCTCATGGCGGCGCGAATTGGCAATCGCCAGCGCCGCGTGGATCGCATCTTCGAGCGTCTTGGAAAAAGATGGCACGCTCCGTGCTCCTTACTTTGAAGGTCCGGCGGGAAAGGCCCCACCTAACCATGGCCTCATAGTCTTAGACTTCGGTTAGTTTTGCCAAGCTTCAAGGCTTTTTTATTGACAGACCGTCACATTTTCGCGTTGTGACGTATTTTACCACGTAAATCGCAGATAATTATGGCAAATTTAGAAAGAATTCTTTCTACGCCGAATTTCTATGAACGCTTCTGCGTCGGTGGCTTCATTCATATTTAGGGCAGCTTTGACGCTCTGCAATCCCGCACGCAGATAGGGATTGGTTTTATGTTCAAGCTCAAGGGATGACGGCACTGTTGCTTTTCCGGCGGCGCGGGCCTTTTTTGCCTCGGCGATGCGCTGGATCAAATCCGGGTTTTCAGGCTCAATCGTCAGGGCGAAACGGCCATTTGCCAAGGTATATTCATGCCCCGAGCAGACAATCGTTTCAGGGGGCAGGGCGCTCAGCCGCGTGATGCTGCGATACATCTGCTCCATTAATTCCGCCTGCCCGTCAGGGACGCGACCGCACCCCAGTGCCATCAAACTATCGGCAGAAAAGAGAACCCCGGCCTGCGGTACATAATAGGCAATATGCCCTTCCGTGTGGCCAGACACGTCCATCACGGTTACGGCAAATTCGCCGAAATCGAAACTGTCGCCATCTTCGTGAAAATAATCCAACGCCGGCAGGCGGTGCGCATCTGCCTTGCATCCACGCACTTTCGCGCCGAAACGCTCGCGCAGCGTGTCGACACCATCGATGTGGTCCCAGTGGTGATGCGTGACCCAGATCTCGTCCAATCCCCAGCCGCGTTCCGTCAAAGCATCTGCGATCGGCGTTACATCGGGCGGGGCGTCCACCAGAATGGTCCTGCCGCCTGCGTGCAGCAAGAAATTGTAATTGTCCTCCTGGGTCGGAATGGTGATTAGTTCAAATTTCATGGCAATGCCGCGTTAACCGATTATGCTCTCAAAGTAAGTGTCAGCCAATAAAGGGCAGAGCGCAATGCACATCGATGTGCTCGATCTCAGAACCTTCTACTACCGCACAAAGTTGGGTCGCGGTGCGCAATCTGCCATCCGCAAACAAGTCACAACTTTGTGGCCCACGGCGAAAGGTCAGAACGTCGCAGGGTTTGGTTTTGCCGCGCCCTTGCTGCGCCCCTATCTGAAAGACGCGCGCCGCGTGACGGCGTTGATGCCGGGGCAACAGGGCGTCATGCGCTGGCCTGCGGGCATGGCGAATGTGTCGGTGCTATGTGAAGAAACTCAATGGCCCATCGAAACCGATAGTCTCGACAAGCTGATCGTTTTGCACGGGCTGGAAACAAGCGAAGACCCGATTGCGCTGCTGGAAGAATGTTACCGAGTCCTCGCCCCGGAGGGTCGCGCATTGTTCATCGTGCCAAACCGCGCGGGTCTTTGGTCGCGCGGCGACGGAACGCCGTTCGGCTTTGGCCGCCCGTTTTCACTTGGCCAACTCGAAGCACAACTCAAAGTCATGGGCCTTTTACCAACCCGTCACGTCGCAGCCCTCTATCAACCACCAAGCGCCACACCGTTTTGGCTGAAAACCGGAAAGATGTGGGAAAAACTCGGGCGAAAAGTCTCTAACCGCTTCGCAGGCGGCGTCTTGATGGTCGAAGTCAAGAAACAGGTTCCGGCACCACCGCGCCCCGGCCTCAGCGAGGCAATGCGCCGTCCGCTTCGCGTTCTCGATGGTCTGAAACAACCCGGAGCCAAGCCGGTTTAGCGCGTGAATTCGCCCTGACTCGCCCTAAAAAAGTCTATCCGTCCGTCTTTTCAACACTTTAGAAACGCGCAAACCGTCGCACCTTTGGCTAAGTGTCTGAAATTGCTCAATCCGTGCGGGACGCCCATTCGCCGATACCCGGTTGCCGGGTCAAACATGCTCTGCTACATCACCGCTGATTTTGAAGCTTAGTCGAGAGACCGGGCTGGGGATGTGTGGCCCGACTTGTGCTGTATGCGCGCGGTGCTGCTGATGAAAACAAAGAATGCGGAAGGGGTCTCGTGTCAGAATCATCGTCAATCTCGACCGGAATTGCCGCCCGTTACGGTTCAGCCGTTTTCGAGCTGGCCAAGGACGGCAAAGCGCTTGATGCGTTGGAACGCGATATCGACACGCTTGAAGGTGCGCTGGCAGACAGCGAAGACTTCCGAGCGTTGATCCATTCGCCAATCTATTCGCGAGACGAGCAGGCCCGCGCCATCGCCGCTCTGGCTGACAAAATGGGGCTTAGCGACACGATCGCCAATACCATGAAGCTGATGTCGTCCAAGCGCCGCATGTTTGTTCTCCCGCATCTTATGACCGTCCTGCGCGACCTGATTTCGGAAGAAAAGGGCGAGATTATCGCCGACGTGCAAGCCGCACGCGCGCTCAGTGATGACCAGCAGGCGACCCTTGCCGAGACGCTCAAGGCGTCGACTGGCAAAGATGTGAAAATGAATGTCACTGTCGATGAAAGCCTCATCGGCGGACTTATTGTCAGAGTGGGCTCGAAAATGATCGACACGTCGGTCCGTTCCAAGCTCGCAGCACTCCAGAACACTATGAAAGAGGTCGGATAAATGGCGATCCAAGCAGCAGAAATTTCTGCGATCCTGAAAGACCAGATCAAGAACTTTGGCCAAGACGCCGAAGTAGCCGAAGTTGGCCGCGTCCTGAGCGTTGGTGATGGTATTGCCCGCGTTTACGGTCTCGACAACGTGCAGGCCGGTGAAATGGTCGAATTTCCTGGCGGCATCATGGGCATGGCGCTGAACCTGGAAAGCGACAACGTCGGTATCGTGATCTTCGGCTCTGACCGCGACATCAAAGAAGGCGACACCGTCAAGCGTACGAACTCGATCGTGGACGTGCCATCGGGTGACGCTCTTTTGGGTCGTGTTGTGGATGGCCTTGGCAACCCGCTGGACGGCAAAGGTGCCATCGAGACATCCGAGCGTCGCGTCGCTGACGTCAAAGCGCCCGGCATTATCCCACGTAAATCGGTTCACGAGCCCATGGCGACCGGCCTCAAGGCCGTAGACGCGATGATCCCAATCGGACGTGGCCAGCGAGAATTGATCATTGGTGACCGTCAGACTGGCAAGACTGCCGTGGCCCTTGACGCGATCCTGAACCAGAAGTCCTACAACGAAGCCGCAGGCGACGATGAAAGCAAAAAGCTGTATTGCATCTATGTTGCGATCGGCCAAAAGCGCTCGACAGTTGCACAGCTGGTGAAGCGCCTCGAAGAAACCGGCGCGATTGACTATACGATCGTCGTTGCTGCAACCGCTTCCGATCCTGCACCAATGCAGTTCCTTGCGCCTTATGCCGCGACTGCAATGGCCGAACACTTCCGCGACAATGGCCGCCATGCACTGATCATTTATGATGACCTGTCCAAGCAGGCCGTGTCCTATCGCCAGATGTCGCTTCTTCTGCGTCGCCCACCGGGCCGCGAAGCTTACCCCGGCGACGTTTTCTACCTTCACTCCCGTCTGCTCGAGCGTTCCGCGAAGCTGAACGAAGACAACGGCGCAGGCTCGCTGACGGCTCTGCCGATCATCGAAACCCAGGGTGGCGACGTGTCTGCGTTTATCCCGACCAACGTGATCTCGATCACCGACGGCCAGATCTTCCTTGAAACCGAATTGTTCTTCCAGGGCATTCGCCCGGCGGTGAACACCGGTCTGTCGGTGTCTCGTGTGGGCTCTTCGGCCCAGACCAAGGCAATGTC
>JARFRG010000122.1 GCA_029287375.1 Boseongicola sp. | reverse complement strand
ATACGAGATGACTTAGAAGGTCTCGTGGGCTCGGAGATGTGTATAAGAGACAGGCGCAGGGCTTCGATCGGATCAAGCCGCGCGGCCCTTCTGGCGGGGAAATATCCGAAAATGACACCGACACCTGCTGAAAAAGCAAACGCTATGAGGATTATGGATACATCCGGGGTGAACGGCACTGAAAGCGCACGCGCCCCTGCGTAACCAAGCACCAATCCAAGGACCACACCGATCAGCCCCCCGACCAAAGACAAAACAATAGCCTCGACAAGAAACTGCATCATAACCTGACTGGCCTGTGCGCCAACAGCCAGACGGATACCAATCTCGCGGGTGCGCTCGGTGACAGACACAAGCATGATGTTCATGATCCCGATCCCGCCAACCAACAGGCTGACCATTGCGACGGCTGCAAGAAGCCCGGTCAGAATATCCGTAATGCCCGAAAGCATCGTGGCCAGCTGCTTCATGTCGACCACGTCAAAATCATCTTGTTCCCCCGAACTGATCCGACGCCTTTGACGCATCAAGGCTTCGATCTCTTCAGCGGTGCGTTCCGTCGACACACCCTCACGCACCGAAACGAACAAGACCGAGACGTCGTTGTTGCCTGCAATTCGGCGCTGAAACGTGCGCAGTGGCATGATCACGAAGTCGTCCTGATCGCTCCCGAAGGTGGACGCGCCTTTGGATTGCAACAACCCGATCACTTCGCAGGACAAGGTCTTGATCCGAACCGTTTCGCCAATGGGATCACGACCGGAGAAAAGCGTATCGTGTACGGTTTCGCCAATGACGCAGACAGGTCGACCGGACTGAATTTCGGCCGGTGTGAAAGGTCGTCCAAGGGCGAATTCCCACTGGGCGGCCTCAAAATATCTGTTGTCGGTTCCGACAATATCAGTTTGGCGGTTTTCGTTTCCAAAGACCACGCGCGAGCGGATCTGACTAATGGGTGCCGAAACTGCGACGCTGGAAATCTGTTCGTGAACCGCATCGTTGTCTCGCAAGGTGAACATCGCCACGGCCGTCCCGGGCGCACCTCCGCCCATCGGGTCTTCTCCGGGCAGCACCATAAGCGTGTTGGCACCCAGTTTTTCGACATCGGCCGTCACCTGGTCCGCAGACCCCTGCCCTACGGTCACCATCGAAATCACCGCGCCTACACCGATGACAATGCCAAGCACGGTCAGAAAGGACCGCAATGCGTTGCGGAAAATTGCCTGCAAGGCCAGGCGAAATGTCTCAAAAAGCATATCAGGCCGCCTTGCGCGTCGGTTCATCGCGCTCGATTTTGCCGTCCACCATCCAGATCAGCCGGTCCGCGAATCCCGCCATATCTGCCTCATGTGTCACCATCACAATTGTAAGTCCGGACTCGCGGTTAAGTTGCTGCAAGACTTCCATGATTTCGACCGATCGCTTGGTGTCGAGATTGCCGGTGGGTTCATCTGCCAGCATGACACGGGGGCTCCCTGCAAGCGCGCGCGCGATGGCGACACGCTGTTGCTGCCCGCCCGACAACTCGGATGGATCATGCCTTGCACGATGCTCAAGCCCCACTTTGGCCAACGCCGCAATTGCGGCCTTCTTACGCTCGAGGCTGGACATACCTTTGTAAATCAGCGGAAGTTCCACGTTGTGCAGCGCGCTTGTCCGCGACAAGAGATTGTAGCCCTGAAATACGAATCCAAGGTAATGCCGCCGTAGCAAAGCTCTTTGATCCCGTGTCAGCGTCGCAACTTCGGTCCCGCTGAACAGATAGTGACCGGTCGTCGGGCTATCGAGGCAGCCAATCACGTTCAAGGCGGTGGATTTCCCCGACCCACTTGGACCCATGATGGCCACGAACTCCCCCTCATTGATAGTCAAATTGATCCCATCAAGCGCGCGCACCTCGGTCTCACCGTGACCATACACACGACGGATGTTCGACAAGGCGATAATGGGGGGGCGGGCGGCGACATCAGTCATCGAATTGCTCGGTAATCAAGAGATCGCCGTCGGAAATATCCCCCGACAGGATCTCGGTCACTCTGCCGTCGCTCGCCCCGGAAATAATCGCGACTTCGCTTGGCCCTGCGTCGCCAAGAACCCAGACCGTGCCGCCATCTGCACGCATTGTCCCGACGTCAGGGGCATCGGGAATGAGAATGCCCAACAGTCCGCTGCGCTCGTTGGAGTCCGTATCTTTCTCAATGGGGATCGGAGGGGCATACCGCAGTGCCGCGTTTGGAACGACCAATGCGCCCCGGACCTCATTCACGACAATATCGGCCGTTGCCGTCATGCCGGGACGCAGCAGAAGATCAGAATTGTCGATCTTCAGGATACCCTTGTAGGTCACAACGCCGTCGACCGTTTCGGGTGCAAACCGCACCTGGACGATCGATGCCGGGAATTGGCGGTTGTCATAGGCATCGACTGTAAACTGCGCATTCTGACCGACTTCGATCTGGCCGATATCGGCCTCGTCTATATCCAGCCGCAACTCCATCTGCGACAGATCTTCGGCGACCGTGAACAAGACCGGCGCCGACAGCGCGGAAGCGACGATCTGGCCGGGATCGACGGCGCGGTTCAAGACCACGCCCTCAACCGGGGAGCAGATACAGGCCTTTGCCAATTCGGCTTGCTGAAGATCAAGGCTTGCTTCGGCCAGCGACCGTTCTGCCATCGCTGACTGCAATTCAGCACCTGCCCGCAAGAACCTTGCCTCTCGCTCAATGAATGCCTGATGTGTCGAGACTCCCCGCTCTTCAAGGCTCTGTGTCGTCTGAAAAATCTCGCGCGCCTCGTACAATGAGGCTTCGGCCATCGCGACCCGCGCAATCGCAGCGTCCAGCGACGCTTTGCTCACCGCTAGCTGCGCCTCAAGCTTTGTCGTATCAAGTGTCGCCAGTATCGTGCCAACACTGACCAGATCATTGTAGTCGACGTGAACCTCAGCCAATGTGCCGGACAGCTCGCTTGAAATCTCTACAAGGTTCGTGGGCTCGACAGTGCCTGTGCCGGTTACGATTACGTCAAAATCGGCAATCTCGGCGGGTGCCGTCAAATATGCGGGTTCATTTGAGCGTTCGAATACAGACGCCCCCCAAAGCCCCGCAATCGCCACCAAACCAAGCCCGGCCAAAACCAGCAGCCATTTCCGCAGCGGATGTCGAGGCCCATCCAGAGCAAGCGTTGCGGCGACATCGTCTGTGCTATCCATGATGATCTTTCATTGCATGCTTTGGTTGCCACCACTCTAGAAGCCCACCGAAGCGGCAGAATGATCGGGATCAATTGCGTCCGATCCATTCAATGTCGGCCTCAGCATGCAAACCCCAAGGTTTTTGAGCAGGCGGAAAAGTTATGTCATTGAATACAAACGAACTTTCAAAGGCCTTGAGATTGCAGGCCACAGCAAGATCAGAGACTCCAACCTAAATCGGCCAAAACCGAAAGTACCGTGATGGCACCGGGGCTCATGAGAGGTGGTCAAAAACATCGTTCATTGCGCGGACCGCAACAGTTGGCGAAATCGGGAAATGGCCTCTGGGAACAGGGTCTCAACGGCCTCACCGTCGTAGTTGCGATCGTTCATGTCGATCCCTCCGACATGGCCCTTTTGAGCGCAAAGGATCAAAAGTGGTCGCTTGTCCCCAACGCCAAACACAGCTTCGCCCGAAGACTGAGCCGTGATTCTTGTCTCAACAACTGCGGCGATTGCGATTGATCCGATCTGGATCGGGGCATCGACGGTCCAGTTCATCGACCCGGCCCAAAGGCTGCCCAGCCAAGGCGAATAAGAGGCCCCAAGAGCGTTGCGGGAACGATGGACAGATCCAGTTCCGCGCGCGCCGTCAGCGTCCTGCGGTCGAACACCGGCACTATTTGAATGCTGCTCCCCCGACATGCTCGAGACCCGTAGATCAAAGGCGCAAGAAGGCCGAACGCCTGACCTGTCTCACCGGGATCCCCCAAGCCGAACCGCATCTCGAGGCGTGCCGTCGAAAGGTGTACCCGGCGAAGAACGTCAGTCGCAAACTGCAACGCGGGTCGGGCAAGGTGCTGAAATCCAGACTTTCTCGACTTGTTCCATTTGGCCGCGACATCCGGTTTTTTTGCCGCTTTCGGCGCGTTTTTCTTGCGGCCCGACACTGCAATCCGTGGCCCAAAACGGCCGAATGGACGCAGCGCTGCGCGAAAGTGCCAGGCCTCATCTTTGTTCAGATCCAGCTCAAGGCGAAATGGCAAGACCATCGCAAGCACAATCAGACCCAGCATAATGGCCAGTCCCGAAAGAAGTATGATCACCGCGGTGGCCATTGCCACGCCTCAGCTTTTTGCACTCTTTTTGGCGGCCCGATTTGAAGCGGTTTCGATCGCTTTTCCAGCCGTGTTGCCAAGCACCTCGGCAAAAGTTGTCATCGCACCCTGAACCGATTCCACGCGGGCGCCCTGCTCGTCGATAATGATCGCGCCCAAAGGCTTGATGCCCCCGCCTGCGCCGGTGCCGGCACCCTCGCCCGATTTGCTGTCGCCACCACCACCAGCCCCAAATCCGAAACCGTAGCTTACAATCGGGACAACCGTCGCTGCCCCCTTCTCGATCGGATCCCCGAGAACATTCTTCGCGTTCAACAAGCGATCCAGCTCTTCGACAGTGCCTTTCAGCAAACGCTCTACATTTTCCATTTCCTGTTCCTTTCAACAGCCCACATGGCCGTGAAAAAAGCCTGACAGACCTGCACAGTGATCGCTTGATATGTCTCAATTGAGCGAACTCTTCTGGCGCGCGCGGCGGTCAGTGGGCTTTCGATCCGTCGTGGGTTTCCAAATGATCTGGATCAACGAGCGGCCCCAATGTCGGGCCAAGCTTGGCCAAACGATTCAAAGGAAGGCAATCATGGCACAGTCCCGCAACCTCGTGGTCAACTTCGCAGACGTCAAGCGAGGTGACGTCGGCCTCGTCGGGGGCAAGAATGCGTCGCTGGGCGAAATGATCAGAACATTGGCCCCCAAGGGGATCCTCGTTCCAGCGGGCTTTGCCACAACCTCGGACGCGTTTCGCGCCTATCTGGTCCATAATGACCTGAACACTTCGATGGCAGAGCAACTGGATGCGCTGGCAGCCGGCAAGATCAGCCTTCAGACGGCTGGCAAACGGGTGCGCGCGCTTATCCTTGACGGAGACTGGCCCAAAGATACCGCCGACGCGATCTTGTCCCAGTATCGCGCACTGGGAGACCTTTCGAACGAAACAGATATGCCTGTGGCGGTTCGCTCAAGTGCAACGGCCGAGGATTTGCCGGATGCAAGTTTTGCAGGTCAGCAAGAGACGTTTTTGAACGTAATCGGTGAGGCCGCGCTTCTTGATGCCTGCAAGCGCTGCTACGCCTCGCTATATACGGACCGGGCCATTTCTTACCGCACGATCCAGGGGTTCGCCCATGATCAGGTCGCGCTTTCGGTTGGCGTTCAACAGATGGTGCGCGCAGATACGGGCGGTTCGGGCGTCATGTTTTCCATCGATACGGAATCCGGGTTTCCCGACGCTGTCCTGATCAACGCGGCATGGGGTCTGGGGGAAAACGTGGTGCAGGGTGCAGTGGACCCTGACGAGTATCAGGTCTTCAAGCCTTTCCTCGACAACGCCGATCTCACCCCGATCCTTGAAAAGCGACTGGGTGCCAAATCCATCAAGATGATCCACGATCGTGATGGCACGCCGCGAAATGTCCCCACATCAAAGGCGGAACGTCAGCGTTTTGTCTTAAACGACAGCGAAATCCTGGCTTTAGCGCGACAGGCCAAAATCATCGAAGACCACTATGGCCAACCTATGGATATGGAGTGGGCGCGCGACGGCGTGACCGGCACGCTTTACATCGTGCAGGCACGCCCCGAAACAGTGCAGTCGCGTCTCGATATGGGGACGCTCAAAAGTTTTGCGGTCAAGAGCCCCGGAAAAGTTCTTCTCAATGGTCTGAGCGTTGGCAGTGCTGCCGTCGCAGGACGTGTGTCGATCATCGAAAGTGCGGGTGACATTGATCGCTTTGTTGACGGGTCCGTTCTGGTGACCAGCACCACCGATCCCGACTGGGTTCCGATCATGAAACGCGCCGCCGCAATCGTCACCGATCACGGAGGTCGCACGTCCCACGCGGCGATTGTCAGCCGGGAACTTGGACTGCCCGCCATCGTTGGCTGCGGGAACGCCACACATATTCTTCACGACGAGCAGGACGTAACCGTCTCTTGCGCGGGCGGCGAAGAGGGTGTTGTGACCGAAGGTCTGTCGGAAATCCAAGTCACCGAAGAGGCGCTTGAAAAGCTGCCGGAAACAAACATCAAGGTCATGCTCAACCTTGCCAATCCAAGCGCGGCCCTGCGCTGGTGGCGCTTGCCCGTCGAAGGCGTCGGGTTGGCGCGCATGGAATTTGTCGTCAACGGCGCTGTTCGCGTTCATCCTATGGCGCTTGCGCATTTTGATCGTGTGAGGGATCCTGATGCACGGGCCGAGATTGAAAGGCTGACTGCCGGATACGAAAGCAAGCCCGATTATTTCGTGGACAAGCTTTCTCGCGGCCTGTCGCGCATTGCGGCCTTTTGCTATCCAAAACCAGTCATCGTGCGCATGAGTGACTTCAAGACGAACGAATATGCCGACCTTCTTGGTGGCCGGGATTTCGAACCACACGAAGAAAACCCCATGCTCGGGTTTCGCGGCGCGTCGCGGTATTATTCGGACAATTATCGCGATGGTTTCGCGATGGAATGTCAGGCAATTGCCCGGCTGCGCGGACAAATGGGCTTTGACAATGTCGTGGTCATGATCCCGTTCTGTCGCACACCCGAGGAAGCCGACAAGGTTCTTGCGGTGATGGCCGAACATGGGCTGAAACGCGGAGAAGACGGGCTGGAAGTCTATGTCATGTGTGAGATTCCGGCAAACGTCGTGCGGGCCGCTGAATTCGCCAAACGCTTTGATGGATTTTCCATAGGCTCGAACGATCTGACACAGCTCACACTTGGAATTGATCGCGATTCAGACGCGCTGGCCCCGCTGTTTCGCGAGGACGACCCGGCCGTTCTGTGGATGATCGAAACCGTCATACGCGAAGCCCACAAGGCTGGCTCCAAAGTTGGGTTTTGCGGCCAGGCGCCCAGCAATGATCCCGCCTATGCCAAGCATCTGGTGCAATACGGGATCGATTCAATTTCGGTGACGCCGGACAGCTTTGTTCAGGTCTTGCGCAACGTCGCAAAAGCCGAGAGCAAATAATTCATTAAAAAAACAAATGGGGTGCGTTCGTCGGGACGCGCCCTATTCTTTGACGTAAGGCTTGCCATCCGCCGCCGGAGCGCGCGCGCGTCCGACAACGCCCGCCACCACAACAATTGTCGCGACATAAGGCGCCATTGCGAGGAACTCTGACGGAATTGGCGTGCGCAACAACGCAAGCTTTTGCTGAAGAGAGTCGGCAAATCCAAAGACCAAGGCAGCCAAAAGTGCGCCAACAGGATGCCAGCGCCCGAATATCATCGCGGCCAGGCCAATGTAGCCGCGCCCACCAGTCATACCCTCATCAAAGCGCCCGACCGAGCCAAGCGTGAACCACGCGCCCCCAAACCCGGCGACCATTCCCGCCACGGTCACATTGATGTACCGCGTGCGATAGACATTGATGCCGAGCGTATCCGCGGCCCGGGGGTGTTCCCCGACGGCACGCGCCCGGAGGCCATGGCGTGTGTGGAACAAATAGTAGGTCGCAAGTCCGGCCAATATGAACGCGCCGTAAACAAAGATGTTCTGGTTGAAAAACACCGGCCCGATCACCGGTATGTCGCTGAGAAAAGGCACTTCGATCGTGCGGAACACCGGCGCATTGTTCAACGCCCGATACTCCTGAAAAACCTGACTTGAGATATAACTCGTCAAACCGAGAACAAACAGATTGATGAACACACCCGCGATGATCTGATCCATGCGATACGTCACCACAAGAGCCGCAAGAACGAAGCCGAAAACACCGCCAACTGCAACCGCCGCGGCCAATCCCGCAACGCCGCCCGCAAGTGAGCCTACCAATGCGCCGGTAAAAGCCCCCGCAAGAAGCATGCCCTCAATGCCAATGTTGACCACCGCGACACGTTCGGACAGCACTCCAGCCAAACCGCCAAGCGCAATCGGTACGGCCCGCACGATGCTGGCCTGAAGCATTCCGGTCAGCGAAAAGGATTTTCCGGCGGTGGCCCAAACCAGAAAGGCCGCCACGGCAATCGCCAATCCGATGCCAAGTGACAGGGCGCTCCATTTTGCGGCCCCGCTGAGAAACTGACGCGCCCCAAGAAATGCCAAAAGCGCCGATACCACATAGATGAACGGCCCGCCCGGCACCACCAGATTTGGCACTGGCCAAACGTCCGTCGGACGTGACAGTCGGAACGTCGCGGACCCGGTTGCATCGGGCGCAAAGAAGACCGCAATCAAGACGCCCAGCGCGATCAAAGCTACGCCCGTCACCCGCGTTTGACGTTGCCGTGCCTTGTCGAGAAGAACGGTCATACTTCCTCCTCCTTTGATCGCGTGCGTCGAAAGCCCCACGGGAAAATCGCTTTCACCAAAAGCGGTGCCGCGATGAACACGATGATCAGCGCCTGAATGATGCCAATCAGATCAATGCTAACGCCCGCATCGACCTGCATCTGACGGCCCCCCGCCTCCAAAGCGCCGAACAAAACACCCGCAAACAGAACGCCCACAGGATGTGATCGTCCCAAAAGCGCAACGGCTATAGCATCAAAACCAATGCCTGCGGAAAACCCCGGAGTCGCCCGCCCCAGCACACCCAGAACCTGATTGGCTCCGGCAAGCCCTGCCAGCGCTCCGGCAACGGCCATGGCCAATACGATGGTCAGTCCGGCATTTATCCCGGCAAATCTGGCGGCAATCGCGTTCTCGCCACTTGCGCGAAACTCGAATCCCATCTTGCTGCGAAACAACAGCCAATACGCGACCACGACCATCGCAAGCATCAAGAACACACCTGCATGCAAACGAAGGTTCGGGTCTATGAACGTCAAAAGACGTGGCAGTTCGGCGGCCTCTGGGATCGACTTCGAAATCGGATCGGCGCGACCTTCCTTCTGGATAAGCGGGGTTCGCAGGAGATAATCCAGAAGGCGATAGGAGATCAGATTAAGCATGATTGTCGAAATCACCTCATGCGCGCCTGTTGCGGCCCGCAGCCAACCCGCGATGCCGGCATAAAACGCGCCGGCCAATGCCCCTGCAATGATCGCCGCAGGCAACGCAATGACGGCGGGCATGTCCGCCATCGCAACCCCGGCCACCACTGCCGCAAGGCCACCCATGATGACCTGCCCTTCGGCTCCTATGTTGAACAGGCCTGCACGAAATCCAAGTGCCAGACCCAATCCTGCCAACACCAGTGGTGCGGCTGCGGTCAAGGTCTCGGACAAAGCATTTAGCGATCCCACCGATCCGCGGACCAAAGCGATGAATGACTGACCGATCGTGGAAAGGTCGACGCCTGTGGCGATCATAACGAGAGCGCCAAGGAACAAGGCCGCGACAAGGGCATACAGCGGGACAAGCACAAGGTCTTCAATTTGGTTGCGTCCGATCAGCCTGCCTTGGACCGCCTGGTTCATTTCCGTACTCATGGGGCCGCTCCCGCCATTGCGAGACCGATTGTCCCCTTGTCCACTGGGGCCTTGTTGGGCTCGTATTCGGCCACAATCCGCCCCTTGAACATCACAAGGATGCGGTCGGACACAGACAGGATCTCATCCAACTCAGACGAGACGATCAGAATGCCATCACCCTCGTCGCGCGCGGCCATCAGACGTGCGTGGATATAGGCAATCGACCCCACATCCAGCCCGCGAGTCGGCTGACCTGCGATCACCAAGCGCGTGTCGCGTGACAATTCGCGCGCAACGATAAGCTTTTGCTGGTTGCCCCCCGAAAGATGCCCGGCAGTGGCGTGAATCGACGGTGTGCGCACATCGTAGTCTTGCGTGGCAGTCGTCGCCGCGGCGTTCACACGACCCCAATCGATGCTGCCCCGGTTTGAAAAACGCGCACTATAATAGGAATCAAGCACCATGTTCTCGGCCACAGTAAAGCTGCCAATCAACCCTGCCGCCTGACGATCCTCGGGGATGTGAGCGATGCCCATCCGATGACGCGCGCGCGGGGACGCAGTCGTGATGTCAGCACCTTCGAAAAGAACTTTGCCGCCTGCGGGGGGGCGTAATCCGGCAAGTGTTTCAATCAGGGCCGACTGACCGTTGCCTTGTACGCCTGCAATCCCAACAACTTCTCCGCTTCTGATCTGAAGCGACAGATGGTCCACCGCGACCGCCCCGTCGTCGTGCAGAACAGTCAGGTCCGAGACGTCAAGGATGACCTCTCCGGGATCGAACGGCGCGCGCTCGACGTTGAAATCTACGGGGTGACCGACCATCATTTCGGCCAGATCCGGGCGGGTCAGTTTTTTCGGATCACCGCTGCCGACGATCTCTCCGCGCCGAATGACGCTGATACGATCCGAGATTTCTAAAATCTCGTTCAGTTTATGCGTAATAAAGACAATCGCCTTTCCCGCGTCACACAACGACCGGACGATTTGAAAAAACTCGTCAACTTCCTGTGGCGTCAAGACCGCCGTGGGTTCATCGAGGATCAGGACATCCGCCTCGCGAAACAACACCTTAATGATTTCAACGCGTTGTTGCACGCCGACGGGCAGCGTTTCGACAAGGGCATCTGCGTCAACCGCCAGTCCGTACTCTTCGCTTAAGCGACGCACCTGAGCGCGCGCTTTCTCAAGATCAAGGTGATCAAACCGACCGACCGGCTCGACGCCAAGCACGACATTTTCCGCGACAGTGAAGACCGGGATCAGCATAAAGTGCTGATGGACCATGCCAATTCCTGCGCGGATCGCGTCTCCCGGACCGTCGAACCGGACCGGGGTTCCGTCGACAACGATTTCTCCTTCAGTTGGACTGTACAGCCCACAGAGAACATTCATCAGTGTCGACTTCCCGGCACCATTCTCGCCCAGCAGCCCAAGCACTTCGCCGGGACGGATGGTCAGGTTAACGCCCTTGTTCGCGACAACAGAACCGAACCGCTTTGTGATATTTTTCAGCTCGACCTGCATCGGTTCGACCCTAGTCCGAGACCGAAATACTGCCGTCGATGATCCCCGCCCGAAGTGCTGCCAGTTCGGCTTTCAACTCGTCCGGCACAAGTGCGTCCATGTCGTGGAAGGGCGCAAGATCCACGCCTCCATTCTCAAGTGTGCCAACCAGCAATCCGCCTTCGAAACTCCCTTGCATGGTGCGCTCGATAACGGCGCGAACGGTTGCATCCATCCGCTTTGTGATCGAGGTCAAATAGACATGCTGCCGCTCGGAATCGGTGAAATAGAGGTCTGCGTCGACCCCAATAATCTTCAGCCTGTCGATCCCCAGTTCATCCGCCAGCGTGGCCGACCCAAGACCAACCGGCCCCGCGACAGGAAGCACGATGTCGGCCCCTTCGTCATAAAGGTTCTGCGCAAATGCGCGGCCATCGTCGAGGTTGTCGAAGTTATTTGTGAACAGACCTTCACGATCAGCAACGCTCCAGCCGAGAACTTCGACGGCATCACCCTTTTGCGCATTCCAGTAGTCAGCACCCTTCACGAACCCATCCATGAAAATCGTCACCGGAGGGATATTGATACCACCGAAAGTTCCCAGGATTTTGGTCTTGGACATTCCAGCCGCCAGGTATCCCGCAAGAAACGCGGCCTGATCGGTGGCGTAGACTTGGCCAAGCACGTTGTCGATCTGTGGATCATAGGCAAAGTCGACAATGGAAAATGGCTGATCCGGGTTTGCGGTCGCCGCTTTCTGCGTGGCATCGCCAAGCAAAAAACCGACGGTCACTATGATATCGCAGTCGCCGTCAATCAGCGAGTTGATGTTGGCTTCATAATCAGTTTCAGCCTGAGATTCGAGGAAACGCCCCTCAACGCCGAAATCCTCCATCGCATCCAAAACGCCCTTCCATGCGGTCTGGTTAAAGCTATTGTCATCAATCCCGCCCGTGTCCGTAACCTGACACGCGGTAAACGCCATCGCGGCACTGCTCGCGGCCAATGCGACCGCCGCTGCAATTATCGACAACATCAACTTGGAACGTAAAGTTTTCATGGTTTGGGCCCTCCTCAGCACCGCCTTTTCACTGATGGTAATCGCCGCGGGCGCAGGTCACTTGAGGAAGATCAATTTGCGTCGCGCTAAGTCTTGGTCATCGCCAGCCGCAAAACAGCAGCAAGAATTGCCTGTGACAGCACCGGAGACCGACCCGCACCAATGACTTGATCGCTGTCGCGCACATCGCTTTCGCGCAAGGTGCAGCGCCAGTGTCCGTCCTTGTCATTTGCGCGCCCGTGAATGTGCACCGACCAATTCGGGTAGGCGACATCAGCGATATGCATCGCTCCGTCAGTTGTGCTGATGTGAAGTGGTGCAATGGCTTCGTCGGATACGGCCTTTGGAAGCAAATAGGAAAGCGCATGCGCGATACCATCGTATTCGGCCAAACTCAGAGGCGATTTGTTTTCCAGATCATTGATAAGGATCTCAAGCTCAGGGTCTTTCATGTCTCCACGCTCCATAATTTATAGGGATTTTCTCAGATTTCGACGATGCCTATGACGTAGTTTGTTCCATAAGCGCGCGCGCATTTCGGGCATGTCGTGTAGAACATGAAAACACGTTTGGCCGTGTGACCGGCAGCAATTGCGGCCGTTTCCATTTCATGCACCCAGTTCTTTGCCTGCCGATAAGGCCCCTCAAACACGCGGGTAATGAAGTCGCCGCTCAGCGTGGTCATTTCTTCATCAGGGACCGGACCCGTGACCGCGAACAGATGCTCGGCTTCGCTTGCTGACAAATCACGGCTCAGCACAAGATACCCGTCAGGTGCCTGCGCTCCGGCGTCTTCGATGTGGGTCTGCACTCGGGTGAAAACTGCATCCATGTTGATCGGTACGTGCAAAAGGCTGCGCGTTGTTGCGCGCACAAAGGGCTTGTTTTCGAAATGGAGGTGACGCCCGTCCCATCCCTCAGGATTGAATTTCGGACAGCACCCAGTCGGGTTATCCGACATATCCATCTTTGGAAGCACATTCGTTTCCACAATAAGCTCCTCCGCTGGCATCGCTTGCCCAAAG
Organism: Boseongicola sp.; assembly: GCA_029287375.1. Classification (GTDB taxonomy): domain Bacteria; phylum Pseudomonadota; class Alphaproteobacteria; order Rhodobacterales; family Rhodobacteraceae; genus Boseongicola. The sequence goes on along the minus strand of JARFRG010000122.1, from coordinate 1,061 downwards.
GCTACACACTTTGAACCTCAGCGGCTTGATTTCGCTCAATCGCTTCGGCGCTCAAACCATGGCAAGCCAAAGGGCCGCCATATGACTTCGATCAAGGCGGACAATGAAAATCTTGCGAAGATCACCGCAAGCAACCTTGGGGACACGATGGAAACCGAAATTCTTTTTCTGACGCTCGGTGCAATGTTCGTTGTCGGTCTTAGCGCGGATCAAATCGGGCGGAGAACGCGCATTCCAAGGGTGACGCTGCTGTTGCTAAGCGGCTTGGCCGCCGGTCAGCTTGGATGGATCCCGGCCCCTGTGACCGGCGCCTACGAATTCCTGTCTGTCACTGCTCTCACCTTTGTGGCGTTCATTTTGGGCGGCTCACTCAAAGTGAGTGAACTGAAGGTGACGGGGCCACGCATTCTGGTGATTTCGTTGACAATCGTCGTGATCACAATCGTTCTGGTCGCGAGCGGACTTGTCGCTTTTGGCGTCGATCCCCGCCTGGCGCTTGTGCTGTCCGCAATAGCCTCGGCTACGGCCCCTGCCGCCACGACGGACGTCATCCGGCAATCGGGCATAAACACCGAGTTTACGCGTACACTCGAGGGTATTGTGGCGGTTGATGACGCATGGGGCCTCATCGCTTTCAGCCTCTGCCTCAGCCTTGCAACCGCAGGCATCGCGGCATCTGCCGAGATATCCGTCCTGCGCGAGATTGGTGGCGCGGTTGTCCTTGGTGCTGCGGTCGGGCTGCCCGGGGCGTATCTTACAGGGCGCATTGTTGGTGGAGAACCCCTGCAAATCGAAGCTTTGGTGTTGGTGTTCCTGACGGCCGGACTGGCGTTATGGGCCGAGGTCTCATTCCTGATTGCGGGCATGACGGCCGGGACAATCATCGTCAATCTCGCATCCCATCACAAACGTGAATTCCACGAGATCGAACATATTAAATGGCCCTTCATGATCCTGTTCTTTCTGCTTGCTGGGGCCTCTTTGCACCTCGCAGCACTGGCCGAGATTTGGGCCATCGGCCTCCTCTACATTGCCTTGCGCATTGTTGCACGGATTGCAGG
>JARFRG010000251.1 GCA_029287375.1 Boseongicola sp. | reverse complement strand
CCCATGGCGACAGCGGTGTCGCTCATCCGGTTCGAGAAGCCCCATTCGTTGTCATACCAGGTCAGGATGCGGCACATCGTACCTTCCATGACCTTGGTCTGGTCGCAGTGGAAGATCGACGAATGTGGGTCGTGGTTGAAGTCGATCGAAACCAGTTTCTCGTCAGTGAATCCAAGAATGCCCTTTAGAGGACCGCCATGGGCTGCTGCGCGAATAGCGTCGTTGATTTCCTCCACCGAAGTCTCGCGCGCAGCTTCGAACGTTAGGTCAACGACGGACACGTTTGGTGTTGGAACGCGGATCGCGACGCCGTCAAGCTTGCCGTTGAGTTCGGGCAGGACGAGGCCAACCGCTTTTGCGGCACCTGTGGACGTCGGAATCATCGACAAAGCTGCCGCGCGGGCGCGGTAGAGGTCACTGTGCATTGTGTCCAGCGTCGGCTGGTCGCCAGTGTAAGAGTGGATCGTGGTCATAAAGCCCTTCACGATTCCGATCTCGTCATTCAGAACCTTCACGACCGGCGATAGGCAATTGGTCGTGCAGGACGCGTTCGATACGATAATATCGTCGGCTGTGAGCGCATTGTCGTTCACGCCGAAAACAATGGTCTTGTCCGCATCCGAACCCGGGGCTGAAATCAAAACGCGGCTTGAGCCGTTTTCGAGGTGGGCCTGACATTTCTCTTTCGAAGTGAAGATGCCTGTGCATTCCAGAACGATATCAACGTCACCCCAAGGCAAGTCCGCCGGGTTGCGAAGGGCTGTGACGCGCATTGGACCACGACCGACGTCGATTGTCGTCTCTGTCGTCGTCACCGTGGCAGGGAACCGTCCATGCACGCTGTCATAGCGCAAAAGGTGTGCGTTGGTTTCAACAGGCCCGAGGTCGTTGATCGCCACGACTTCGATGTCGGTCCGACCAGATTCGATGATTGCACGCAGGACATTTCGTCCGATCCGTCCAAATCCGTTGATTGCGACTTTGACTGCCAAAGGTCTTCTCCTGTTCCCGGCTGGATGCACTTAGCGCCAGAAGGCGATCAATCTGATCAGGTCCATAAACTTGCGCCCCAGATATATGTGCCACTCAAGGCCAAGGGCGAAATTCAGCGCGAAAAACACGCAGAGGAACAGACCGATCCCAAGTGCGATCCTGTTTGTCATTGCGTGCCTTATGGCAAATGAGGGGCCAAGTTTAAAGCTGAAAAGCGCATCATGGGCGCGCCCGCGACAATAATTGTCAGCGCTAACATCCTAGGGCTGTGCGGCGTCGATCCAATGCCAGTCCTGCATGCGGGCGCGAAACCAGCTGCGCTGGCGTTTCGCATACTGGCGGGTTTGGATAGTGACGGCTTCGCGCACGACCTCAAGGTTGGCGCGCCCCTGTACGTAAGCGATCAGTTCTGCGGCGCCGATTGCCTTGGCCGACGGCAAGTCAGGATGCCACGAAGGCGCGTTTTTGCGTGCTTCATCTAAAGCGCCACTTTCCATCATGGCCTCGAAACGCGTTTCGATGCGCGGCGTCAGCCAATCTTTCGAGGCGGACAAGACGAGAGGTTGCGTTTGTTCCAATGGAAGGACTGCAGGGCCAGTGCTGTCTTGCCAGTCTGCCAGGCCTCGGCCGGTGGCCTCCATAACCTCCCAGGCACGCTGCACACGGCGTGGATTGACAGTGTCGATCCGCGCGCGGGTCTTCGGGTCCAGATCCTCAAGCAGCCCTGCAAGGCCTGCCGTTGCCAAGCGCGCTTCGCTGCTGGTCCTTACGTCGGCCGAAGGTGTCGGGATGTCTGCAAGGCCTTCCGTCAGAGCGGAAAAATATAGTCCGGTGCCTCCGACGACGACACATTTTTGCGCCAATAGGATCGGCTCAATTTGCCGCAACCAATCGCCAACAGAGTAGCTTTGCGATCCGGCTATGTGTCCATAGAGATGATGCGGGACTGTGGTCTCGTCCTGTTCGGTTGGGCGCGCGGTCACGACACGCCAATCTGAATAGACCTGAAGCGCGTCAGCATTCACCACGGGCCAGCCGAACTTTGCGGCAATTGCCATCGCGAGTGTCGACTTTCCGCTTGCTGTGGGGCCAGCAATAAGAACCGTCCTATTGCGGTCAAGCGATGCAATGGCGCGTTCGATCAAACTCATTTCCGTTCTGCGTCCTTCCTGCGTTGAACCTTGCGCCGTTTTGGGACATTTTCGCGCCGGGCGCAAAGGTGCGTTGAAATGATGCGAAGGACCGGGAACATGGCGATTAAGGCAGGTAAATCATCCTATAAACGGGTTCTTCTGAAAATATCGGGCGAGGCACTGATGGGGGATCAGGGGTATGGACTTCATCCGCCGACTGTCGCGCGAATCGCCTCTGAAGTGCAAACGGTGCAAGAAATGGGCGTCGAGATCTGCATGGTGATCGGCGGAGGCAACATTTTTCGGGGTCTGCAAGGCTCGGCTCAGGGGATGGAGCGGACGACGGCAGACTACATGGGAATGCTTGCAACTGTGATGAACGCACTGGCAATGCAGTCTGCGCTTGAAGAATTGAAAATCCACACCCGAGTGATCTCTGCGATCCGTATGGACGAGGTGGCAGAACCGTATATTCGACGTCGCGCCGTACGGCACCTTGAGAAGAAGCGCGTTTGCATTTTCGCAGCCGGTACCGGCAATCCGTATTTTACAACCGACACCGCGGCGACTTTGCGCGCCAGCGAAATGTCATGCGAGGCAATCTTCAAAGGAACCAAGGTCGATGGCGTCTATGACAAGGATCCCGCCCTTCATGATGATGCGGTGCGCTATGACAAGGTGACCTATGACGAGGTCTTGGCACAGCATCTTGGAGTCATGGACGCCTCGGCTATTGCACTGGCGCGCGACAACGGACTGCCGATTATCGTCTTCTCGCTTGACGAGCCGGGCGGATTGCGCGGCATCCTTGCTGGTGAGGGAACCTATACGATCGTACAGGAGACGTAGCGCCAGTCGCCGCAATTCATCTTGAGGTGCACACAAGCTGCACCACATGGCGGGGGCGAAAGACTATACAAAACGGGCAAAACACGGATATAGGGAAGATAATCCGGCAAAAGCCCGCGAAAAATGGACAAGAGTCACAGGCATGGCAGACGATAACGACATTGATCTCGACGATATTGAACGGCGTATGGACGGCGCGATGGCGTCTCTTCGTCAGGAATTTCTGACACTCAGGACCGGACGGGCCTCGGCCTCGATGCTTGATCCGATCATGGTGGACGCCTACGGCGCTTTGACACCAATCAACCAGGTGGGAACGGTCAATGTGCCGGAACCACGGATGATTACGGTGAATGTCTGGGACAAGGGTCTGATTGGCAAAGTTGAAAAAGCGCTTCGCGAGAGCGGACTTGGGATCAATCCAGTGGTTGATGGTCCGATTATTCGCCTGCCGATCCCTGAACTGAACGAAGAGCGTCGGCGCGAATTGTCGAAAGTGGCTGGCCACTATTCGGAAAACGCACGCGTTGCGGTGCGCAATGTGCGCAAAGATGGGATGGATCAGATCAAGAAGGGCAAGTCTGACGGCATGTCCGAAGACGATCAAAAGTTCTGGGAAGCCGCCGTACAGGAACTGACAGACAAAGGGATCGCAAAAATCGACGCGGCCCTGGAAAGTAAGCAAGAAGAAATAATGCAGGTGTAAAAGCACCGTGGGGTGGGGCTGAAACTCGAGGAGACCCCTTTTGGGCAAATCTGAAAAACCGATGCCGGAACATGTTGCGATCATCATGGACGGCAATGGTCGTTGGGCGCAGGCACGCGGAAAACCGCGGCTATTCGGGCATCATGCCGGAGCGCTTCGGGTGCGAGAAATCGTCGAAGCCTGCCCGGAAATGGGCGTGAAATACTTGACGATATTCGCGTTTTCGACCGAAAACTGGAAGCGTACGCAGTCCGAAGTTTCTGGCCTGATGAAGCTATTCAAGCGATATTTGATGAGCGAAACCAAGCAATTGGTCGAAGCAAATATCCGCGTTCGTTTCATTGGCGACCGCATGAAACTGGACGACACGCTTGTTGCGTTAATGGACGAGCTGGAGCTGTTGACCAGCCACAACGACCTTGTGCATCTGACGGTTGCTCTGAATTACGGCGGACGCGACGAGGTCGCGCGTGCGACCAAGCGGATGTGTCGTGAGGTCGCCGAAGGCACGTTGGATCCAGAGTCGGTGGACGCCGAAACACTTGCGCGTCGATTGGATACCTATGTGTTGCCCGATCCCGACCTTGTGATTCGCACCAGCGGTGAAGCGCGAATTTCGAATTTTCTTTTGTGGCAGTCTGCCTATTCCGAGTACGAATTTGTCGACACGCTTTGGCCGGACTTCACGCGCGACGAATTCGCGCGGATCTTGTCTGGGTACAATCAACGTGAGCGGCGCTTCGGGGCTGTGCCTGGATGAGCCACGCCGGGGGTGGGCAGTGGAGCGATCTGAGCCAACGCATTGTGTCGGGGGGCATCGCGGCTGGGGTTGGCCTCTACGTGATGTGGGTTGGCGGTTTTGCTTTTCACGCTTTGATCGCACTGGTTTGCGGCGTCATGGTCTGGGAACTGCTTCGGATGATCGGCGCCGAAAAACGCGCCATACCAATGGCAGCAATTACCGGTGCGGTGCTTTTGGCGGCGATGGAATTTCCGACCGGATTTGCGCTTCCGCTTTTGCTGTTACCGGCGATGATTGGGGTCAGCCAGCTTGCGCAACACAAGAATACGTATGCAGTCTATTGCGCCGTTATCCTTGTCGCGGGCTATGGGTTGACCGCACTGCGCGATGATTTTGGCTTTGGATGGATGGCGTGGCTGGCGCTTGTTGTGATCGCAACGGATATTCTTGGCTATTTCGCCGGGCGATTTATCGGGGGGCCAAAATTCTGGCCCAAAGTCAGTCCCAAAAAGACATGGTCTGGCACGGTGGCAGGTTGGATCGGTGCAGCAATCATTGGGGCGATATACACAAGCAATGGGGCGGCGGGATATGAGCTGGTTGGAATTTCCATTGCCATATCAATGGCATCGCAGCTTGGGGATGTGTCAGAAAGCGCCTTGAAGCGTCGAATGGGGATCAAGGACAGTTCGAACAT
>JARFRG010000234.1 GCA_029287375.1 Boseongicola sp. | reverse complement strand
GTTGTGAAGGAATTCTCGGCGCTGGCCAACCATGTGATCATCGCGGCGGCCTCTTCGACTTCGAGGAAGCGGGCGCGCGGGATTTTTGAGAGCATATAAGCGATATGCTCTTCGCTCATCTGGTCGAAAATCGGGGTGCGGGCAGCGGCGGGCGTGACACAGTTGACCGCGATGTTATGGCCCGCCAATTCCTTGCCTAGCGATTTGGTGAAACCAATGACGCCCGCCTTTGAGGCGGAATAGGCCGAGGCGTTAGGATTGCCTTCTTTGCCCGCAATCGACGCAATGTTTACGATGCGCCCATAGTTTCGCGCGCGCATGCCGGGGACCACGGCTTTGTTGACATGAAAAGTGCCATTGAGGTTCACGGCGCAAATCTGAGCGAAGGTCGCGACGTCGTAGTCTTCGACAGTGGCGTTGGGGCCTGCGAGACCTGCACTGTTGACCACGATATCGACGGGTCCGAGTGCAGATTCCGTCTGGGCGAGTGCGGATTGCACCGAGGCCCAGTCCGAGATGTCGGCGGTAATGGCCGTGGCATTTGCGCCGGCGTCAAGATTTGCTACGGTTTGCGTGTTCTGGTCGCCGTTCACGTCCCAACTCGCGACTTTTGCACCGGATGCCAGAAGTCGCAAAGTGACGGCAAGGCCAATGCCTTGTGCGCCGCCGGTAACAAGCGCGGTTTTACCGGAAAGATCGTAGGTGTTCATGTGCTGCCTCTCTAAACGCGTTTGTTACGGTTTAGCGGCAGTGAGGAGGCGAGAGAAGCGAAACCCGCCGGGATGTTTACGAGCGGTTGGTTTTCTCGACGCGCACGGTCCGTTGGCCCTGCGGTTTCGCAAGATGTGCGATCAGATTGGTGTTCTTGAAATTCACGAAAAAGGTGGCCCCTTGCGAGGTTTGAACCTCGGTCTGGGGTTCGGTCGGACGACGAAAGGCGATGACGTTGCTCATCAGAGCGACTCCTGTTGCTTCGACGATAAAGAGACCCCGGGTTTGTGACCCTGTTGGGGCACAAGTAAGGAAATATCACGGTTAATGTTTAGGAAGTGTAAACGCAGGCTTTACGGCAGGAGCAAAAGCCAGAGCCACACCGTGCCGATCGAGACGGCGGTTCCGACAAGTACCGAGGTCGCGGCGACGCGGCGTGCGCTGCCGTAGAGATTGGCGAAGATATAAGTGTTCACACCGGGGGCCATGCTGGCAGTCAGGACGGCCGATCTGAGAGCGTCGCGGTCAAGTTGAAACCATGTCGCCAAAGTCAGGGTGATGGCGGGGTGAAGGATGAGGGATATTACGCAAACCATTGCAATTGTGCGGGAATCGCCCTCGGGTTTGTACCGTACGAGCACACCTCCAAGGCCGAATAGCGCGGCTGGTAGCGCTGCGACAACCATGAGGTCAACGGCGTCGGTGAAGACGCCTGGAAGCGGGATGCCGCCAATGTTCACGACAAAGCCAAGTGCGATGCCAATCACCAGCGCATTGCGGAACATCGAGCGCAAGATGGTGCGCGCAAGTGTTGCGGGATTGCGGGTTTCAGCGCGCGCAATCTCCATCGCGGTGACGCCGAGCATGTAGCAGAATGGGGCATGGAAGGCGACGATGGCGAAGTTGGCGGCGAGCGCGTCGATGCCATAGGCGCGTTCGGTGATGGGCAGGCCGAGGAGGACGGAGTTGGAGAAAAGACAGACAAAGCCGATGGCGACGCTGTCGCTCCAGTCGCGTTTAAAGATCAGGCGGGCGCCAAGTGTGCCGGCGGTGAAGCCGAGGGTGGCGCCGGTATAAAAGGAAATCAAGAGCGCCGGGTTGAATTGCGCAGTGAGATCGAGGGTCGATATAGCGCGAAAAAGGAGGCAGGGGATGGCGTAGTTTTGGGTGAACTTCATCAAGCCCTCAACGCCCGAGTCCGGAAACCAGCCTTTCCAGACGGCGAAATAGCCAAAGCCAATGACCAGAAAAACGGGGAGGATGACGTCGAGAAGCGCCTGCATGACGGTTAGTCGTCCAGTTCGATGGTCATGCCGTCAAAGGCGGGGGTGATGTGATCCGGGGTTTCGGCGGCGACGGTTTCGTAGTCGAGGTCGATGTGCATGTTGGTCAGGACAGCGCGCTTGGGCTGTGCTTTGGCGATCCATTCGAGCGTACGTTCCAGATGGGCGTGGGTCGGGTGTGGCGTGCGTCTGAGGGCGTCAACGATCCAGACGTCGAGGTTTTCGACATTGTGCCATTCCGAGTCTGAAATGGATGCAACATCAGGGAGGTACGCGACGTTCTTAATGCGAAAACCGAGAGCTTCGATGGCACCGTGATCGACTTCGAAGGGGGCGAAGGTAATGTCTCCGCCCGCGCCTGAGATCGTGACGTTTCCGTCAATGGTATGCATGTCGAGGATCGGGGGATAGGGTGAGCCCTGCGGTTGGATGAAGGCGTAGGCAAAACTCGCGTAGAGGCGTTCTTGTGTGGGTCCGTCGGCCCAGACCGGGACGTGAGTTTTTTGATTGAATACGATCATGCGCAGATCGTCGATACCGTGGACGTGATCTGCGTGGCTGTGGGTGTAAAGAACGGCGTCCAAGGTGCCGACGCCTGCGTTGAGAAGCTGTTGGCGCATGTCCGGAGAGGTGTCGATGAGAACGCGGGTGGTTCCGTTATCGGTCGTCCGCTCGACCAGAAGGGAGCAGCGCGTGCGGCGGTTTTTCGGATTGGTGGGATCGCATTCGCCCCAAAGGCCGCCAAGTCGAGGAACGCCGCCAGAGGAGCCGCAGCCAAGGATGGTGAATGTCAGCTTTGCCATTGGGCAGCTTTCGTGAAAAGGCGGTTAAAATTTGCTTCAACTTGTTCCGCGAAGTCACTGTAATCCATGTTGAAAGATTGAGCGCCGATAAGGGCCGTGTCGGCGACGAAACTCGGTTCGTTGCGCTTGCCACGATTTGGTGGCGGCGCAAGATATGGCGCGTCGGTTTCGACGAGAATACGGTCAACGGGTGCTGCCGCAAAGATATCGCGAAGCGGCTGGCTTTTGGGGAATGCGGCGATGCCGGACATGGAGAGATAGAAGCCGAGGTCCAGCGCTGCCTTGGCAAGCGCGGCAGAGGACGAAAAGCAGTGCATGACGCAAGTGTAGGGGCCGCGCGCGTGCTCTTCGGTCAGGATCGCGGCCATGTCGTCGTCGGCGTCGCGGGCGTGGATGATGAGGGGCAGGCCAGTTTGGCGCGCGGCGTCTATGTGGATGCGCAGAGATGTCTGCTGAATGTCTTTGCTTTCGACCGTGTAGTGATAGTCGAGCCCGGTTTCGCCGATGCCCACGCATTTAGGGTGGGCGGCGACTGCGAGGAGGTCGTCAAGCGTGACAAGAGGTTCGTCGGCAACGGACATCGGGTGCGTGCCTGCGGCGAAGAAGATTTCTGTATGGGTTTCTGCGAGGGCTTGTACGGGCGCCAACGCGCGGAGCTTTGTGCAGATCGTCACCATGCGATGGATGCCACGGGCGCGTGCGCGTGCCAAAAGGTCGTCGATTTCGCCTTCGAACTGCGGGAAATCGAGATGGCAGTGGCTGTCGGTCAGCGGAATATCAGGGCCAGGCGCGTGCATGTGTTTCGTATCAAGACTTTGCGGATGGGCGTCAAGGACGCGCGGCGGTCTCGTTGATCTTGAGGAAGGCATCGAGGACAAGGCTTTGGGCGTCGACGTTGACGGCGCGGCCGTGGCCAATGCGTCTGGACAATTCCTGTTGGAGGGCGGCCCATTTGCGGGCTGCTCTCGCGTCTGGCGAGAGACGGGTGAAGATTTGCGGCTCATCCGTCGAGACGTGCGGTTCGGGCGTGAGGCCCGTGCCTGTGCGGGACATGCGGGACAATGCGAGATCAAGAAGAGTGAGCGCGACGGCAAGGCGGTCTTCCTGGCCACGCTGGGTGATGTGTTCGGCGAATTTCTGGGTGCGGGCGCGGTCGAGGCTGGGGCAACTTGCCAGAAGGGCGAGGATATTGGCGTAAAGCTGCGGGCCATCCTGGATCAAAAGGCGGATCGCGCTGCCGACCGAGCCTGCAGCAAGAGCCGTAAGACCGGGATCGGTTTCGGGGTAACCTGACTGGTCGAGCGCTTCGCTCAGGGCCTCGGGAGACAGAGCGGGCAGCCGCAAGGTGCGACACCGCGAGCGAATAGTCGGCAAAAGGCGCGCCGGAGCATGGCTGATCAGGATGAGGGCCGCGTTTTTCGGCGGTTCTTCGAGGACTTTGAGAAGAGCGTTTGCGGCGGACGGGTTCATGTCGTCGACGCTGTCTACGATGACAACACGACGGCCTCCGTCGGTTGCGGAAAGTCCGAAGAAGCTGCCGAGTTTGCGGACCTCATCGACGGTGATCTGTGCCTTGAGGCGCTTTTTATCGCGATCCCATGCCCGCCGGATCAAAAGGAGGCCGGGTTCAGAGAGCGCCGTGATGCGGTGGGCGACAGGGTGATCAGAGGGGATATCGAGGCTTGTGGGTGGTGGGGGCGCGTCGCCGAACAGGCCGGCCTCGCCCGTTTCTGGAGGTGTCGCGATGAGGTAACGGGCCATGCCCCAGGCGAGTGTTGCCTTTCCGACGCCTTTTGGACCAGTTAGCAGCCATGCGTGGTGCATGCGCGTTCCGGTGACGGCCTCAAGGATGTCAGCCTGCGCCGCGTCTTGCCCGAAAAGTGTGCGGGTTTCGCGTGGGTGCGGCGCGCCGTCTGCGCGGTCGGCTTCTGGGAGGTCGTCGTCGCTCATTGGGGGGCGTCGGCGATTGCCGCAATATCGCGCGCGACGGCTTCGGGCGTGCGGTTCCCGTCGATCAGGTGGCACCGTTTTGGGTTGGCTTTGGCAAGGGAAATGAAGCCCGCACGGAGTTTGTGTTGGAAAGCCGCTCCCATGTCTTCGAAGCGATCCTCGCCAGAGTTTCGTGCGAGGCCGCGGGCGAGGGCTGCGTCCGGGTCCATGTCGATGATGAAGGTGAGATCCGGTTCTACGGCGATAACGGCATCGTGGAGGCGGTCAACGAGGTCGCGCAGATCACCGCGTGCCGCGCCTTGGTAAACGCGGGTTGAATCAGCGAAACGGTCGGAAATGACGGTGGCGCCACGTGTGAGGGCGGGGTCGATCGTGCGTTCGAGGTGATCGCGTCTTGCGGCTGTAAAAAGCAGGATTTCGGTTTCGGGGGACCAGCGGTCGGGGTCGCCTTCGACAAGCAGGCGGCGGATGTCTTCGGCTCCTGGCGCGCCTCCGGGTTCGCGGGTCAGAATCGCGTCCTGACCTTTGGCGGTCAGGTGGTCATGCAAAAGCCGGGCTTGGGTAGATTTGCCCGATCCGTCGATGCCTTCAAATGTGATAAATCGTCCGAGGCTCATTCCAAGAGGGTCTGCACCTGACCCATGGCCTTGTCAAACAGGACATAGGCCGAGGCGCGGATGCGCGGGACAAAGCCGCCGTATGCGACATCGCGGTCGGACACGAGAGGGATGCGCTTTTCCGGCATGTCGGGCGCTGTTACGACAAGCTCACCGACCTTATCGCCAACTGCTATCGGGGCTTCGAGCGGGGTTTGGTATTCGACGCGCGTTTCAACGCTGTCTTGTCCGATAGCTGGCACGAGAAGGCGGATATCGCTGTCGGTGATCAGGTTGATGTGTTGCTGGCTTCCCATCCAGACGGGGGCTTGTGCGACGGTGTCGCCTTTTTTCGCGACGTTCTTGGAGAGGAACTGGCGGAACCCCCAATTGACGAAGCTTTCAGCCTCCTGGCGGCGGTCAACCTGGGATTCGAGACCGGAGAAGACGAAGACGATGCGGCGGTCGCCTTGCATGGCTGAGCCGACAAGGCCGTAGCCTGCCTCGACGGTGTGGCCGGTTTTGAGGCCGTCTGCACCAAGGCCGAGACCCAGAACCGGGTTGCGGTTGAAGCGGTTCGAGGGTGAGCGTCCGTCGAAGTCGTATTCTTCAAGTGCGAAGTAGCCGTAGTATTCGGGGAAATCATTGATGATGCTGGTGGCAAGGACGGCGAGGTCGTGCATCGACATTCGGTGGTTCGGGTCGGGCCAGCCTGAAGCATTGGCAAAGGTCGAGGCTGTGAGGCCAATTTCCGAACCGCGGGCGTTCATCTGGCGCGCAAAGGCGTCTTCGGAGCCGGCAAGGCCTTCGGCAACCACGATGCAGGCGTCATTGCCGGATTGCACGATGATGCCCTTGATAAGGCTTTCAACGGAAGGACGGTCGGTTTCGTCGAGAAACATCGTGGAGCCGCCCATCAGGCGGGCTTTGGTGGAGACGCCGAAGGTGGTCTCCAAGGTGACGCGGCCGTCGCGCAGGGCTTCGAACAGCATATAAAGCGTCATCAGTTTGGACATCGATGCGGGTGGCAGCGGTATGTCGGCGTTCTTTTGGTAGAGGACGGTGTCTGTTGTGACATCGTAGAGATAGGCCGATGTGGCGCGGGTTTCGAAGGCGGCTTCGGCTGGGCCGGGCAGGGCGCTGGCGCAGGCGGTGGTGACGATCAGGGCGAATGTGGCGATGCGGCGGAGCATGGGGCGCGGGCCTCCGGTCTGGGTTTTGGGTCAGTTGGAAACAAGGAAGGCGTCTGAATAGCCGAGCGATTTGACCTGGCTGAGGATTTCGGACTGGTCATCGGGGCTGCTCATTGGGCCGACGAGGACGCGCCAGAACGTCCCGGCGGCGTTGGTGCCGGGTGTGATCGTTGGCACGATGCCGCCCTGACGCAGCCCTGTCGCGGCGGCATTAGCGTTGGCCTCAACCGTGAAAAGGCCGACCTGAACATACGGGTTGTTCAGGGTTTGTGGTGCGGGCGTGGGAACTGGCGCGACGGGCGCCGCCGCCACGACAGGTGCGGGCGTTGCCGTGGTCGCAGGAGGAGATGCGGGAGGGGCCAGGCTGCGCTGGACCGGACGCACGGATGCGCTTGTGCGCGGGGCGCTTGCTTCGGCGGCGGCGATTGCGGCTTCCGCGCCTGCAGTGATCGGATCAAGCGGTTCGGTTTCAACATCGGGAGCCGCTGCGCCTATGAGATCCGCCTCATCGTCGGTTGCTTCGCTGGCCACAGCGCCGCCACCAAAGAGGCGCGCGAAAAAGCCCTGACGTTTTGGCGCCTCGTCCGGTTCCGTCACCACGGCGTCGCCCGGCGCCATAACGAGCGCGGTGTCGTCTGATGGATCGGTAAGGTCTTCGGCCTCGTCATCGGATGCCTCAACGGGAAGGACGGCGGGCTGTATCGTGACCTCTTCCTGACGCACAA